>NZ_CP016757.1:1047500-1387500 GCF_001701045.1 Cloacibacillus porcorum
CAGCGAAAGCGAGTCTGAACAGGGCGCAAGTCACATGCTATAGACCCGAAGCCATACGATCTATCCATGTCCAGATTGAAGACCGGGTAACACCGGTTGGAGGATCGAACCACAGCCTGTTGAAAAAGGCCTGGATGAGGTGTGGATAGGAGTGAAAAGCTAATCGAGTATGGTGATAGCTGGTTCTCCCCGAAATGCATTGAGGTGCAGCCTCAATCGGTAAGACTGCAGGGGGTAAAGCACTGAATAGGTGAGGGGGCAGCACTGCCTACCGAGCTTAATCAAACTCAGAATACCTGCAGATCTGGATTGGGAGTGAGACTGCGAGTGCGAAGATCCGTAGTCGAAAGGGAAACAGCCCAGCCCGACAGCTAAGGTCCCAAAGCCCATGCTAAGTGTTACAAGGATGTGGGGATGCCCAGACAGCCAGGAGGTTGGCTCAGAAGCAGCCATCCTTGAAAGAGTGCGTAACAGCTCACTGGTCGAGCGTCCCTGCGCCAAAAATGTGGGGGGCTAAGCATGGCGCCGAAGCTTCGGATTCAGTGGAAATATCCATTGACTGGTAGGGGAGCGTTCTATACAGGACGAAGCATGATTGTAAGATCATGTGGACAATATAGAAGTGAGAATGACGGCATGAGTAGCGAAAAGTGTGCGAAAAACACACTCACCGAAAACCCAAGGATTCCTGGGGAAGGTTCATCCACCCAGGGTTAGGCGGGACCTAAGGCGAGGCCGAAAGGCGTAGTCGATGGACAGCAGGTAGACAATCCTGCCCTTTGGCAGTTCGTTTGACAGATGGAGTGACGCAGAAAGCTATGCACGCCGGGTGATGGAAATCCCGGTACAAAGTAGTAGGCTTGAGAAAGAGGCAAATCCCTTTCTCTCCAAGGCCGAGAACTGACGTGGAAGAATCCAATTCGAGAAGGTGCAAATGCTCGGCTGCCGAGAAAAACTTCTATGGAGAACTGTCGAACCCGTACTCAAAACCGACACAGGTGGGTTGGCTTAGAAGGCTAAGGTGAACGGGATAACCATTGTTAAGGAACTCTGCAAGTTGACTCCGTAACTTCGGGAGAAGGAGTGGCTGGAGATGTGAATATTTTACATAGTAAGCATCTTTGGTTCGCAGAAACCAGGCTCAGGCGACTGTTTAACTAAAACACAGGACTCTGCTGAAGGCGCAAGCCGAAGTATAGGGTCTGACACCTGCCCGGTGCTGGAAGGTTAAAGGGAGAGGTCAGCCGCAAGGCGAAGCTTTGAACTGAAGCCCCAGTAAACGGCGGCCGTAACTATAACGGTCCTAAGGTAGCGAAATTCCTTGTCGGGTAAGTTCCGACCTGCACGAAAGGTGTAACGATCTGAGCGCTGTCTCGACAGTGGGCCCGGTGAAATTGTGGTACTGGTAAAGACGCCAGTTACCCGCAGTAGGACGGAAAGACCCCGTGGAGCTTTACTGTAACTTGATATTGGATTTCGGTATAGTATGTATAGGATAGGTGGGAGGCAGTGAAATAAGGTCGCCAGACTTTATGGAGCCGTCGTTGGAATACCACCCTTATTGTGCTGGGATTCTAACCGCAGGCACTGAATCGTGATGCGGGACATTGTCAGGCGGGCAGTTTGACTGGGGCGGTCGCCTCCCAAAGAGTAACGGAGGCGCGCGAAGGTCACCTCAAGATGAATGGAAAACATCTACAGAGCGTAAGGGTATAAGGTGGCTTAACTGTGAGATTGACAGATCGATCAGAAACGAAAGTTGGTCCTAGTGATCCGGTGGTCCTGAGTGGAAAGGCCATCGCTCATCGGATAAAAGCTACCCCGGGGATAACAGGCTGATGCCGCCCGAGAGTTCCTATCGACGGCGGCGTTTGGCACCTCGATGTCGGCTCATCGCATCCTGGGGCTGAAGCAGGTCCCAAGGGTTGGTCTGTTCGCCCATTAAAGCGGTACGTGAGCTGGGTTCAGAACGTCGTGAGACAGTTCGGTCCCTATCCACTGTGGGCGCAAGGTATTTGAGAGGAACTGTCCCTAGTACGAGAGGACCGGGATGGACGTACCGCTAGTGAACCAGTTATTCCGCCAGGAGTAAAAGCTGGGTAGCCATGTACGGATCGGATAACCGCTGAAGGCATCTAAGCGGGAAGCCGGCCTCAAGATGAGATACCTCATTCGTCAAAGAAGTAAGGTGTCCGGCAGACGACCGGTTTGATAGGTTGGAGGTGTAAGAGGGTAACGCCCTTTGAGCTGACCAATACTAATACACCGAGGCCTTAACCTCATAAATCCTTTATCCGCCTAAATTTGGCAGATCTTTGCACCGTAAGGCGCAAAGCGCTGGTCGGGGTCGCGTCGACGTACAGTAGTACGTCTTAGCTCGCCCTCCCTACGCGCTTCACGTCTTTCGGCACAAATCTCTACCAAATTAAAGTTGAAATTTGAAGGTCAAAAAAGCAGGCGTATGTGGTATACTTATCCGCGTGCGAAATGACAAAGCAGGTAAACGTGAAAACGTTTATTCATAAAGTTTCTAGTGGTAATAGATAAGTGAGAAAGAAAATCTATGATTTTCGTCTTCGAACTTAGTTTGTTAGCTGGGAAAATTGACAAAGCAGGTAAACGTGAAAACGTTTATTCATAAAGTTTCTAGTGGTAATAGAGGAGTGGATCCACCCGGTCCCATGCCGAACCCGGCAGTTAAGCACTCCATCGCCGATGGTACTACGGAGGGTATCCGTGGGAGAGTAGGTCGCCGCTAGAATTAATTTGAAGAACGGCCCTGAGGAAATCCTCGGGGTCGTTTTTTGTGTTATTTATTCTGTGCGTAACAAGGGAGTGGATCCACCCGGTCCCATGCCGAACCTGGCAGTTAAGCACTACATCGCGGGTGGTACTACGGAGGGTATCCGTGGGATGGCCAGGGAGCCAAAAGGCCGGTTCTGCCTTTTGTGCGAGGTCGGCTAGTTTGTCCACCATGGCCAGGGAGCCAAATCAGTGTTTTTCTGATTTGTGCGAGGTCGGCTAGTTTGTCTGTCAGAGTAGGTCTCCGCTGGAATTAATTTAAAGAACGGCCCTGAGGGTAATCCTCGGGGCTGTTTTTGTGTCAATCATTATGTGTGAGAGGAAAATAGCGTTTTTTAGTGTGGAACGTTTTTTCTTTCTGCGTTTTGCCATGCCTCTTTAAAGACGCTTTCCTATATCAAATTTTTTCGGATTTTTTCCTCTGATGTCCCTATTATGGGAGAGCAGATGGGCAAGTTCAACTAAGACGTTTTATCGAATGGTAATTAAAGAATAATACCGACGCAGCGGTTTTTGGTAAAAAATGACTTCGCTATCTCTTGTCTCTCATAAAGTCCGAGAGCTTTTTCAGGTCACGAACATAGGAGAGGACCTTTATCTTTTCCTCCATTGCCAGCTCGGCTACCGCCGTGAAAATCTCCCGCGTGATGCCGTTTGCCGCCGCGATATCGCCGCTGTCATCCGTATACTTAAGAAAAGGGCATTCTATCTGCCTCTCTTCCCTTATATCTTTTTTACTATCCTCGCCCATCAGCGAAACGAGAGAGACATCAAGCGCGGCCGCTATCTTCTCCAACGTTTTCAGGAAGGGGCGTTTCTTCCCATTTTCGATCTCTGAGATATAGCTTACGGAGAGATCGACCCTTTCCGCGAGATTTTCCTGTGTCAGCCCCTGGGCTATCCGGTACTTCTGAATCTTCCACATTAGACAAGCCCCTTTCTTCTACCAATTTACTTAGAAAAGAGCTAAATTGCTATTAACAATAATCGAAATACTATTAATATTGAGCGAAAATATTAAAACTATATTGACTTTAAGCGAATATACATCCACTATAGCCGAATAAGAGGCGAATGTAATCCATAAAATACGAAGGTACATCTATGCAGTTTTGGTGTATCCAAATGTTTTGTTGTCTTAATTCGTAATGAGTTTTTTAGTATTCAATATCAGCAAAACAGAAACGAATAATAAACGGCGGCGACAGGTACATGCAAAAAAACGGAACAAACCGGCTGCCGGTACGCAATATTGAGAGGGGAGAGACTGTGAAGCAGAGGGCGTTATATATAACTTTTTTCATATCGCTGTCCATATCCGCGGCCTTGCTCTTTTTTCTTGCAGAGAGCATGGCCGTGCTGTGGCCGCGTTAATGAGCTTAAGGGGTTGGAAGTCTATTTTGTCTCTGCGAGGGAGGGGGAAGACAAAAGGGTTTTTATCATGAGGGTTTTGTAACGGCAAAGAAGGGGTAACAAAACAAAGAAAGGGGAAATATGAAAATGAGGAAACTAAGAAAATACGGAATAATTTTTCTTGTGTTGCTGATGGCGCTGATGTGCGCGCCGATGGCGATGGCGGCTACAGAGATAGGTCAGAACAATATTGGGGATTTATTTAAGACAGCGGGAGATTATATACTGTCTGAGGATATTGCTTTAAACGCTAACACAAAGGCGATAGAGCTTTCTAAAGATTTTACGGTAACTCTGGATTTGAACGGGCACGTGGTCTCCTCTGATACGAGTGTCTACAAAACGACTGATAGCACAAAATATCCGGCCAGCATAATCTATGCGACGTCAGGTGACATGACTATTAAGGATAGCCAGGGCGGCGGAAAATTGCTGGATGTCAGTACCGCCGCGTATAGCAGCAATAATGACGGCGTAATACGCGTGAAAAATGGAGCCAAGTTGACCGTCGAAAAAGCGATAATAGAGGTCAAAAATGGTATAGGCATCACAACATATGATGACGGGACCAGAGTGACATTTAAAGACGGTGAAATAAACGTTGAATATGGTTTTGGTATAGCCACAAACGGGACTAATATCACTGAGCCTGGTTCCGGCATCTATGTGGAGGGCGGAAAGATTACCGTAGCTAGCGCAGATTCTGCTGCTATCTATCATCCCAGCAGCGGCACCTTAAGTATATCCGGCGGAGAGTTAAGTGCTGCTGACGGCATTCAGGTAAAAGCTGGAACGGTAATGATTTCTGGAGGAACAATCACCGCATCCGGAGATCATAAAGTTCCCGCAAATGGTGTTTTCTCCGGTGGAGGAACAAACGAGCTTGGCAACGCGCTGTCTTTGATATCGCATAAGAGCTATAAGGGCGCCTCTATGGACGTGACAATTTCCGGTTCGGCGACGCTCATCTCAGAACAAACAAACGCGATTGAAACGTATATAAGCAGCGGAGGCGTGGATCATGTAAAGTCATTCAAAGTAATTGGAGGTATTTACAGCACCGATCCTAGTGATTACGTCAAAACGCCCTATGTCGTAAAGCAAGGGGCGGATATGATGTATACCGTGACCCTCGCCGGAGTGGCGGTCGATCCGTCGTCGGTCGAGCTCGTGTTGGGGCTGAAAAATACCGCGCAGCTGAAAGCCTCCAGCGATATCGACAAAGAATTCTCGTGGGAAAGCAGCGATCCAAAAGTCGTCACGGTTGAGGGCGGTTCTATCACAGCCGTCAGCGCGGGTACGGCCATCGTAACGGCTACGGGAGATGTCAGCGGGAGCAAGGGTGTCTGTAAGGTCTCCGTACGTGATACGGACGACGTTGTCGTGACACCGGCCAAACTAGAGCTTAACGTAGGCGACAGCGGCAAGGTGACGGCGACATGCGACAAGGCTGACACGTTTACGTGGGAGTCGAGCGATCCCAGCATCGCCACCGTATCGTCCGACGGCACGGTGAAGGCCGTTAAGGCCGGTATCGCCGTCGTTACGGCGAAGGGCGGCGTCAACTCCGCGGGCTGCGTCGTGAGCGTTACCGACCCAGCTAAACCCGACCCCGTCCCGACGCCTGCGCCGGTCGTTGTCGGAACGGTGGATAAAGAGGATAATCCGGTCAACACGGAGAGCGGCAAACCGGAAAATGTAGAGGCCACAGAATCCAGTGTACTCGGCGCGACGGATGAGAACAAGAGATATACTGCCGAGAAGATCGGTTTTAAGGCTACGGACCTTGTTGCTAACGCAGAGGGCGACCTTACCGTGAGCCCCGTCGTCGCCAAGAGCGCGGTCGAGTCGGTGATGTCGGACGACAGCACCGTAGCGCCGGAAAACATCACGACGCTTCCGCTGGTCGAGGCCCAGGTGGAGAAGAGCAAAAATGTAGCCGCGATAGCCCTTATGCTGATGGGCGAGGACCTCGGCGCGAAGAACGGCAGCGTCGTGGCAGATATCAACCTTGTAAAGGTATTCGCGAACGGTACGGGCGCGAAATTCGGATATGCCGCCGTCGCCTCCGAGTACGGGGACAAGATGTTCACGCTCAAGAATCTCGATGGCAAGAGCCTGGCGTCTACGGACAAGGTAAATCCCGACGAAGTTTACACCCTGGTAGTCTTTGTGGCCGACAACGGAGATTTTGACCTCGATGATACACTGGGCAACGTCGTCGACCCGATAGCGATAGCCACCAACAAGGCCAAACCGGCTCCGACTCCGCACAGCAGCTCCAGCGGCTGTAACGCGGGATTCGCGGGACTTCTTCTGCTTGCGGCGGTTCCATTTATTTACCGCAGGAAGAGGTAATGTAACGGACGCGAAGGACGATGTAACGAAGAGGCAATAGCACAAGAAACAGGCCGCCGGAGGGGTTTTCTCTCCGGCGGCTTTGTTTATGCCGTTACATATTTTTGTATTGACGTTACCTTTGCGTAACCCAGGCGAAAAGCATCCGTAACTTTGTGGTGGTTAAATTAGGCCAACACATTGAGAGGATGATTTTTAATGATTAATTTGTCGGATCAAATCGGAAAAGCCTGGAAGTTCGCGCTGCTGCTCATCGCCGTTACCGCCGTCTTTGCCGCCGCGGCGGCGCATGCGGCGGGTAAGGAGCTTATCGTCTATACGGCGCTGGAGAACGAGCAGATCAATAAGTACCTTGCCACTTTTAAGGAGGCTAATCCCGATATAGATGTTAAGATTGTCCGCGATTCTACGGGCATTATCACGGCGAAGCTGCTCGCCGAGGGCGCTAATACCCCCGCGGACGTTGTCTGGGGCACGGCGGCCTCCAGCCTTCTCGTGCTTGAGAAGAGGGGGCTTATCGAGCCATACGCGCCGAAGGGGCTTGACCGCGTTGAAAAGATGCTGAAGGATACGGCGAATCCGCCCGCGTGGGTCGGCATCGACGCCTGGGAGTGCGCGATCGTGGTGAACACCGCCGAGGCGAAGGCCCAGGGGCTGCCCGCGATAAAGTCTTACAAGGATCTTCTCCGTCCCGAGTTTAAGGGAAAGATCGTAATGAGCAACCCCAACTCGTCCGGCACCGGCTTCCTCGCCGTTTCGGGAATCCTCCAGCTGATGGGCGAGAGGGCGGGTTTCGAGTATCTCGACAAGCTGCATGAGAATATCGCGCTCTATACGCACTCCGGCTCCGCGCCCGCGAAGAAGGCCGCTTCGGGCGAGTTCCCCGTCGGTATCTCCTACGGTTACGCCGGTGTGAACCAGAAGAAGAAGGGGGCTCCCGTGGAGATCGTCTTCCCCGTGGAGGGCAGCGGCTGGGACGTCGAGGCGAACGCGCTGATTAAGAAGAAGAATATCAAGCCAGAGGCGAAGAAGTTCCTCGACTGGGCCATCTCCGACAGGGCGATTAACGCGCTGAAGGACGATTACGCGATCACGGCGGTGAAGGTGGGCAATTCGATCCCCGAGGGTTATTCAAAGGAGCCGCTCTCGCAGCTTGTGAAGAAGAACGACCTGCGCTGGGCCGCCCAGAACCGTGACCGTCTGCTGAAGGAATGGGCCTCCCGTTACGAGGGCAAGACGGAAGCGAAATAGGGGAAGATCGATGACCACTCTCCGAGCGATAAACATTACCAAGAGATTTAAAGGCATGACGGCTCTCGACAGGGTGAGCTTCGAGATTCGCGACGGAGAGTTCGTCTGCATATTAGGCCCCTCCGGCTGTGGTAAGAGCACGCTGCTGCGTTCGCTCGCCGGGCTGGAGGCCATAGATGAGGGAAGTATAGAGATCGGGGGGCGCGATGTGACCTGCGCTCCACCTTCGGAGAGAAATTTCGGGATAGTCTTTCAGTCTTACGCTCTATTCCCGAATCTCAATGTCGAGGAGAATATCGCCTACGGCCTTTGGAATAAGGGGCTCTCCAAAGATGAGGCCGCGGAGCGCGTCGCCGGCATCATCGAGACCACGGGGCTCGGCTGTCACAGTAAGAAGTATCCCCAGCAGCTTTCGGGCGGACAGCAGCAGCGGGTCGCCATCTGCCGCGCGCTGGTGCTGAATCCGGAGTTTTTGCTCCTTGACGAGCCTCTGTCGGCGCTTGACGCGAAGGTGCGTCTCAAGCTCCGCAAGGAGATTCGCCAGATTCAGCAGCGTTTCGCGATCACGACGATTATGGTCACGCACGACCAGGAGGAGGCCCTCTCGATGGCCGACCGTATCATCGTTATGAACGAGGGGCGCATCGAGCAGATGGACACGCCGCAGGCGCTCTATGACGCTCCCGTCAACGGCTTCGTCGCCGACTTCGTCGGCACGGCTAATTTTGTCGGCGCGGACCGGGCGATCCGTCCCGAGAGCCTCTGTCTCAGCAAATCGCTGTCTGACAACACGATCCAGGCAGAGGTCTGCGATGTGGAGTACCGCGGAGCCTTTTACCGCATAGAGGTGGATACGCATGTGGGGCATCTGATGGTAGATATCCCCTCGCAGCAGAGCGACGCGAAGGTTTTACGGCTCGGCAGCCGCCTCTATATAGATATTCCGCAGGATAAGGTCATAATGCTCAAGAGCGCCTAACGATGAGAAAGATAAAAAACGCCAACAGATCCGAGACCGCGCTTCTCGCGATAAATTTATCTCTGCTCTTTACAGCCGTCGCCGCGCCGATGGCTGTTCTTTTTGCGAAGGCCTTCACCGATTTTGACGGGGCCTATATCGGGTTCGCGAACTTCCGTGAATATTTTTCCTCGCCGCACCTCGTCGGGGCGCTCTGGAATTCGCTCGCGATATCGACGGCGGTCTCGCTTCTGTCGCTGCTGCTCGCCTTCACCTACGCCTACGCTCTGACGCGCGCGGTGGTCCCCGCGAAGGGGCTTTTTAAGTTTCTCGCGCTGCTGCCGCTCTGCGCGCCGACGATGATGTTCGGCATCGCGCTGATCTACCTGATCGGCAATAAGGGTGTCGTCACGATGATGGGGCTGAAGCTGCCGCTCTACGGGCCGCTGGGAATAATCATATCAGAGGTGGTCTACACCTTCCCGCAGGCCTTTCTGATCCTCTATATCACGCTCTCTTATACCGACAACCGTCTTTATGAGGCGGCGCGCGCGATGGGGACGCGGCCTATGCGGATATTGCGCACGATCACGCTGCCGGGGGCGAAGTTCGGCCTTGTCAGCGCCTTTCTCGTCGCCTTCAGCCTCTGTTTCTCCGACTTCGGCGCGCCAAAGGTGGTCGGCGGCAATTACAGCGTGCTGGCCACCGATATCTATAAGCAGGTGATCGGACAGCAGAATTTTGGGATGGGCTCGGTAGTCGGACTGCTGCTGATGATCCCCGCCGTGATAATGTTCGTCACCGAGCGTCTCACGGCGAGTGAGAACGGCGTCACGGTCAGCTCGCGCAGCATGGCCTACCGTGTGGTCCCCTCGCGTGGGCGCGACGCGGCGCTTACGGTATTCTGCACCGCCGTCGCGGGGTTTATCCTCGTGCTCTTCGGCGCGGTGCTCGCCGCTTCGCTGATAAGGGCCTGGCCCTATAATATGGCGCTGACCTTCGAGCACTTCACGGTGGACAGTCCCGCTACGGGAGGCATCAGCTCCTTTTTCAACAGCCTTGTCACCGCTTTGCTGACGGCGCTCTGCGGCACGGTATTCGTATTCATGAACGCCTGGCTGGTGGAGAAGAGCACCGCGAACAGGCTGCTGCGGCAGGCGGACAATCTCTTTTCTCTGATACCGCTGGCGCTGCCGGGGCTTTCAATTGGTCTGGCCTTCATATTCTTTTTCAATATGGAGGGCAACCCGCTGAATTTCATCTATGGTACGGCGGCGGTGCTGGTGCTCGCGAACATCGTCCATTTTTATTCGGTGCCCTATGTTACGGCCTCTTCGGCGCTGAAAAAGCTCGACCGCGAGATAGAGGCGGTCGCCGCCTCGATGGCCGTACCGTCATACCGGACGCTCTTTAAGGTTACGGTGCCGATGTGCCGCGCCGCGATCTTTGAGACGGCGCTCTATTTCTTTGTCAACGCGATGGTGACGATATCCGCGGTGGTCTTTCTCTATCCCGCGGATTTTAAGCTTGCCTCGGTGGCGATCGTCAATATGGAGGACGCGGGGGATATCGCGCCCGCCGCGGCGCTCTCCGTCCTTGTCATTCTCGTCAACGTGGCGGCGAAATTACTTTACGAATATATCTTTGTGATGAAAAGGAGCGGCAACAGATGACAAACTGCAGAAAAATCAAATGCGTGATCCTTGACTGGGCCGGTACGACGGTGGATTTTGGCTCGATGGCCCCGCTTAAGGTCTTTTCGGAGATATTCGAGCAGCGCGGCCTGCGCCTCGAGATGGAGGAGCTGCGCGCGCCGATGGGGATGCCGAAGCTCGAGCATATCCGCGAACTACTCAAAATGGAGCGCCCCGCGTGGCTGTTCAGGGAGAAATATGGACGCGCGCCGACAGACGACGACGCTCTGGGGATCTACGCCGCCTTTGAACCGGCGCTTATGAATATACTCCACAACTTCGCCGAGCCGATAGAGGGGGTCTGCGCCGCGGTGCGGGAGCTCCGGGAGGCGGGAATAAAGATCGGTTCCACAACCGGCTATACGAGAGAGATGATGGATGTCATCGAGCCGCTCGCGAAGGCGGCGGGCTACGCGCCGGACTGCGTCGTGACGCCCGACGAGGTCGCCGGTGGGCGGCCGGCGCCGTGGATGATATTCAAGAATATGGAACGTCTCGGTGTCTATCCGCCCTGCGCGGTGGTAAAGGCGGGGGATACGGCGGCGGATATCCGCGAGGGCAAAAACGCCGGTGTGATCAGCGTCGGCATCTTAAAGGGAAGCAGCGAACTGGGCCTTACGGCTTCGGAGTTCGGGGCGCTCTCCGCGGAGGAGATCGAGGACAGAAAACAGGCCGCGCGGGAGCGTTTTTACCTTGCTGGGGCCGACTATGTGCTGGAGAGCATCACAGAGCTTCCGGCTTTTGTAAAGGAGATCGGTAAAGATGAAAGAGAATAGATATCTGCTTCTGACGCCGGGGCCGCTTACGACCACCGCCGGTGTGAAGGAGGCGATGCTTCGCGACTGGTGCACCTGGGACAGGGATTATAACGACGTCGTGGAGGAGCTGCGGCGCGGGCTTGTGGAGATGGCGCTGCGTGACCGCGCCGAATGCGCCAATTATACCTCCGTGCTGATGCAGGGCAGCGGCACCTTTGCCGTGGAGTCGGTGATCGGCAGCGTGATTCCGCGGGGCGGCAAATTGGCGGTGCTCTCGAACGGCGCCTACGGCAGGAGGATAGCGGAGATCGCGGGAATTTTGAAGATACCAGCCGTTGAGCTGCGTTTTGACGAATGCGAGCGCCCCGACGCGGCGATGCTGGCCGAGATGTTGGCGGACGATCCGGCGGTGACGCATGTAGCGGTGGTTCACTGCGAGACCACGACCGGTATCCTGAACGACATTGAGAGCGTTGGCCGTGTCGCGAAGAGCTGCGGCAAAAAGTTTATCGTTGACGCGATGAGCAGCTTCGGCGGCATTTCGCTCTATATGGACGACCTCGACATAGATTTTCTGATCAGCAGTGCCAACAAGTGCATCGAGGGCGTGCCCGGCTTCGCCTTCGTCATCGCGAAGCGCGTGGAGCTGGCCGAATGCGGTGGACGTGCCCGCTCCCTTTCGCTTGACCTCTACAGCCAGTGGAAGACGATGGAGGAGCACCGTGGCAAGTGGCGTTTCACCTCGCCGACGCACGTCGTCGTCGCCTTCGCGGAGGCGATGCGCGAACTCAAAGAGGAGGGCGGCGTCGTCGCGCGCAATATGCGCTATACCGCCAATCGGGACATGCTCATCCGTGGAATGGAGGAGCTGGGTTTCCGTGCGCTTCTTCCCGATGAGCTGCGCTCGCCGGTGATAACCTCTTTCCTCTATCCGGAGGGAGTCGGTTTTGATTTTACTGACTTCTATGAGTCCCTCAAACGGGACGGTTATGTGATCTACCCCGGAAAGCTCTCCGAACGCGACACCTTCCGCATCGGAAACATCGGGGATATCCGGGAGGAGCAGATAACGGGACTTCTCGCCGCCGTCGAAAGGTACGTCAAGCGGCTGGAAAATGAAGCCCCGTCGCTCTGCGCTTAGCGGTCCACCAGCAGCAGCATCAGGTCGTTGACGTTGGTGCCGGTGGGACCGGTGACGATCAGCGAATCGCCTATTTTCAGGGCGCGGTTTGAATCATTATCCGCCAGCAGCGCCGCAGGGTCCGCGCCCCTTTTTGATATAAGGTCCCATGTCGAGCCGTCGGTCATCCCCCCGGCGGCCTCGGTGGGGCCGTCCGTGCCGTCGGAGCCGCAGGAGACGAAAACCATTCCGTCGCTGCCGGCGAGATATTTCGCCATTATCAGCGCCAGCTCCTGATTGCGGCCGCCAAGCCCCTTGCCTTTAAGGCGCACGGTTGGTTCGCCGCCGAATATGAGGGCGCAGGGACGGCGGTATGGCGAGTCCTGCGCGCCGGCGAGCTTCGATGCGCCGTATATCCGCTCCGCGAGCTCCTCAACATCCCCGTCAACGGCGTCGTCGATAATATAGGCATTGTAGCCCAGCTCTTCCGCGCGCCGCGCCGCGGCTTCGCAGAGGATGCGCACGTTGGCGGCCATCACCGTCGTTACGTTCGGCGTCTCGACAGGCTTCTGTCCTTCGATTACCTTATCGTCTATACCTAGTGAATATTTATCGTTTATATGGCGTATATCCTCCGCGCGCGCCGGGTTGGGGGCGGCGGGGCCGGAGGCTATCGATCCGAGGTCGTCGCCGAGCACGTCGGAGAGGACGATCTGATAGATTTTCGACGGCGCGCAGTGCCTGGCAAACCGTCCGCCCTTGACGGCGGAGAAGAGCTTGCGAATGGTATTTATCTCCTGTATGTCCGCGCCGCAGGCGAGCAGTCTGCCGTTCAGCCCGCGCATGTATTCCAGCGTTACGCCCGGCAGCAGGGATTCAAAGAGCGCGGAGCCGCCGCCGGAAACTAGAAAAAGTACCGCGCGTCCTTCGCTCTCTCTTTTAGTCAGCTCCAACGCCGCCTTAGCCGCCTCAAGACCATTTTCGTCAAGGATCGGATGACCGGCTTCGTATATCGAAAGGTTGGCGATCGGTCCTTCCGAATGCCCGTATTTTGTAATGACGGCGCCGCAGGCTATCCGTTCGCCAAGCTCGTCACAGGCCGCCTTCGCCATCCTCCAGGCCGCCTTGCCGATGGCGACGAGGACCAGCTCCTCCACAGGCCTCATCTCACGCAGAGCCCTGCGCACCGCCTCTTCGGGCATCGCCTCCCGCAGCGCGGCTGTATAAATTTTCTCGGCGTCTTTTCTAAGCGTGGAATTTGTAATGTTGACCAACCCCGTTCATATTGATTGAAAGATAGACTAACAGGAGGATATCACAAAAATGGAAAAATTTCAGTGGCGTATGTGCGTAATGCCGAAGCAAACGCAGATTTTTTCAGGGATGGGAAAGAGAAAAATAGTGATTTATCTTCGGGTGAGGGGAGAGATAAGTAACGATGTTTTTTGGCGCCCTCTCTGAGGGAGCTCCCCGCGAAGCGGGGTGAGGGAGAGTTGACCTTCGGTTCTCCCGCGGCTTTTGCCGCGGGCTCTGTTTGGCGCGGTTACCACGCCAAACAGAGCAACACTCCTTCCGTCAGCCGCCCAAAACAGGCGGCCGACACCTCCCTCAGAGAGGGAGGCAACAAGGGCTAGAAGCTAAACCGCAATTTATCTTTCCCCGCAATTGCGTAAATCGGCGTTTAGAAGTGCGAGTTGCTAAATAAAATGGTGGTTCCGATACCGGAGCCGTATCTTCATACGGCGAGGATTCGGAACCACCGTTTTATGACGCAAATCGTGCTTATAAACGCCGATTTACAGGGCGCAGCCCGTCGTTGCAGCGCGCATATCGCCACACCCGGTTTTCTGATCCAGTCGCCGTAGTAGAATAATCCCTCGCCCGCGCCATATTCGCGCGCGAGTTCCTCATCGAAGGTGGTTTTGAGCACCGTTATTTTGACCTTTTTCATTTATCCTGTCTCCCGATATTTAAAGATAGGCGAGCAGCATTTCGCGCAGCACCTTGCAGGCGAGCGCCGTGGAGGCTCCCGAATGGTCGTAGTGCGGCGAAAGCTCGCAGATGTCGAAGGCCTTGACATTCAGGCCGCGCAGGGAGAGGAGCGCCGCGAGCAGCTCCGTGAAGCGCAGCCCTCCGGCCTCAGGCGTTCCCGTGCCGGGGAACTCGGCGGGGTCTACGACGTCAAGGTCGAGCGTGATGTAGAGCGGCGCTTCGCCGATCTCCTTCACAGCTTCGTTGATTGTATCCGCGCGGAATTTTTCCATTCTCGTGTGCGTATCAGACCAGCGCATCTCTTCGCGGCTGCCGGAGCGTATGCCGAACTGGTATATCCTGCCGTCTCCGAGAATGTCGTGGCAGCGGCGGATCACCGAGGCGTGCGAGAGTTCCTCCCCCATGTAGTCGGCGCGGAGATCCGCGTGGGCGTCGAAGTGGATGAGGCGCAGGCCGGGATATCTTTTCGCCGCCGCGCGCACCGCGCCGAGGGTCACAAGATGTTCGCCGCCGAGCAGAACGGGGATTTTGTTAGCCGCCAAGACCTCCGCGGCAGCCTCTTCGATGGCGGAGAGGGTTTTCGCGGCGTTGCCGAAGGGCAGGTCTAGGTCCCCAGCGTCAAATACAGAGTAATCCTCAAGGTCTCTCTCCTGATAGGGGCTGTAGGTCTCGATCCCGAAGGATTCGGCGCGCATCGCGGCGGGGCCGAAGCGCGTGCCGGGGCGGAAGGAGGTCGTCGAGTCGAACGGCGCGCCGAAGAAAACGGCGCGCGCCTCCTGAAAGGAGGCGCCGCAGCCGATAAATCCCTGGATATTTGTCTCCATTTAGTCTGTCAGCTCTAGCTCTCTCTTCACATAGTTCGGCAGCATGAAGGCGCCGGTGTGGAGATCTGTGTTGTAGTATTTTGTCTCAAGGCCGAGGGTGTTCCAGGCCTCCGCGTCAAGGTCTTTGAGCGGGTCGAATTTTTTTGAGGCGAAGCCGAAGAGCCAGTGTCCCGAAGGATAGGTGGGTATGTGAGCCTGATAGACGCGGCAGACGGGGAAGAAGTCTTTGATGCGCTGGTTGGCGCGCTTCATCGAGGCCTGATATGAATCATAGTAGGGATTTTCGTGCTGGTTGACGAGGATGCCGTCATCCGTCAGCGCCCGGAAGCAGTTGCCGTAAAATTCCTTTGTGAAGAGTCCTTCGCCCGGGCCAAAGGGGTCCGTCGAGTCGACAATGATAAGATCGTACTTTTCCTCGACCGTGCGCACGAATTTAAGGCCGTCCTCAAAGTAGAGGGTGACGCGCGGGTCGTCGAGTTTGCGGGAGGTGAAGGGCAGCAGCTCGCGGCAGACCTTGACGACCATTTCGTCGATGTCTACCATGTCGATCTTTTCGATGCCCTTATAGCGTGTGAGCTCGCGCACTGTGCCGCCGTCGCCGCCGCCGATGACGAGGACGCGCCTGACGTTCGGGTTGGTCGCCATGGGGACGTGGACTATCATGTCGTGATAGATGAATTCATCCTTTTCGGTGAGCATCATCAGCCCGTCGAGGGTGAAGAAGCGCCCGAACTCCTCCGAGTCGAAGACGTCTATCTGCTGAAAGGGGCTTTTGCCGCCGAAGAGCTGTTTCTTTATTTTGATCGAAAAGCGTACTGTAGGGGTATGTTCCTCTGTGTACCATAGTTCCATAATTGTATTCCTCCTATTTTACCGTATATAGATAGTTTAACTCCATATCCTGCGGCCCCATGACGAGGCTGCCCTTTTCCTTCGCGTAAAGAATGTAGTCGAGAGCCTCCCTCGTGACCTCTTCGCCGGGGGCGAGGATGGGAATGCCGGGTGGATAGCACATAACGAACTCCGCGGAGATCTTTCCCACCGTCTCCCTGATCGGCAGGGGGCTGCTTGGCGCGTAGAAGGCCTCCTGCGGCGTCATTCGCACCACGGGAGGGATGTATTCGTGGTCCAGCAGTCCGAGCCCTTCGCGTCCATGCAGGCGCTTTATTTCGGAGAGCGAGGCGACAAGGCGCTCAATCGCGTAGTGGTTGTCGCCGACGGAGATGATCGCCAGCATATTGCCCATGTCGCCGAACTCTATCTGTATCCCGTAGTCGTCGCGTAGCAGGTCGTAGACCTCGACGCCCGCGAGCCCGATTTTCAGCGTGTTGACGGAGAGCTTTGTCGTATCGAAGTCGTAAATATATTTTCCGTCGATTATCTCGCGTGAGAAGGCGTAATAGCCGCCGATCCTGTTGATCTCGCCGCGGGCGTATTCGGCGAGCGAGACGACGCGCGCGAAGGTCTCCCTGCCCTCCGTGGCGAGGGCCTTGCGCGCGATGTCGAGCGAGCTCATGAGGAGGTATGAGGCGCTGGTCGTCTGTGTGAGGTTGATTACCGTACGGACGTAATCCGGACGCACGCGGCCGCGCTTCATTATCAGCAGCGAGCTCTGCGTCAGCGAACCGCCCGTCTTGTGCATGCTGACCGCCGCCATGTCTGCCCCCGCCTCCATAGCCGTGAGCGGCATGTCGCCGCCGAAATAGAAGTGTGTGCCGTGGGCTTCGTCAATAAGCGCCGCCATTCCCGCGCGGTGTGCCGCCTCGGTGATGCGCCGCAGGTCGGCGCAGATACCGTAATAGGTGGGGTTGTTGACGAAGACGGCCTTTGCCTCAGGGTGGGCGGCAATCGCCGCCTCCACGTGGTCGGCGCTCATGCCGAGCGAGATGCCGAGCTCCGGGTGGATGCCGGGATCGACATAGACGGGGATGATACCGCAGAGGATGAGGGCGTTGATCGCCGATTTATGAACGTTGCGCGGAATGATTATAGAATCGCCGCGTTTGCAGACGCTCATTATCATCGCCTGCACGGCGGCGGTGGTGCCGCCGATGATCAGAAAGGCGTCGTCCGCGCCGAAGGCGTCGGCGGCCAGCGCCTCCGCCTCTTTGATGACGGAGGTCGGATGGCTGAGGTTGTCGAGCGGCTTCATAGAGTTGACGTCGACGGAGAGACAGCTTTTGCCGAGAAATTCCGTCAGCTCAGGCGTTCCGCGTCCCTGCTTGTGTCCGGGGACGTCGAAGGGGACCACGCGTCCCCGACGGTATTCCGTGAGCGCGTCCAGCAGCGGGGCCCTGTCCTGGGCGAGTTTGTATGTTCTCTCTCTCATCACGCCCACTTAGTACATATTCATTCCGTAGTAGATCTCGAGCATCTCTTTCGTGATGCGGTCGGTGATCGACAGACGCTCTTCGGGCGGCAGCTCGCGGGGATCGATGTTGAAGAGGTAGTCGGCGAGCCGTATCTCTTTCAGCATCATCTTTGTATGAAAGATGTTCGACTGATAAACGTTGACGTCTATCGCGTCGTATCGGCGCAGCGTAGCCTCGTCGATATAGTTCTGAATGGAATTTATCTCATGGTCCTTGTAGTATTTTTTCCCGTCTATGTCGCGCGTGAAGCCGCGGATGCGGTAGTCGAGCGCGATGATGTCGGAGTCGAATTGACCGATGAGGTAGTTGAGCGCGTTCAGCGGCGATATCTTGCCACAGGTAGAGACGTCGATATCGACGCGGAATGAGCTGATGTCGTTGTTGGGGTGAAATTCGGGGTAGGTGTGTACGGTCACGTGGCTCTTGTCGAGATGGGCGACGACCGTTTCGCGTTCGTCGTTGATCTTCTGCGCCCAGCAGCCGCGGTTGCAGGAGTCGTCGATCTGTGCCGGAGGCACGGACTCCTCGGAGATGAGGATGGTGACGCTGGCCCCCTGCGGATCGTAATCCTGTTTAGAGATATTCAATATACAGGCGCCAATGATGTCCGTAACGCCGCACAATATCTTGGTAAGCCGTTCGGAATTATACTGCTCGTCAATGTAAGCGATATAATCCTGCTTTTCCCGGTCTGTCTTTGCAAAACAGATGTCGTAAATGTTGAAACTCAACGTTTTTGTCAGGTTGTTGAATCCATAGAGCTGGATCTTATCTTTCAACCCTATCCCCACGTCCCTTCTCAAGCCGAGGCTTTATATTTTTCGCGGCAAATGACGCCGCAGTTAAATTAGAACTATACAGATAAAAGAGCCTGTTGTCAAAGGTCTGTGCAAACGTTTGCTTAGTGGTTTCGCATAAAAAAAGACCCGCGGCTGCCCGCGGGTCTTTGGTATCTCAGATATTGTTCCGCTTATTTGCCGCTGAACTTGATCTTCTGATATTTCTCAGGAACTTTGACGTCCGTAGCCTTCATGTAGCCCTTGCCGAGGATATATGTATCCTGATAGATGAGCATCATGTTCTTCTTGGTTACGCCGGTTCCGAGGTCAGTGTAGTTCTGGCCGTTCCACTTCGCGCCGGGGGTGTACTCGGCGTAGCAGGCGAGGAGGTCTTTCTTGCTGTTGAGCTTCGCTTTGCCTTCTACTATGCGTTTGCCGAACTCTGAAAGGGCGGCGCTGTTCGTATAGCCATAGGAGTAGGCCCAGGTTCCCATGCGGCCCTTCGCGCCGGCGTCGGATACGGTCTTCTCAACCTTCTTGAGGATGACGGGCCAGTTGCCGGCTTCCTTCGTAAGGTCGATGCCGAATGCTCCGGGGTAGCCCATGAGCGGTGAGGGAAGGTCGGCTTCGATGAAGTATCCGCCGTACTTTGCGAGCTGCTTGAGAAGCGGTTCGGTGTGGGCGTCGTTGGTGCAGAAGAAGGCGGTGTCTTTCCCGTACTTCTTGACCCATGCCGGCGTCTTTTCAAGGATGAACTGCTGGGCTCCGGCCACGCCTACGTCGCTCGTGGGGTCGGGAGCCGTCTCAAAGACGAACTTGATGCCGAGGTCTTTGCAGGCCTGCTCCATGATCGCGCGGCGGCGTCCGAGAGTCTCGTAGCTCATGTGGCGCGGGAAGGAGATATGGACGAAGGTTTTGCATCCGAGCTTCTTCGCGGTGTCGATGATGAGGTATCCGCGTGATACGAAGTCGGCGTTGATCGCCATGTCCGCGACGGAGGTGATGACGTTCGGGTCTTCATGGGCTTCGCCGGCGAAGCAGAGGATATCCTTCCTCTTCTCCTTAACGCGGCGGAAGGCTTCCGCTGTTCCCGGGATAGCCTGGTTGACGACGATGACCTTCATCTTAGGATCGTCGGCAAGTCCGGCGATCTGTGAGATAGTGGTCTCCATCTCCGACATAAAGTTGTCGGGATAGGTGAGGTGCTGGATCATACCGCCGTTTGCCACATCGCCGTATTTCTTGATCATCAGCTCTGCTCCACGAAGGTCGTCTTCGCTCTGTGATACGGTTCCGGTCACTATTCCAATGTGGAACGGCGCCTCGGCTGCCATTGCTGCTGTGCTTACGAAGAGCGCGAGCAGCGCCGCAAACAATAAAAGCATAGCTTTCTTCATGAGGATTCCTCCCAAGTTTTTTTGCCGCGTCTCGAAACTGTGCACTTAATTTTTTACGTAAACAATCTCTGGGAAGCGTGCGTCTGCCGCAGCAGATAGCCGGATTATAGACTACCTGTCTTACGGCTGTCAATAAAAAAGAGGTCTTATATATCAGTTAAACGTAGTGCATAACTAATTAAAATAGTAAATCTTTAAGTTGTATAGTGAAAATTTTCTGTGCTTGACATATTCCATACGTGGTTTAATATAAAGGCATATACAGTTCCGGGCCAGTTTTGGAGGCTAGTGGATAGTGTTTTTAGTTACCCGATATATCAGTAATTTAAGTAATAAAAAATAATGTGATTTACATTCGGTTTTTTGTTGAATCGCCTATAAGACCGCTGAAAAATATCCTTACAGGAGGCAGTTGTCTACTATGATAAAGAAAGAAAGAGTTGAACGTCTGGCGCAGACATTGAGGGAGAAGGGGCTTGACGCGCTTTATATCGGACCCTCAACGGACCTGGAGTATATCGGAGGCCTTGATACTCATCCAGACGAACGTGTACGCGGTTTGATGGTCGCTAAAGACGCACGCTGCTTTGCGATGACCCCGCTCCTCTATAAGGAGGAGATCGTCAACGCCTTCGGCGACGTTCCCTTCTATGCGGAATGGAACGACCACGAAGGGTTCACGGGGGCCTTTCGCCGCGGCTGCGAGCACCTTGGCGTCGTCGGCGGCAGGATAGCTTTCAATGACGGGGTCCGCGCGGTGGACATGCTGGCGGTACGCGACTCGATGCCGATGGAGATGGTCAACGGCGTGGATCTGCTTGCCGGACAGCGGTCGCAGAAGGATGATGATGAGCTTGAGCTGATGCGCGAGTCGTCGCGTATCGTCGACAAGGTGGTTGCGAAGCTCCAGAAGTTTATCCGTCCCGGCATGAAGGAGCGCGACGTGGCGAAGAAGATCCCCGATTTCTTCGAGGAAGAGGGCGTTATCCAGATGTCCTTCAGCCCGATCGTCGCCAGCGGCCCTAACGGCTCGATGCCGCACTACTCGGGCGGAGAGCGTGTCATTGGGGAGAACGACATCATCATCCTCGACCTCGGCGGCAGATACAAGAGTTATTGCTCCGATACGACGCGCACCCTCTTTACCGGCACGCCCACGGAAGAGATGAAAAAGATATACGAGATTGTGAAGCGGTCGCAGGCCGCTGGCGAGGCCGCCGTTAAACCCGGCGCGACGGGACAGGATGTAGACCGCGCGGCGCGTCAGGTTATCATCGACGCAGGTTACGGCGAATTTTTCTTCAACCGCGTAGGACACGGAGTCGGCCTTGCGGTGCATGAGAGCCCCTACATGATCGAGGGCAACGACGTTCCGCTTGCGCCCGGCAACGTATTCAGCGTAGAGCCTGGAATATACATCCCCGGTAAGTTCGGAGTGCGTATAGAGAATCTTGTGGCGGTACGCCCCGACGGCAGCGGTGAGGCACTGAACCACTTTACCCGCGAACTTACGGTCTGCGGGGACTGATCTGTTGAAAGACACGGAAGGGACATCTGTATAGTTTCCCTTCCGTGTTTTCAATATATGTACCTAATTTGAGGAGGAACGATTTATCATGAGAAAAGCAACGGTCTTTCTTTTCACATTGATCGCCGCGTCATTTTTGGCGACGGCGGCCTTCGCCGATGCTCCCTTCCACATCGGAGTCGCAACGCTTACCGTCTCCCAGGCCGAAGATACCTACCGCGGCGCCGAACGGCTTATCAAGGAATATGGTGATGTAGCAAACGGCGGCATGATCAAGCATGTCACAATGCCCGACAACTTTATGTCGGAGATGGAGACGACGATCTCCCAGATAGTCGGACTCGCCGACGACCCCAAGGTAAAGGTCATCGTCGTTGACGACGCGATTCCCGGAACGACGGAAGCCTTCCGCCGCGTTAAGGAGAAGAGAAAAGATATCCTCTGCTTCGCCGGAGAGCCGCAGGAAGATCCGAACGTGATCACAAGCACGGCGGACTTCGCGATCGGTGTCGACAACATCATGCGCGGATACCTCATCATCAACACCGCGAAGAAGCTTGGCGCTAAGACCTTCGTCCATATCTCCTTCCCGCGCCACATGAGCTACGAGCTGCTTTCACGCCGCCGCGCGATCATGGAGCAGGCCTGCAAAGATCTCGGACTCAAGTTTGCCTTTGAGACGGCTCCAGACCCCACGAGCGACGTAGGCGTAGCCGGAGCGCAGCAGTTCATCCTTGAAAAGGTCCCCGCGTGGGTCCAGAAATACGGCAAGGATTCAGCCTTCTTCTGCACCAACGACGCCCAGACCGAACCGCTCCTTAAGCAGGTCGCCAAGCAGGGCGCGATCTTTGTCGAACCGGACCTTCCCTCACCGCTTATGGGTTACCCCGGAGCCTTCGGTATCGACCTTAAGGATGAGGCCGGAGACTGGCCCGCAATCATGAAGAAGGTAGAAAAGGCCGTAATCGACGCCGGCGGTAAGGGACGCATGGGAACATGGCCCTACTCGTACGGCTGGAGCACCGTCTGCGCCCTCGCCGAATATGGCAAGCGCATAACCGAAGGCAAAGCGAAGCTCTATAACCTTAAAGACCTCTGGAAGTGCTATGACAAGTATACCCCAGGTGCGGAATGGAACGGCGCTCCCTACTATGACATGGCGAAACAGATGAAGATAAAGAAGTTTGTCCTCGTCTATGAGGATACCTATGTCTTTGGCCGCGGCTACATGGGCGTAACCAAGGAAAAGGTTCCTGAGAAGTACATCAAACTTAAGTAGCACTTCAAGATAATGCCATAAAGTCTTTCCGGCGTTTTGCGCCGGAAAGACTTTTGTAAAGTAACGGCACACACCGGATGGCAGTTCTTCTTGTGTTTTTAAGTAAAAACCACTAAGATACATCATGCTTTGTCCATTAAAGTGAAACGACAAAGATATATTTAGGTAAATTAAGAGGTGAAATGTATGTCCATGGAAATTCCCCTTTTGAAGATGGAGAACATCGGAAAAGAATATTTCGGCAACCGGGTTCTTCAGGGTGTAACATTTTCACTGCGGCCCGGAGAGATAATGGGGCTGGTCGGAGAAAATGGCGCGGGAAAATCAACCTTGATGAATATCCTCTTCGGGATGCCGGTCATTCAGGAGACGGGTGGATATGAGGGGAAAATTATTATCGACGGGCAGGAGGTTCATTTCAAAGATCCTCTAGACGCCCTCGAAGCCGGCATTGGAATGGTCCATCAGGAATTTTCTCTGATCCCAGGCTTTACGGCCACGGAAAATATTCTTTTGAACAGGGAATCTGTCAAGTACAATGCGCTTGTGGAGGTATTCGGCGAAAGGCTGATGACGCTTAACAGACCGGATATGAGGTCAAGGGCCGAGAAGGCCATCAAGACGCTCGGCGTCGACCTCAGCCCCGAGACGCTGATCAGCGAAATGCCGGTAGGCCACAAACAGTTTACCGAGATCGCGCGCGAAATAGACAGACGTAAGACGAGGCTTCTCGTCCTTGACGAACCGACGGCAGTCCTTGCCGAGAGCGAGGCGACCGTCCTTATTTCGGCTCTCAAAACACTTTCCAAACAGGGTATAGCAATAATATTTATTTCGCACAGACTTCAGGAGATCATTGATCTCTGCGACAAGCTTATCGTACTCCGTGACGGCCGCGTCATACAGGAGGCGTACACAAAGGATACCAACGTCCGCCAGATAGCCTCTTGGATGGTTGACAGAAAGGGCGACAAAGCGGAAGAGGAAAAAGCGGAAAAGACGGAGAAAAAGATCGGTGACGTCATTTTGCGTACGGAGCATCTTTGGGTCGACATGCCCGGAGAGACGGTACGCGACGTATCTATCGAGGTCCGCCAGGGCGAGATCCTCGGCTTCGGTGGACTGGCCGGACAGGGAAAGGTCGGTATCTCCAACGGTATCATGGGACTCTACGCCGCGGGCGGAAAGGTATTCCTGCGCGGCAAGGAGATAAAGCTCAACGACCCTGACGCCTCTCTGAAAGAGGGTATGGCCTTCGTTTCGGAAGACCGCAGAGGCGTGGGGCTTCTGCTTGAAGAGGGAATCGATTGGAATATAACCTTCACCGCGATGCAGGTGCAGGAAAAGTTTATTAAAAAGCTGCTTGGCGGCCTCGTCAAGTGGCGTGACGACAAAGCGGTGGATGAATGCACACGGGAGTATATAAAATCACTCGAGATCCGCTGCACAGGCCCCAACCAGCGCGCGATAGAGCTCTCCGGCGGAAACCAGCAGAAGGTATGTCTTGCGAAGGCCTTTGCCGTAAACCCGGAGATACTCTTTGTATCAGAGCCGACGCGCGGTATTGACGTCGGCGCGAAGAAGCTTGTTCTTGATACGCTGCGCAAGGTCAACGAAGAGGACGGAACGACGATCATCATGACCTCCTCCGAGCTGGAAGAGCTGCGTTCCATCTGTGACCGCATAGCAATAATAAACGAAGGCAAGGTATCCGGCATCCTGCCGGCGTCGGCGCCCGCCGAAGAATTCGGACTGCTGATGCTCGGTCACGTCGAAGAGCCCGCTGCCGTAAATTGATAAAGGGAACGCAGGTGAGCAAAAAATGAAGAACAAACTACAAGAATTTATTGAAAACGCAGGATGGCCGCGAATAATAATCGCTCTCTTCCTGTTCGCGCTCTTTATCGCCGCACCCTTTGTGGGCGTAAGGATCGACGCGTCGCTTTCCGATACGCTTGTGCGCGTCGGAATGAACGGGATACTTGTCCTTGCGATGGTCCCGATGGTACAGTCGGGCTGCGGTCTTAACTTTGGACTGCCGCTTGGCATCATCGCCGGTCTCCTTGGCGCCGTCACCTCGATTCAGATCGGCGTCAAAGGCAGCGTCGGTTTTCTCATCGCTGCGGCGATCGCCATCCCCATAGCCGTCGTTCTCGGATGGCTGTACGGACAGCTGCTGAACCGCGTCAAAGGTGACGAAATGATGATCGCGACTTATGTTGGATTCTCGTCGGTCGCCCTCATGTGTATAGCCTGGCTGCTGCTTCCCTACACGAGCCCGACGATGATCTGGGGGTACGGCGGCTCCGGACTCCGTACGACGATAAGCGTTGAGGGCTATTGGCTCAACGCGCTCAGCAAATACATAAACATCCAGATAGGCGAATTCTTCTATGTGCCGGTAGGAATGTTCCTCTTCTTCGCCTTTGTGGCCTTCCTCGTATGGGCCTTCTTCCGGACCAAGATAGGGACGGCGGTGACGGCGGTTGGTTCCAACCCCGAATTCGCGCGTGCCTCCGGCATCAACGTTGACCGCATGCGTACTATCTCCGTCATTCTCTCGACTGTGCTTGGCGCGCTCGGCATCCTCGTCTACGAGCAGAGCTTTGGATTCATCCAGCTCTACATGGGTCCCTTCTACATGGCCTTCCCGGCGGTCGCCGCGATCCTGCTTGGCGGTGCCTCCGTCAATAAGGCGTCGATGATCAACGTCGTGGTCGGGACATTTCTTTTTCAGGGAATACTGACCATGACGCCTTCAGTAATCAACAGCGTCATGCAGACGGACATGTCGGAAGTTATCCGCATCATCGTCAGTAACGGTATGATCCTCTACGCTCTCACGAGGAAAGTGACGGTGAAACGCTAATGGCTAACAAGAATCGTGAACTGAAAAATATTCTGGCCGACTACGCGGTGCCGATAGTCTTTATCGGACTCTCCGCGCTCGCTATCCCGCTTTCGGGTTTCTCCGCCACATATCTGATCCAGGAAATGTTCACGCGTCTGGCGAGAAACTCCTTCCTCGTCCTCTCGCTGCTCATCCCGATTCTCGCGGGAATGGGACTTAACTTTGGTATGGTCCTCGGTGCGATGGCGGGACAGATCGGGCTCATTTTCGTCACTGACTGGGCCGTCGTCGGCTGGGAGGGGATGCTGCTCGCCGCAATCGTGGGAATGCCCATTGCGGTCGTACTAGGCTACATCTGCGGCGCGGTCCTCAACCGGGCGAAGGGCCGTGAAATGGTGACGTCGTATATACTTGGGTTCTTCATCAACGGCGTCTATCAGCTGATCGTGCTCTACTGTATGGGCAATATCATTCCGATATCGAACCCGCAGCTGGTCCTCTCACGCGGATATGGCATACGCAACGCGATAAACCTCACCGGGGTTCGTCACGTTCTCGATAATCTCATTCCATTTAAGATCGGCACGATCGACGTACCGGTGGCGACCTTCATACTGATCGGCGTATTCTGCCTCTTCATCATCTGGTTCCGCCGCACGAAGCTTGGACAGGATATGCGTGCGATCGGGCAGGATATGGCGGTAGCGGATTCGGCCGGTATTCCAGTGGAACGTACAAGGATAATCGCGATCGTGATCTCCACGGTGCTGGCCTGCTTCGGGCAGATAATCTTCCTTCAGAATATTGGTACGATGAATACGTACAACAGCCATGACCAGGCCGGTATGTTCGCTATCGCCGCCATCCTTATCGGCGGAGCCTCCGTAAGCCGCGCGACTATCGCCAACGTCTTTGTCGGCGTCGTGCTTTTCCACCTGATGTTCGTCGTTTCACCGATGGCGGGTAAGGAGCTTATCGGGCAGGCGCAGTTGGGAGAATATTTCCGTGTCTTTGTCTCCTACGGCATTATTGCGCTGGCTCTCGTTCTCCATGCCTGGAAGCGTCAGCGTGATAAGATTGAGGCCAGAAGAAACCTGAGAGGAGAATAGCCATGACGACCAATATCAATAAAAAGAGGCTGGTCATACGCTTGGCGCTGGTAGCGCTTCTTGTCCTCCTCTGCTTTGTCCTCTACTATATCGGCAAGGAGCACGAGGTGCTGCTTGATAACAAGAACGTAACTATCGAAGGCCGCGAGTATCAGGAGATCCCCTATATGAACGTGGTCGTAGACGGTGACGAGGATAAGGCGCTGGAGTTCTACGCCGGCGACCGCGATGTCGTTAAACTCAAAGGCCCGAGCCATACGCTCAAGATAAGCGTCATCAACGAAGACACAGAAGAGGTCACCAAGACAGTGGAATACAAGCTCAGCCTGGGATCAATATCGAGCACGATGTATTCGCTGCCCGCTATCGTCGAAAGCGCGCCCAACGCGGAACTTCCGCTGCCCAACGCCAACGCAGTGGAGGAGAGCAGCGGCGGAGATGCTCAGCAGGAAACGATACCGTCCACCGAGGCGCCGGTACTTTCAGACTAAAGCGTAAACAAGAACAATACAAAATAAAGAATGCTCCCCCAGCGGGGAGCATTCTTTTGTCTCCTGAATTGCTACAGCTCATCCCGAGAAAGATCAGATTCAAAGGATGTAACAACAAATTTCAATAATAAAAGACGCATATGCGGATATTTTTAGTCTATAGCTGATTTTTTAACTATATTTGGCTGGATGATGCAGGAATTAAGGTTATCCTGTCTCAACTGTGCTCGGCATAACATGAAACGGAAGGAAAGCCCTTGAGCCTCCCTTCCGTAATTCATCTTTCGTGCGGTTCAATCAGAGGTAATGTTTTTGCTACTCTTCCAATGACGCCGTCCTCTGTTGCTTGAGTGCCTTCCATACATAGAGTCCCAGCGCTAAACCGATTACACCGTAGACCATGAAAGTCCTGAAATATTCACCGAGCAGAGCCTGGCCAAAGAGTGACTGACCAATCTCCGGGGACATGATGAACATGGAGTTGAAGAGGATCGTACCGAAAATCGCATTTTTGATGTTTGCCTTAGATGTGGAGGCGCCTCCGACGAGCAGCGATGCTACGGAGAACATTCCTATCTGCGTATGGGCGTTGTAGGTGTTGAGAGTGCCCATGTTCTGGAGGTAGATTATCTGCCCCCATGCGGCAAGGACGGTGGAGATCATTGTTGCGATTATTCGCGTTTGATCCACGTTGATGCCGGAGACCTGCGAAACATGCTGGTTGAAGCCAGCTGAGCGGAAGTCCTGTCCAAGCTTTGTCTTGGTGATCAGGACGGTGAAGAAGCAAAGAGCAACGATCAGCAAGCCTGTTACGACCGGCACGCGGCGCACCATCATGAGCTGCGATCCCGTGGTGAGTGCGTAGACCGAGACGGCGGTCAACGCGGCACCTAGCAAGACACTGCCGATGGCGCTTCCCCTGTCGTTTCTATAGCTCTCGCCCCGCTTGTTGTTGAGCCACCAGCGCACTGCCGTAAAAATGATGATTCCCGCGGCGACTACCAGCAGCGCATGAACAAAGGGAATGGTCCAGATGTCGTCGAGGGCGTACTTCAGTCCGCCGCTCTTGGCGGGAACGAGGTCGACCGTCATTCTGATGCCTATACCGTCAGGTTTTATCATAGGATGCGTCGCGGGTACGGCGATGATCACGCCGATGACGAATAGGAAGAGGAACTGATAGACGCCGTTCGCGAAATAGCCGACGATGAGGCTGGCAATCATCTCCTGCCCGCGCGTTTTGTTATAGAGCAGTCCTGTGAAGTATCCGCATAGCGCCGCCACAAAGAAAGCGATCACGAATGCGTAAAGCAGCCCAGGGATGCCGCCAAGTTCAAAGTATCTGACGATCGAAATCGCAATTTGTCCAGACATGGCGCCGATGACGATCCCGAAATTTAGCCCCAATCCCGCCAGTACCGGAATTATGAGCGAAAGGACGAGAAAGGTGTTGCGAAAAATACGGCTTGAGAGCTCCGAGAGGAAGAATGGCAGCGAAACATTTTCCGAGACGAAGAAGCCAAAGAGGGTGAAGGCGACGAATATCAGTGTGACGATATTGTCCAGCAGCCACTGTCCGACGTTTTTACTCTCCGTCTGCGGTCTGAGCATTTCACCCATTATCTCGCACCTCCTTTTACCTGCGTGAGGGCGTAAAGGATTATCCCATTCTGGATGATCATTCTCATGATTTCCGAAAGGTCTGTTCCCGCGAATATCTCATTCGCCACGGGGAGAGCCGTCGTCAGCAGGCCCTGAAACAGGAATACGCCGATGACGACGTGCGAGACCTTAGCCCGCGAGGCGGTAGCCCCGCCGATGAGCACCGCGGCGACGGCGGGAAAGGCCATCATCAGCGGCGCGGTGTAGAGCTGGGCGTAGCCGAAGCTCTGTGAGTAGACGATTATCCCTACCGCGCCGAGGACGGTGGAGAGGATGTTTGCGTATACTCTGTTCTTATCGATGTTCAGGCCGGTAGCTTGAGCGAATTTTGGATTGATTCCTCCAGCCGAGATGGCGATACCCATCTTTGAGCGGAAGAAGAGCCACACTAGTACGCAGAATAACGCAAATATGAGCAGCAGCCCAGTGGGAATCACGATATCACCGATGTTGAAAGCGAGGATTTTATTGAGTATCTGTGCGGCGCCGACTGCATCCAGCTGTATCGTTTCCCTCAGTCCTTTGCCGATGAACCAGCCCATCTTGGGATTTTTGAAGGGCAGCATGAGCCAGGCAAGGCACATGAGCGCGACTACCGAAAAGCCGGTGTATGTGGCGATCGTCATTTCCGAACCTTTAACGGCATTCATCAGCTTTCCGTAACCGTAACCAACTATCACGGCGAGCGGCACGGCGATCGCGAATGCCAACAACAGCCATGTATATCCTGATACGCCAGCCTCTATGGAACAGACCATCCCGAAGAGCCCGCAGACGATGCCGATGGGCAGTGCAAAGTTTGGCCCCGTGCCTGACTGAATGGCGGGAACCATCGCAAGTACCAGTATCCCGTTCATGCCGGCGCGCTTTATTGTGTCGGAGAGCAGCGCTGACATTGAGATGCCGACTACATAGCCGCCAACGAGTGTAAGCACCCAGAAAGCGGCGATGATCATAGTTGGCATCCCTATGGTGCTTACAACATCCCTTATTTTATACATAAAAGTGCTTTCATTTGACTCAGGCATTTTAATGACTCCCTTCAGCGGTGTTTAATTTGCTGCCTGACATAAGAAGTCCAAATTCCGCATCCGTGGCGTCCGGCGGCAGCACTCCGCCCACCTTTCCCTCACAGATGATAACGATCCTGTCGCAGATGCTGCGGAGTTCCGCCAGCTCCGAGGATGTCATTACGATCGTCATACCGAGTTCTTCGTTGAGTTTGAGCAATAGGTCCAGAATGAGCTTCTTCGCGCCTATGTCTATGCCGCGTGTTGGCTCGGAGACGAAGAGAAGGGTAGGCTCCTGTGTAAGGGCACGCGCTACGCATACCTTTTGCTGGTTGCCGCCGCTGAGGCTCCCGGTATGCTGCAGCGGAGACTCGCAGCGAATATCGAGATCCTGGATCATTTTCAACGCATGTTCCCGCATCGCTCGATCGTTTTGAAAGGTCAGACCAAGTACCTTTGTCATAAACAGTTCTTTTATCTGCATTGCGGTGAACGCTATATTGAGTTCAATGGACTCGTTGAGCAGAAGGCCTACTCCCTTGCGGTCCTCACTTACAAAGGCAATGCCTGATTCTATGGTGGAGTGCGGGGCGTTAAGTTTGAGCTCCCGTCCTTTAAACATAACCTTGCCTCTTGTGGGATAGGTACCCATGATACCGTTGGCGATACCTAACTTGCCTTGTCCGGCAAGGCCGCCGATCCCGACTATCTCTCCCTTTCTGATGTCAAGGCTGATGCCTTTGACGCGCTCTCCTGGCATTGCGACGTGCAGATCCTCAATGCGGAGTTCGATCTCGTCGGATATCTTTCTATGTGATGAACTGTCGCGCTCTATCGACACCTTCCGGCCGATCATCAGCGAAGCAATCTCTGCCGCGCTCGTATCAGAGATGTTTTTCGTTGCCACATGCTCGCCGTCGCGCAGGATGGTGACGCGGTCAGCGACGCTGACAATTTCGTCAAGCCTATGGCTGATGAATACAATTCCAATCCCCATCCTTGCGAGCCGTTTGATGGCGGCAAGCAGGTTTTGTGCCTCGGATTCAGTGAGAACGGCAGTCGGCTCGTCAAAAACGAGTATTTTTATACCTGTTTTGTCAATCTCTCTCGCTATCTCTATAAACTCCATGTGGCCGACCGGGAGCCCCGCAACGGTTGTGTACGCCTCAATATTCATGTCAAGCTTATCGAGAGCCTTGCGGGCGTCGGCATTCATCTTCGCCATGTCAATTGTTTCCAGCCTTTTGCCCAGAACTCTTGACACGATGTTCGGCGAAGTTATCTCTCTGTTCAGCTTGATGTTCTCTGCTATCGTATACTGGGGTATGAGCATGAATTCCTGATGTACCATGCCTATGCCGGCCGCCATCGCCGCGTGCGGCGATTTTATGTCTGTCGTTTTTCCATCGATAAGTATCTCGCCATCATATCCCCCTGTCGTGTGGATGACTGGCATACCAAAAAGGATGTTCATCAGCGTAGATTTGCCCGCACCGTTCTCTCCTATAAGAGCGTGTATCTCGCCTTTTTTTACATCAAAATTAATGTTTGACAGGACATTGTTCCCGTAATAATTTTTGGATACGTTACGAAAACAAAGAAGGTTTTCGCTCAACGGCATTTCCCCCTCTTCTATTTTTTCCGCAAGAATTTTTAGCTTTCTTTAGAACAAAAAAGAATTCGCAGGCTTTCAGATCCTGCGAATTCTTTTCTGGATCAGATTATATCTTGAATTGTATTACTCCCCTCTGACTCGTGGCTAATATGTGAGGAAATCCATCAGCACGAAGAGGTAGGTCGGGTATTTTTTGCCGGCCTCGTCAATATAGGGATTGGTTGTGACTTTTACCTTCGCGTAATCGGCCATGCACTTTTCCAGCACAGGAACGTTAAGTTTGTCAAAAGCGACTTCTCCGTTGATGATTTTCATCGCGTATTCCGTACCTGCGACCGTCGCCATCATGGCAACAGGAACCGGCCATGTCGAAAGTCTGCCGGAGACGCCTTTTTCCTTAAGTATCCTCTTTGTCTCGGCTATAACGTGCTGCAGGTTGCCCTGTTTCTCTGTATTGGACTGGATGCCGAGGGCCGTCGGGAATCCATGGTATGGTGACGGGCAGCAGGGCTGCGGATAGATAGCCTTGGCGTCTACGACTGCTTTGATGAGCGGGATCTGCATGGCGCAGTTCGTTGAGAAGAAAGCCGTATCTTTTCCATACTTAGCTACCATCTTGGGAACGTCTTCAAGGATGAACTGCTGAGCGCCGGGCAGTCCTGAATCTCCGGTAGGGTCGGGCGCAGTGGCGTCTACGAATTCAAGTCCGATCTCGGCGCACTTTTTCCTCATCAATTCGCGGCGCGAAGAAAGAAGGACCTGCGACATATGCCTCGGGAAAGAATAGTGTACGAACGTTTTTGCTCCGAGCTTCTTCGCCTGGATGGGGATGGCGTCGCCCATTCCAAGTTCGTCAGGCTGGATGATAAGCTGAGCGCGGGCGGCGACATCCGGCGGGTTCTCCTGCGGCGTAGCATAAACGATAAAAATGTCTTTTCTTGTTTCAAGGAGCTTGTCTACGGCGGCATTGGTCCCCGGTACCGCCTGGTTAATGATAAGGGCTTTGATTTCAGGATCATAGGCAAGCTTCGCGACTATACTTACCATCTGTTCCTGCTCGGCCATGAAGTTATCCGGCCATGTCACGTGGACGATACGGTCACCGTATTTCTTGACCATTTCCTGGGCGGAACGATATTCTTCCTCGTTCTGTGAAACGGTGTTAGTGACGATTGCAACCTTGCCCTTCTTTGCAGCGGCTTCTGCGGCAGGAGCAATAGACACAACGGTAAATAAACCGAGTGCGAGAACGACTGCCGTGGTGATGATCCAACGATTCTTCACAGCTTTTGCCTCCTTATTAGAATTAAGTGCGGGGTTACTAATGATAATATTAAGCTATCAGTTCATAAGTGTCAATTAAAGTATTCTCTTTTGGTTCGTACAAACACATTATTCAAAAAAATAACATTATAATTGTAAATTTATTATAACTACTGTGATTATAAGCTTAAATAAAGTATTGTTACGCGTTTGCATGCAGTAGAAAGGACTGATAACGATCAATTCGCTACAATCAGACGACGCCAAAAAACTTTGTAAGAGAAGGGATTTATGATAAGAACCGGGCGGGGGTCAAACTTGCAGCAAAGTTGGAGAAAAGAGGCCTTGACGTGCTTTATATCGGACATTCGACATAATTATGTTCAGATTGGTATAAAAATACGACATGTGTATCATTGAAATAAAAATTACGAATAAATTAAAACAATAATAAAAAATGTATACCAATAATATAAAAGATATGCTATCCTATCATGCGAGGTGAATGGAAATGGAAGAAAAGTCATTATCTGCACAGGTATATGAAAAGATCAAAGGGGGGATAATTTCCCTGAAATATCCCCCAGGTTCGGTGCTCAAGGAGCGGGAGCTCTCGGAAAGCCTCGGCGTGAGCCGTACGCCTGTGAGGGAGGCGATACAGCGGCTGTCGCAGGAATTCTGGCTTGTTCCCGGAGAGGGGAAGCGTATGCAGGTGCGCCCGGTCACTATCGCCGACGTACACGAGATCATCCAGATACGAAACTTAATGGAATACGCCGCTATAGACGAAATGCTAAAGAACGGTGAACCACGGGTGGTTGCCGGTCAGTTGGATTCGATATTGAATGAGATGAAATCGGCTACGGAGGAATACGTCTTTACAACGCTGGATTTGAAGTTCCATTACCTTGTGGTCGAGAGCATGAAAAACGACAGGCTGCTGAGATTCTGGAGCACCGTCCAGGACGAGGTGCTGCGAATGGGATTACTGGTGCTCAAGGGAAAAGACCGTTGGCATGAAGTGATAAAGGAACATGAGCACCTGGTAGATATGCTGTGGAACAAAGATGCAGAGAAAATTAAGTTTGCGATGAAAGAGCATCTGGAACATAGTTATGCGGCTTTGATAAGGGATTTAGAAGAGCGAATCACAAATTAAAAAGAAAAATAAAAATGGAACAGTAAAGATAAAGCGGAGCGCCGACCAAAACGGTTTCTCCGCTTTTTGTTTTTGTAAAAACGTATGCTCTTGACAAATTTGCATCCAAAATAGATAATTTGTATGCAAATAAGATAAACATATCCCTTTAATAAAATTGCATATCTTGAAATAGTATAAAGTTTGAAAGGAGTCGGTATTGTGAAGTTTAAAGTTTTAGCGAAAAGCGGAGAAGAAAAGATAATTGATTTTGTACCGAAGCATATTATCAACGCAGGCTATACCGGGCGTGATCAGGCTGCGGTCCAGGCCCATATCGATGAGTTAAAGGAAGAGGGAATACCAGCACCCGACAAGACGCCTGTCTACTTTGTGAAATTTATCGATAAAATTACGCAGTCAGGAGGCTTTGAAGTCCTTGACGAGACGGACCACTCTGGAGAGGCGGAATTCGCCCTATTTTTTGACAAAGACGAAATATATGTAGGCGTTGGAAGCGACCATACCGACCGCAAACTTGAGACTGTGGACATACCAAAGGCAAAACAGATATATCCCAATACCATCAGCAAGGAGCTTTGGAAGCTGAGCGACGTTATTGACCACTGGGACGACATCACTCTGCGCAGCTGGATAAAGGTGGACGGAGAGAGAAAGCTCTTCCAGGAGGCGAAGCTGACGGCCATGCTGGATGCGGCGGATCTTGTGGAGAGGGCGAAGAAACTCCTTTGTGATCCGAATGACACAGAGGGGTTGGTCCTCTATTCAGGAACCGTCGCATCCCTTTTTAAAGCGGACTACAGCCCTTATTTTGAGACTGAGCTTGAGGATCCGATCCTTGGCCGCAGGCTGGGCAACGTCTATGAGATGACCTGCAAGTCATCCTGGTATAAGGGCAATTAAATAAGTTTTCCATATATAAACAAAATCAGAGGAGGCGCTTTTGTTATGGCAAAGCAGGAATACGAAATTCGCGATGTGGATCTTCACGGAGAATGGCGGCTGGTAGAGGGCGGTTACAACGGTACGATGGAGAAAGTTCTCTCCTATGACCCAGAGACGGGAAACTACACAAGGTTGCTGAAATTTCCGCCTAAAACAGAGATGCCGGAGGTCCTCTCGCATGATTTCTGTGAAGAGATATACGTGGTAGACGGCTATCTGACCGATACTGACAAGAATATCACAATGTGCAAGGGCTATTATGGCTCACGCCTTCCCGGTATGAAGCACGGCCCTTACAGCATTCCCCTCGGCTGCATGACGATGGAGTTCCGTTATCAGGACCCCAACAAGCCGATCGACCCAGAATGTTCGCTCCTTAAGAATAAACTCGGCGCACCCAGATAAAATAACGAGTTTATCTTATTAATAAGAGGCGTTTATATGACGCATAAACGCCTCTTTATTCTCATCTTTTATATTTGAAGGAGAAAAGATATTATGAAACCAAACCTTTCCGTAGAATACTGTGGCGTTAAATTTAAAAATCCGATGGTCATCGCCTCGGCTTCTCCGAGCAAAAACGGCGAATATATGCGCCGCTGTGCCGAGTCTGGCGCTGGTGGTGTTATCGCCAAGACCTACAGCCCCGAGCCGCTCGCTCAGAAATATGTCTCTCCGCGCTTTACGGTCCTCCATAAGAAGGGCTGGCCCCACAACTACTCCAACTATTCATGCGAATTTCTCGCCACCTACAACACCGAGGAATGGATGCGGGAGATGGCGGCTGCGAAGAAGGCGTGTGACGAACGCGACTGCACGCTGGTCGGCAGTATCTCGGGAAATTCAAAGGAGAGCTGGATTGAGTTGGCGAAACGCATGGAGGATCTAGGTCTGCCGATGCTTGAACTCAACTTTGGCTGCCCGCATCCCAAGGATCTTGGCTACAAGAGCGGGCAGGAGCTTGGAAATTCTCCCGAGGCGGCGGCTGAGGTGACGCGTATCGTCTGCGAAGCCGTTAAGATCCCGGTATTTGTAAAACTCACCAGCGAGGCCGTCAGTATCGTTGATGTGGCGCAGCGCTGTAAGGGCGCGGGTGCGGCGGGTTTCACGGTTGTTAACCGTTTCTCGGCTCTTGATGTAGATATTGAAACGGGACGCCCGATCCTCCACGGTGGATTCGCAGGTGTCGGCGGCCCCTGGATGAGGCCGATAACTCTCAAGTGGATCGCGAAGATTGCTGAGGCGACCGGAATGCCGATCTCTGCGACTAACGGGATCTTCAGCTGGGAAGATGTGATCAAGTGCATCATGTGCGGCGCGACCACTGTGCAGACCTGCACGGCGATCATGTACGGCCCGAAACAGTTCGGCGAGGTTAAGACTTTCCTTGATGGCGTGGAAAAGTACCTTGTCGATCACAATATCGACGATATCAACAAGCTCCGCGGCATCACCCTGCCGCAGATAATCACCTGGGACAAGGTAGACCGCGAGCATACGGCGATCAGCGTAGTGTGTCAGGATAAGTGTATCGGCTGTGGTCTCTGTCCGAGCTGGTGCTTCTATGACGCGATAAAGATTGTTGATGTCAACGGCAAGAAGAAGTCCTGCATCGATCCGGATAAGTGCGACGGCTGCGGTCTCTGCGCGGCGCTCTGTCCGAAAGACGCGATTGAGATGAAGGGCGAAGTGCCAGTCTATCTGGGTGACTTTAACTAAGAGGATAAAAGATGTCAAAAGACGGCAGATTTGCCATCGTTCGCGGGGGCGGAGATCTTGCGACGGGGATCATCTACAGGCTGTGGCGAAGCGGGTTTCGAGTTCTTTCGCTCGAAACGTGCACGCCGCTTGTGGTGAGGCGTACGGTATCGGCTGCCTCTGCCGTCTTTAATGGAAGCGTCGTCATCGATGGGATGCCGGCGAAAAAAATATCGTCCACGGATGAGGTATTTGCGGGCGGAGATGTCTCCGTACTGATAGATCCGGAGGGTGACTCGATAAAAAAACTGCGTCCGGATTTACTTGTCGACGCCATTATGGCTAAACGAAATACCGGAACGACGATAGATATGGCCCCGCTGGTTATCGGAATAGGGCCAGGATTTACGGCCAAGGTTGATGTTCATTACGTTGTTGAGACTAAACGTGGACACTACCTTGGCCGCTTAATTTCAGAGGGCGGTGCCATCCCGAATACAGGTATCCCCGGGATGGAGATGGGCTATACCACGGAACGTCTTTTAAGGGCGCCAGCCGAAGGATATCTGACGCCATATGCGGAGATAGGCGATCATGTGGAGGCTGGGGATGTAGTTGGAGCAGTTGGGACGAAAGAGGTCCGGGCGCAAATTCGCGGAACGCTCAGAGGGTTGATACATCCGTCGGTTTATCTTACAGAGGGTTTAAAGATAGGCGACGTTGACCCCCGCGATGTCCGGGAGCATTGTTTTTCAATCACCGATAAGGCGCTGGCGATTGCCGGAGGAGTCTTAGAGGCGGTCCTCAGAAATTGTTGATGTAACTCCATCTGAAGTGTCAGGAGGATGAATGCAATGGAGACGCGGGAACTAAATTTTATTGTGAACGGAAAACCTCAAAAGATAGAGGTACGTACAAATTGGACGCTTGCACTGGCGCTGCGTGAGAAGCTAGGTCTATTAGGAACTAAGATCGGGTGCGGCGAAGGTGAATGCGGCGCCTGTACGGTGTTAATGGATGGAAAGACGGTTACTTCATGCCTTGTCCTTGCAGTACAGGCTGAAGGAGCAGAAATTATTACTATAGAGGGGCTTTCTTCCGAAGACGGACTTCATCCCGTACAGCAGGCCTTTGTCGACGCCGGGGCCATACAGTGCGGATATTGTACGCCTGGTATGGTCATGTCTGCGGTGGCGCTGCTGGAGAGATATCCAGACCCCACCGATGAACAGATACGCTATGGGCTCACGGGGAACCTTTGCCGCTGTACCGGTTATCAGAAAATCTTTGAGGCTGTGAGGATAGCCGCAAAACGGATGAGGGGGGTGGCGTGATGGCTGACGTTCGCTTTGAGAAAGGCGTGTATTCTGTAATAGGCACAAAGCAGCCCTATATTGACGCGTATGATAAGGTCACGGGGCGCACCAATTATGTAAGCGACCTTTCCCTTCCCGGGATGCTTCATGGAAGAGCCCTGCGCAGTCCCTATCCTCACGCGCGGATCATTTCTCTTGACACTTCGGCGGCGGAGAAGGTTCCTGGAATCAAATGCGTGCTCACAGGCAAAAACGTTCGGCAGAACAAGTGGGGGCCGGTTACAAAGGATGAATACCTGCTTGCCGTCGATAAGGTAAACTTCGTCGGAGATGAGGTTGCTGCGGTTGCCGGCGTAGACGAAGAGGCCTGCGAAGAGGCTCTTTCAAAGATAAAGGTCGAATATGAAGAGCTGCCGGCGGTACTGTCAATGCATGACGCGATGAAAGAGGGAGCTCCAGTTATACATGAGGACTTTCCCGGCAATGTAAACCATCATTTTGATATTCCGCGCGGTGATATAGACTCCGTTTTTAAAAACGCCTATTTGGTACATGAAGGCGAATATGAGACTCAGCTTGAATATCAGGCCTATATTGAACCGATGGGCGGTATCTCGACCTGGGACAGTAAGGGTAACCTTACGATATATGCCGGTATCCAGACGCCTACCTGGTCAAGGAATGATTACGCCGTAGCGCTTGGCATCCCGGTCGAAAAGATAAGGATCGTACAGCCCTATTTTGGCGGCGGGTTTGGCGCCAAGCTCTCGCAGCAGGTACACCCGCTCGGCGCGCTGCTTGCGAAATACGCCGAGCAGCCGGTCAGGTTCTTCTTAGACAGAGTTGAAGATTTTCAGTGCGGGCTTCCGCGCGTACCGATGTATTTCAAGATCAAGACGGCTTGGGACAGAGACGGCAAATACCTTGGAAAACGTACCTATATCCTTGCCGACAACGGCGCGTACGCGTCTTACGGAGCGCCGATCGCGCTGACGGCCATGTACCGTATCGATATTATGTATCAGGTTCCGGTCCTGCATTCTGTATGTGATCTGGTTTATACGAACAAAGTTCCAACCGGATGCTTCCGTGGCTTCGGCAACACGCAGATGCACCTTGCGCACGAAACGCATCTTGATGAAGTCGCCGAAATGCTGGGAATAGGTGCGGATGAAATACGTTACCGCAACATCGCCGTTCCGGGCTACAAGAATCCGCATGGCTGGAAGACCAATAGCTGCGAGATTAAGCAGTGCATTGAAAAAGCGGTCACGAAATCCGATTACCACGCGAAACGTGACGAGCTGACCAAGAAAAATGAATCCACCGGCGATATCAAAAGAGGAATCGGGCTTGCGGGCGCGGTGCATGTATCCGGAAACAGATCGTTCATAAAGCCGTTTGAGGGAGGCGCAGTTCTCCTTCGGATGAATGAGCAGGGAAAAGTCTACATTTACAGCAACGAGCCGGATATGGGACAGGGCATAAGGACTACGCTGAGCATATGCGTCGCAGACGCGCTTAAACTGGACCTCGACCATATCTGTGTGCCTGATCCCGACACGAATATCGTGCCGTTCGGGCTTGGCTGTTTTGCCAGCCGTGGAACTTACATGGCTACTGGCGCGATGCACATGGCGGTGGAGGATATGAGGGCGAAGCTGATAAAACTTGCCTCAGAGATGCTTTCGCTTCCTGAAGAGGAATTGAAGCTGGCGGACGGCTCCGTCGTTTCCGCAAAAGATCCCTCTAAAAGAGCGTCATTTGCCGAGCTGGCGTGGAAACATGTCTGTGATTTTCCAGGACAGCATATTCTGGGAATCGGACACTTTACCCCCGCGGGCGTCGAATATCCCGACGAAACAAAGTACAACAATATCTCAGGAGGCTATGCCTTCGGGTGCCATGTTGCGGAGGTAGAGGTAAATACCAAAACCGGACAGATCAAGGTATCTAATATATTCGCAGTTCACGACGTTGGTCAGCCGATAAACCGTTTGGCCCTTGAAGGACAGCTGCAGGGCGGTATCGCTCAAGGATACGGATGGGCCCTCATGGAGCACTTGAAACATAACGAAAAGGGCAGAGTGGCAAATGCCTGTTTCCTTGACTACCAGATACCGACCGCCGCGGACATTCCCCAAATAGAGGTGGACTTTGCGGACAGCTTTGAGTGGTCGACCGGGTTTGGTGCAAAATCGATTGGAGAATGCGCGACAAATCCAACTGCTCCCGCGATATTGAACGCTATCTATAATGCGGTGGGGATAAGGTTCAAAGAACTTCCAATAACCGCCGAAAAGATGCTCAAAGCGCTGAAAGAAAAAGAGAAGGCCTCTGAAGGCAGAGGTTAGGGGGAGGAAGCTGCTATGTTCAACGTCACTTATTTTGCGCCTAACAATTTGTCTGATGCGCTCGATTATCTCTCCGAACACAAAGATGCGCGGATATTGGCGGGAGGGACGGATCTTATCGCCAAGTGGAAGAAGATCGGTCACCCTGATATGGATCTGCTGGATATCCGCAATATAGAAAGTTTTAAAGAGATATCTCAGTGTGAAAATGGGCTATTCATTGGGGCGGGTGTCACGATGGATACGGTACAGTACAGCGCCGTTATTGTGGAACAGTTGCCGATTCTCGCCGAGGCGGCGGGCAAGGTTGGGTCCGTGCAGGTCAGGAACATGGCCACGATCGGAGGCAACATCTGCAATGCCGCTCCCTCCGCCGATACGGTATTGCCTCTCATTGTATATGATGCCGAGGCAGTAATTGTTTCAAAAAATGCCGAAAAACGTTGTCCTTTGAAGAAATTTTTTGTCGGTCCTGGCAAAACGATTCTACAGCAGGGTGAGCTGCTGAAAGGGGTTTTCGTACCTTATCCCGCTAAAGAAAGCGGCGCCGCGTTTGCAAAACACAGCAGGCGTGTGGGAATGGACTTGGCGACGGTCGGCGTGGCGGTTGATATCTGTCTGAGCGACGATACGGTGGGATATGTCAGGGTTGCACTTGGAGCCGTTGGTCCAGTTCCTATTTTCGTAAAAAGCCTTGAAAAATTTACCGGAGCCAAGATAGGAGACGGTGTTATAGAAGAAATAGCTGTTATTTCAGCCGACCAAGCGGTACCGATTACCGACGTACGCGGCAGCAGAGAATATAGAAAAGACATGGTTTATGAAAATGTGAAAAAGTGTCTGTCTGAGGCACTCAAGAAGTAATGTAACTTAACTGTTGGCGGCATTCTGTGTGAAAATTGCCGGCTTTTTACGCCGAGTGCCGCTAGCGTTGCTTATCCATATTTATAAGTAATCGCGTATGAAGTACTAAAGTCTGTTCAAATTTTTTGATGAGGAGTTGGTCTTGAATGGCGATATGGGAAAAAGGACCAGGTTTTGGCGAAGGGCTGCGTTCTTTCTGGGGAGATCAAAACTTTGCAAATGTAAGCAACGGTATAATTGACGGCCTCGTTTTTGGAATCATAGCTATTCCCCTTATCCAAAAGGCCTGTTCCGTGGCGAATTTGCCGCCAGAGATAGTAGAAAGCTGGCTTGTGACGGTCTATGTCGGTGGCGGTATAATAAGCTGCATAATGGCGCTGTATTATAAACTCCCTATTGTCGGCGCTTGGTCCATCCCAGGAGCGATGGCGCTGGCGCAGGTACTTGGTAATTTTACCCTGCCGGAAATGGTCGGTGGTTTTTTGGTCGCGGGCCTGATCGATTTGCTTTTAGGTCTAACGGGAACGGTAAGAACACTTGTCAGAAAGATCCCCGGCGCCGTTATGATGGCGATGGTTGCCGGTACTCTCTTTGGATGGGGCTCTAAATGTGTTACATCTTTTAAAACGGCTCCAGTAATATGTGCCTTCGGAGTAATCGGTTTCGTTATTTGTAAAAAATTCCTTAAAAGAGTGCCAGCCGTGGTTGGTACGTTGGTAGCGGTATTTGCCGCATCAATAGTAATGGGAAAACTTGCGCCGATTCCTTTTGATTTTTCCATCGCCAAACCTGTGTTTGTAATGCCCGCGTTCAACATCAAAGCGGCGCTTTCCATAGGCGTTCCTCTTGGATTGTTAGTTGTATGCGCTGAGAATATGCAGGCCATAGGCGTTCAGATTGAAATAGGCAAGAAGCCGCCAGTAAATGCTATCACTGTTATTAGCGGTATTGGAGGGATCATAGCCCCGTTTTTCTGCGGGCACAACTGCAATATAGCCGGGCCTATGACTGCGTGGGCCGGGAGTGACGACTGCGGTGAAGTGGACAAGCGTTATGTAGCCGCCGTATGGTGTGGTATTGCTTTTGCCCTCACCGGAATATTTGCCAAGTTTACGATGGGGCTCCTTGCAGCCATTCCAGCCGAAGCATTAAATATGGTAGTCAGCCTTACGCTGATAGGAATGATTATCGGTGGCTTGCAAGAATCTTTTGGATCTGGCAAATTTAAATTCGGCAGTTTTGTGTCATTCATTACCGCAGCCAGCGGTGTGACCTTCTTTGGAATTGGTTCCGCATTCTGGGCTCTCTTTGCCGGCACGGTAATAACTCTTCTGCTGGAGAAAGGAGACTACGATTCAATGGTATCGCCGTTGGATTAGGGGCTTATCAATATATTTCGTGCAGTACCGGTCATATTGCGGTATTGCACGAATAAATTTCTAAAAAGTGATGATCATATGAGTTAAGAAAAAATTTTTTAGAGCGTGGCTTGTCCAGATTCCGGTAGTTCTCTGAGACAGGCGGGTGAATATGGAGAGTGTTGGGCGCTGGTTCTCTCCGAGTGTTACAGACCGGCAGAGATTACGACCGCGTTTGTTCTTCCTGAGCTTTGGAATACCGGCTACGCGCTTGATATCGTTCCAAAGCTGGCTGACAGAAACGCGGCAGAGACGACGGAGCTCCTTGGGCGCCTGGCAAAGAAATACGGCTACGGTCTTTGCGCGGTGCTCTGTCCGAAGGATGCGATCAAGATGAAGGGTGAAGTGCCACTCTATCTGGGAGACTTCAATTGAGGTGACAGACTTTGCGTCTATTAGAAAAAATAGCGGGAGCTATAAGCATTTTTTTCCTGGGTGTTGCTATTCTTTTAGTAACTTTCAATGTTACCGCGAGATATGTTTTCAATTACGGAGAACCATGGTGTGAAGAAGCGATACGCTATTCTGTCGTCTTTGCCACATTTTTTGGACTAAGCCTCGCAGTTGCTAAAAATGAAAGCATGAAGATAGATGTATTGGTACAACTTACAAAGGGCAGGCTGCAGCGGTTGATTCATCTGATAGGCACGTTGGCGGAAGTTACGGTGCTGTGGCTGCTTCTATACTTCTCATATCTTCTGGTGGCAGAAACGATAGAAAGCGGTCAGATAACGCCCTCGGCGGATTACCCGATGTACATTCCGTATCTGTTTGTGACAGCGGGAGTCTTTGTATGTGCCTTGAGCTCGCTTTACGCCCTTTACAATGCAATAAAGGGGGAAAAATAAGATGGAAATGGCGATGGTACTTTTCGCTACGCTGTTTATTTTCCTTTTCCTCAGTGCCCCTATCTACGTGGCGTTGACAGCCTCTTCGCTTATAACAATGTTTATTTTTGGCGATTACAGTTTGTCAGCGGTCATGCAGAGGATATTTGGCGGCATGGACAAATTTGCCCTGATGTCTCTGCCATTTTATGTTCTTGCCGCGGATATTATGACTGTTGGGGGAATGTCCAAAAAAATCGTTGATTTTGTTAATGTGGCAATGGGCAGCTTCCGTGGCAGTCTTGCCATCGTGACACAGGGGGCCAGTATGTTTTTTGGAGCATTATCTGGCTCAAGTCCAGCGACGGTAGTTGCGATAGGCTCGATGATGTACCCCAGGCTCACAAATGAGGCTGAGGGAGGTTATTCCAAGAGGTTTGCCGCTGGCCTTATTACGTCGTCGGGAGCTGTAGCAATTTTGATACCTCCGAGTATAACGTTCATTATTTACGGAGCCACGACAGGTGTTTCGATTGCGGCGCTGTTTGCCGGCGGACTTGGCGCTGGGCTAGTATTCGGTGGCTTGATAATGCTCTACAGCTATTATTACGCCTTAAATCACCACGTGGTAGTTGGACAGAAAGTTACCAGCGCTGAACTTATAAAAGTTACCAAGGATGCTTCTTGGTCTCTTGGGGTTCCGGTAATTATTGTCGGTGGAATATCAGCCGGGATATTTACTCCCACGGAGGCTGCTGGATTTTCAGTTGTATATGCGCTTTTTGTATGTGTGTTCATATACAAGGAACTTCCACTTTCAAAGCTATTAATGGCAATGAAGACCTCTGCCGTTACGATAGGACAGCTGATGATGCTGCTTGGTACGGCAGGGTTGTTTGGCTGGGTGCTGACTGTCTCGTTCTTTCCGCAAATTCTTGCTGAGTTATTGACGACGACCATAACATCGAAATATACCATGCTGTTTATTGTCAATATAATGTTCCTTATTGCAGGGATGTTTGTTGATGGAGGTGCGGCCATAATGATTCTTGCGCCGCTGATCTTTCTTCCTATGGTCAAACTTGGCGTCGACCCCGTTCATCTTGGAGTAGTTTTAGTAACCAACCTCTCTATTGGTATGTTTACTCCACCCTTTGGATTGAACCTTTTTGTCGCGCGCTCTGTTACGGGACTGTCTCTTGGTGAAATATACCGTTCCGTGTTGCCGTTTATAGTAATCAGCATAATAGCTCTGATTATTATTACCTATATTCCGGCGGTGTCTATGATTTTTGTTTCGCTACTTTCTTAATATTAATGAATACTCAGGGAGGAAAATTGACTATGAAAAAGAGCTTTAAGTTGGCAGTACTGGTTTTAGCGTGTGTCGTCGCTGTTGCGGGAATTTCGGAAGCCGCAGTAAAAAAGGTCAAGCATGCGATCACCGTCAATATGGATGACGCCGGAGGTGTTGCGGCAGCTACAATGAAAGATAATATAAAAAAGTATTCGAACGGCGCGATGGAACTTCAAATTTTTCCTGGAAGCCAGCTTGGAGGAATGAGGGAACACTATGAAGCATGTCAGAGCGGCGCAATTGAAACGATTTATGTCGCGGCGTCGGCGGCTTCGAAGTTTGTTCCCGAAGTGGGAGTCTTAGATTTGCCCTTCCTCTTTCCGACCGACTATGATAAGGCGTGGAAGGTAATAGACGGGGATTTAACAAAAATTCTTGCCGAGAAACTTGCAAAGCAGAACTTTGTCCTCCTCGGCATCGCTCCCTATGGCTATAAGAGCCTCCATTCAGGTACTAAACAGATCAAATCTTTGAAGGATATCTCCGGCATGAAAATAAGGATTATGCCGTCAAAGACTCTGGAGCTTACGTACAAGGCGTGGAATGCCAATCCGACCCCCGTTGAATTTGGCGAACTTTATGTAGCTCTTCAGCAGAGAGTCGTCGACGGCGGAGAAAATGGCCTTTCTGTTATAAAGGCGCAGAAATTTAACGAAGTACAGCCGTACCTCACAGTCTCAAAACACGGCCTTTTTATGGGGCTGATGGTCGCCAACAAAAGATGGTTTGATAAACTTTCTGATAGCGAAAGAGAGGTAATTATAAAGGCGGCTAAAGAAAATATAACGCAGCAGCGAAAGTATGTGGCTGAAGAGGACGAAAAAATAATCAAATACCTTGGCGAGAACGGTATGACGGTCTATCGTCTCAGTTCTAAAGAGGCGGCTGAATTTGAGAAGGCTTCACAGCCGGTATATAAGGCTTTCAGCGATATCTCAGCGGAAAACAAAAGAACGCTGGATACTGTCTTAAAGGCTAAAAAAGACTTTGGATACTAAAATTGGGAGGCAGGAATAATGGAAAAAAAATTTAGAGCGGGACTCGTCCAGATACCGGTCGTTCTCGGGGACAGGCAGGCAAATATGGAGAGTGTTGAGCGCTGGCTCTCCGAGTATTACAGACCGGCGGAGATTACGACCGCGCTTGTTCTCCCGGAGCTCTGGGACACCGGCTACGCGCTTGATATTGTTCCGAAGCTGGCTGACAGAAACGCGGCTGAAACGACGGAGTTCCTTGGGCGCCTGGCAAAGAAATACGGCTGCTGGTTTACCGGCGGTTCTGTGATGGCGGAAGATAACGGGAAGTATTACAACAGAGCCCTGATCATCAATCCTCGGGGCGAACTGGTCACATTTTACGACAAAGTTCACCTCGTGCCTTTTATAACGGTAGAAGACGGAGTATTTGAGCATGGAGAAAAGCCCTGTGTTTTTGATATGGACGGCATCACCTGCGGGAGCCTTATCTGCTACGACATCCGTTTCCCTGAGTGGATCCGCGTATATGCCCTGAAGGGAGTGGAGACGCTGTTTATCTGCAGCCAGTGGACGCGCTCTCGTATGGACCTCTATCGGACGATGATACGCGCCCATGCGATAGAAAATATGTTCTTTACCGTGGCGGTAAATAACTGTGACTATTCCGGCGACATTGATTTCGGAGGCGAGTCCTTCGTGTCGTCGCCGACCGGCGATGTTCTTGCCTCTTGCAGCGGCACGCGCGACGGAAAGTTTGCCGAAGTGGATGTTACAAACATAAACGAAAACAGGCAGTTTCTCAAGGTTTTTGAAAAACGGCTGCCGCATCTTTACGGCGATCTTTGTAAATAGTCCGTTTATGTAATATCGCGGATAGGTGGAGGGGCTGTCATTGTGAATCACACTTTTGGCGGTCCCTTTTTATTCTTCGTAAGGGTGATATTAATGAAAAAATTTGATGGAATAACCGTTTATACCACTTATGCGCTGTTGATTATGTCCTATTTCCTAAGCTGCTTGATAAGAACCTCCGGCGGCGTCGTTCTTCCTGTGGTTTCTTCTTCGATAGGGTTGTCCTCAACTGCCGTTGGTCTTATATCTGGAATGTATTTTTACGGTTATACGATGTCACAGCCGTTCTGCGGGAAGATGTGCGACGATAAAGGACCATTAAACGTAGAGATGTGCGGACTTGTAGTGTTTACCTGCGGGCTGTTGCTCTTCTCGCTCTCAGAGAACGCTTTCATGTTGTGCGTGGCGCGTCTCTTACTCGGGGTTGGAGCGGGGCCTACTTTCTGCGGGTTGATGGTTTTTCAGGCTAAAGCGCTGCCTCCGCATCTGTTTTCAAAATTTATGGGATTCACCATAATGTTTGGCCACTTCGGAGGCGTAGTGTCGATAACGCCATTGGGTTCGGCGATTGATATGTTAGGCTATAAGAACGTACATTATATCCTTGCGATTTTTTCTGTAATTATAATTTTTATGCTTTATATGATGAACCGCCGTCTATTGTTTATAAAGTCTGAAAAGGAGCAAGTTTCTCGCAGCAGCGGTGTGTTGAGGGGGTTTCGGATCATATTTAACAGCAGGCCGCTCCTTGTCGTCGTAATTGTGTGGTCCCTAACCATGATACTCCAGATGAACCTGATCGGGTTATGGGGTGTCAGCTGGATAAGCAGCGCCTGCTTATTGTCACAAGAGACGGCAAGAAACTGCATGTCAATGGGCGGTATCGGCGTCCTCGCCGGAGCGTGTATCATTGGCTGCACAGGCAACAAATTTTCTAAATCGGCAGCATACCTTCGGGGGTTCTATATTATACAGATAATAAGTTTGGCTGCATTGATCATTGGCGTGAGTTATTGTTGGCAATGGGAATCTTTAGCAGCTTTAACATTTATAATTGGTATGACATTGGGGATTATAAATGTTTTATGCAATATATTCCTATTTAAGATAGTTGGCGGAGATTTGGTTGGGACGGTAACTGGGGCATGCAATGTTATCCTGTTTTTAAATGTGCTGCTGAGCCAGTGGTTTTCAGGCGCGTTTATTCAGAAATGGAACGAAACGATGATTTTTTCACAAGTTGCAGCACCATCAGCGTTTTTTGCACTTGTAGTTGTCTTGGGAATAGTTATCTTTTATCCTATTTATAATACATCTTATAAATCGCTGAACGAGTAGTTTTTTCCACAAATGGCAATTTGTTCTGTCAATACTAAAGTGATATATAATATCTCTCTAGTCAACGACATAAACGACATAGACGTATAGGAGGGGCATTTTGAAAGATAAAAACATTTTGCTCACGCCGCTCTTTCTGCGGCTCTTTATTCCCTTTGGGGTTGGGTATTTCCTGTCGGTATTCCTCGGCAGCGCCAACGCGACGATGGCGCCGATGCTGGTTACGGAATTTACGCTTTCTCCCTCCGATCTTGGTTTCATGAGCTCCATATATCTGATATTTTTCGGACTCGCGCAGTTTCCACTCGGCGTCTTTCTTGACAGGTACGGAGCCCGCGCCACGCTCGCGCCGATGCTGCTATTTGCCGTCGCCGGCGCGCTGGTATTCGCCGCGGCGGAGGGTTTTGCGGCGCTGGCCCTCTCCCGCGCGCTTATCGGTATCGGCCTCTCAGGCAGCCTCATGGCGGCCTTTAAGGCCTACGCCTCGTGGCTGCCCGCTGAGAGGCTCCCGCTGGTCTACAGCGTCCAGTCTCTGATGGGCGGACTTGGCGGCATGTTTGCCACGCGGCCGATCTCGGTGGCCTTCGGTCTGTTCGGATGGCGGCAGGTGTTCGTCATGCTTGCCGCCGTCTGTCTTTGCAGTGCGTCGCTGGTCTGGTTCGTCGTCCCTAATGACAGGCCCGGAGGCGCTGTGAAAGTGGATTCATTTGTAAAGCAGCTGTGGAAGATGTTCGGCTTCTTTGGCGACCGCCGTTTCTGGCTCGTAGCGCCGACGGTGACGGCGGCACAGAGCGTGATGTTCGCCTTTCTCTATCTTTGGGTGGGACCGTGGATGCTCGATGTTGCGGGAATGGAGGTCAGCGAGGCGGGGATGTATATGATGCTGGCCTTCGGCGGCGCTGCCCTCGGTTACTTTGGCAACGGTATCCTTGCGGGATGGTTCAAAAGCAGGGGCTGGCTCACCTGGGAGCAGCTTTATCTGTTATCCGGCGTGCTGCTGACCCTTGTGCTGGCGGCGATAACGCTGATAAACGGCAGATGCGCGGCTCCGCTGTGGGGCATCGTGATGTTCCTCTCGACGATGACGATGATCTCTTTTCCGATAACGCGCACGATGTATGCGGGTGACGAGGTTGGCCGCGTGCTATCACTGCTGAACTTCACCATCTTTTTTCTTTCATTGTTCAGTGGTTCATAGGCGTGGTGATCGACCTGTATCCCGTCAGAGAGGGGCATTTCTCCCCGGCGGGGTATCAGATGAGCCTCGCCGTCGTCGTGGTCTTTAATTTAGCCTCCTGTATCTGGTATTATTATGGAATGAAAAGGGACAACAGCCGATAAGGAGGCGCGATATGTCGAAGATATACAGGATAGCGGCAGAGGCGGTGACGGAGAAGGTCTGTGAGCTTGCGCTCACCGCCAATATGTATCTGCCGGAGGAGGTAAAGCGGGCGCTTACCGAGGCCCGCGCGGCGGAGAAGATGCCGCTGGCCCGTTCGACCTATGATGAGATCATACGGAACGCGGAGCTTGCCGCCGAAAAATATATGCCGATCTGCCAGGACTGCGGCATGGCAGTTTTATTCATTGAGCTCGGGCAGGATCTCCACGTGGAGGGCGGCGGTCTTGAAGATGCGATAAACGAGGGTGTGCGCAAGGCCTACCGCAACGGTTATCTGCGCAAATCCGTCGTCTCCGATCCGCTCATCGACCGCAGGAACAGCGGCGACAACACGCCGGCGGTGATTCACTGGCGTGTCGTGCCGGGGCACGCTCTTGATATCACGATAACGCCAAAGGGTATGGGCAGCGAGAATATGAGCCGCATATATATGCTTAAGCCTGCGGACGGCGTCGACGGCGTGATAAGGGCCGTCGTGGAGACGGTGGAACAGGCTGGCTCGAATCCCTGTCCGCCGGTGGTGATCGGCGTCGGCATCGGCGGGAATTTTGAGACCGCGCCGCTTGCCGCGAAAGAGGCTCTGTTGAAGCCCTATGGCGAACGTCACGCGGTCTCCGCCTATGCGCAGATGGAGGAGCGCATACTGCGCGAGGTCAACCGCTTGGGTATCGGCCCCGCGGGTATCGGAGGCACGGTTACGGCGCTTGACGCGCATATCGTCATCCGTCCGACGCATATCGCGGGAATGCCGGTGGCGGTCAACCTCTGCTGCCACGCGCTGCGCCATGCGCACGGAAGATTGGAGGGGAGGGTGGAAAATGATTGAGGTCAAGCATATAAGACTGCCGCTCAGCGACGAGGATGTGGAGGCGCTCCACGCCGGAGATATAGTGAGGCTTTCGGGGAAGATTCTTGTGGGACGCGACGCGGCGCACAAGAGGATCTCGGAGGCCTTTAAGGACGGCGGCGAGCCTCCTTTTTCCATCGATAATGAAGTGATTTATTACGCGGGGCCCGCGCCTACGCCTCCCGGGGCGGTGATCGGTCCCATCGGACCGACGACGAGCGGCCGTATGGACCCCTATACGCCTCTGCTGCTCTCGAAGGGGCTGCGCGGCATGATCGGCAAAGGAAAGCGCACGTCGGAGGTGCTGGAGGCTGTCAGAGAGCATAAGGCCGTATATTTCGGCGCTACGGGCGGTACGGCGGTACTGCTTGCGGATTCGGTAAAGAGTGCCGAGCGCGTCGCCTACGACGATCTTGGCCCCGAGGCGGTCCTGCGGCTTGAGGTTGAGGATATGCCGCTTGTAGTGCTCGCCGACTGCCACGGGGGAAATCTCTACGAGAGCGGCCCTGAGGAGGCACGTGAGAGCTTTTTGTAATATTGAACAAAGACTTTAATGAAATACACATTATAATTTTATATGTTTCTTGACTTTTTCAGGAGGGGGTGACCACATGTTTTCTGCAAGCCTTTGACAGGCCGTTTTTCCGGCGGCGCACGGAGTGCGCCGGAGCGAGAGCGGCTGTAATGGGAGCGGAACATGCGGTCTCCGCCTCTTTCTTTTCCCTGTGATCCTGTAGTTTAAGCTTTCGGATATTCAGCCCGCTCTTGATTGGAGTTCACCGTGATACGGCAGGTGTATGTCATTGTGCTTGCGTAAAAGCCGGTTATCTTTGCGTCGTGAATGTTATTGGGTTTGAAATATCGAACATTTGCTTAACAACAGGAGGAATTTTAATGAACAAGGCAACAAAAATGATATTGTCACTGGGAGCGGCCTTGGCGTTTACGGCCGCCGCGCTTCCGGCGGCGGCCGCACAGTTTGTAAATATTGGCACTGGTCCCACCGGCGGGACCTATTATCCTGTAGGCGCGGGTATCGCGAAGATCTGGAATTCCGGCATCACGGATATGAGGGCGAACGCCCAGTCCAGCGGCGGTACCCGCAACAATATCCAGCTGATGGAAACCGGAGAGGCGCAGGTTATCTTTGCCGACGGCCTTTATTATGACGCCTATAACGGGCGGGACAGCTACAAGGGTACGCCAAAGAAGTTTATGCGCGCGATGGCTCCGCTATATCCCGAGGCGATACATATCGTCGTGCGTAAAGGCTCCGGCATAAAGAGTCTTGCCGACCTCAGGGGCAGGAGGGTCTCGGTTGGCGCCGTCGGCGGAAGCGTGGAGCTTACCTCCGACAACCTTTTTAAAAACGCCGGCATCGACCCCGCGGATATCAAAAAGGATCATCTGGGACACAGCGAGTCGGTGGCGGCGCTGCAGGACAGGCAGATAGACGCGGCGATCACGGTGGGGGCGATCGGCATTTCAAGCGTTGTGGAACCAATGACGCTGGGGATTGCCGAACTTATTGATGTTCCCGACGCGGTCGTTAAAAAGATGATCGAGACGACGCCATATTTTGCGCCGCTAACGATACCGGCTGGAAGCTACAAGGGGCAGACTCGCGACGTTAAGACCTTCAGCAGCCCGAACATCCTCGCGGTTGACGAGAAGCTTGACGAGGCTGCCGTATATGAAATGACGAAGGCTCTCTTCCGGCATAAGGGGGATTTGGTGGTGATCAGCGCCAGGATGAACGCCATGGACCCGAAGCATGTGAAGGATATCAGAATACCGCTGCACCCCGGAGCCCTTAAATTTTACCGGGAGATCGGCGCGGTGAAATAGCCTCGGACGCAGTTTAAATTCGCGCCGGAGAGCTTTGCGGCTCCGGCGCGAATTTGTCAGAGAAAATTCACAAATGGTATTTAGCATTATTGAGAGAAATATTGAAACCGAAGATTTCAACATTATATTATATACGCTGTATACTTAATTTGCACCGTTATTATATAAAAAGATGTAGAATTAAATTTATACATATTGCTTTTTGTATTTCATGGGTGAGTCATTATAATTAGAAAACAATCATTTGGTATCCATGATTAAGCGTCTTCAGCTTTTCAATACGAAAGGAGGCTAGTTTTTTAGAGGTATCACCCAACAAAAATTCGATTTAAAAGGGGATGTATCATTTATGAAGAATTTCATCAAACTGGTATTGGTAACGGCTCTCATCTTCTCATTTGCGGCCTCGGCTTCGGCGGCGACTTTCATCAACATCGGCACCGGCTCTACGGGAGGAACATACTACCCGGTCGGCGCGGCGATGGCTAAGGTTTGGAACTCCAGCATTTCCGGTATGAAGGCAAATGCCCAGTCTACCGGCGGCACGGCGCAGAACCTCGCGCTGCTCGGCAAGGGTGAGGCTGAGGTGATCTTTGCGGACGGGCTTTATTTCTTCGCCTATGAGGGTAAGGGAGCCTTTGAGGGCAAAGCGATGAAAAACCTCTGCGGTCTCGCGCCCCTCTACGCGGAGCCGATACATTTCCTTGTTGCCAAGGGCAGCAATATAAAGAGCATCAAAGACCTTAAGGGCAAGCGCGTCTCTGTCGGCGCCGTCGGCAGCGGTACGGAGGTAACGGTCCGTACCCTTCTCAAGGCAAACGGCATTGACCCGGACAAGGACATCAAAGCCGAAAATCTCGGACTCTCCGACACCGCCTCCGCCTTCGCCGATAAGAATATCGACGCCGGTCTTACGGTAGGCGCGCTTGGCATCGCCGGCGTGGTGGAGATCGCGACGCTTGGCACCGCTGAGCTTCGTGATTTCGAGCCGGAAGTGATAGACAAGCTTTGCAAGGAGCTTCCCTATTATCTGCCCTTCGATATTCCCGCGAACACCTATAAGGGACAGACAAAACCCGTCAAGGCGATGGCGAGCTGGAACGTCCTCATAACGAACGATAAGCTCGACACCGATACAGCCTATCAGATGACGAAGGCCCTCTATGAGAAGAAGCAGGACATCCTTAATGTCTCCTCAAGACTTTCCTCAATGTCGCCCGAGAACCTGAAATACATCCAGGTTCCGATTCATCCCGGCGCCCTTAAGTATTACAAAGAGATCGGCGCGGTGAAATAACTTACGGCGGCAAACAGACTTAGACCTGACCGCGCGGGAGTCCAAAACTCCCGCGCCCTCTTTCGCCAGTATTTTTAGGAGGAAAGTATATGGAAGATAAAAAACACAGTAAATCTCTATTGGAAGATGTCAGTATGGACGAGGCGCAGGTAAGCAGCCTCGTGGAAAAATATGACGCGGAGAGCCGCTACCGCAGGCTGACGGGCGCGCAGGGATTATTTATCTCGCTATGGCTCGCCGCCATGGCGCTCTTTCACCTCTACACCGCCGGTATCGCGACAATGCCCATCACCATTCAGCGCGCGGTGCACCTTACCTTTGCGATCGTCGCCGTATTCATCCTGTTCCCAGCGACGAAAAAATCCTCAAAGCTGAAAACTCCGTGGTACGACTGGCTGTTGGCCATTGCCGCCGGCTGTGTTACGGGCTACATCGTCTTCTTTTTCAACGATATTGCGCGCCGCGGCGCCGAACCGATCGATTATGAGATATACCTTGGTATCGCCGCGATCCTGCTGGTGCTGGAGGCTGGCCGCCGTGTCGTTGGGAACGTCCTGCCCTGTATGAGCGTGATTTTCCTGGCCTATTGCTATTTCGGAAATTATGCGCCGGGTATATTCCAGATACGCGGCTACTCCCTGAGCCGCATCATACAGCATATGTACCTGACGCCCGAGGGAATCTTCGGTTTGGCGCTTGGCGTCTCGGCTACCTTTGTCATCGTGTTTATAATATTCGGCGCCTATCTGTCGCAGAGCGGCGGCGCTAAATTCTTCAACGAACTTGCGCTCGCCATCGCCGGCAGCAAACCGGGAGGCCCCGCCAAGGTGGCGGTCGTCGCCTCGGGGCTGCTCGGCACGATAAATGGCTCCTCTGTCGCCAACGTCGCCACAACGGGAACCTTCACCATCCCGCTCATGAAGCGGGTCGGCTACGCTCCCTACTATGCCGGAGCCGTTGAGGCCTGCGCCTCGACCGGCGGCCAGCTGATGCCGCCGATCATGGGGGCGGGAGCTTTCATCATGAGCGAGTTCCTCAACATTCCCTACCTCTCGATCGCCGCGGCGGCGATTATCCCCGCCCTCATCTATTACACGGCGATATTCACAAACGTCCATATCAGGGCCCGCAAAAAGAAGCTGCGCGGTATACCTAAGAGCGACCTGCCGTCGGTAAGAGAGGTAATGAGAAGCGATGGTCATCTGCTGGTACCGGTGATCGTCGTCATCATCACGCTGCTGATGAAATATACCCCGCTGAGAGCCGGTTTTATCGGCGTTGTAGCGGTTATCATCGTGAGCTCTCTGAAAAAAAATACACGGATGACGCTGAAGGATAATTTCAACGCGCTTGTGGAGGGCGCCCGCGGCGGTCTTGGCGTGGCGCTGGCCTGCGCGCTCGTGGGATTCATCGTCGGCACCTCGTCGCTGACCTCGCTGGGGCTTACAATTTCCAACAACATAATTGATATATCCGGCGGGAACTTGGTATTGACGCTGGTTATGGCGATGGTCGCCTGCCTCGTGCTCGGGATGGGGCTGCCTACGACGGCAAACTATATCGTCTGCAGTACGATCATCGCCCCGGCACTGATCGGCATGAAGGTGCTACCGCTCTCGGCGCATCTCTTCGTCTTCTACTTCGGCATCATGGCCGACTTGACGCCGCCGGTATGTCTTGCCGCCTTCACCGGCGCGGGCATCGCGGGCGCGAGCCCGGCGAAGACCGGTATGACGGCGACGCGGATCGCGCTGGCCTCTTACCTGCTGCCCTACTGCTTCGTCTACAATCCAATGCTGCTGCTGCAGAATGTTGAAATTGTGGATCTTACGGTCCTTGTAGTATCGGCGCTGTTTGGCGTTATCACGCTTGCCGGTTCGTTCGAAGGCTGGTTCTTCCGGGATCTTAAAACCTATGAACGGGTCGTATTCGGTATACTCGCGCTGCTTTCCATCTATCACGACTTCTGGATCAGCGTCGCCGCGATGGCCGGCATCGTCGTCGTGATGTTCTATTTCAGAAAGAGCGCCCGCGATGATTCCTCTTCGGAGGATTTAGAGGGAGCTTCCGCGTAGCAGGATGTAAATAAAGACCACAGGCGGCCTCTTTCCTCATGGAAGAGGCCGCTTTTTATTGTATAATAATCTACCGGAATAGGAGGTGTGCCAATGTCTTCGCAATTTTATACAATATTCGCCGTCGTTCTCGGCAGCGGAATCGGCTATAAATTAAATTTCCCCGCCGGCGCGATGGTGGGCGGCCTTCTCGGAGGCCTCATAGTCAAAGCTTTTTTCACGATGGGGCTTGACCCGAAGATAGACTGGCTTTCCTATCTTTCCCAGGCGCTTGTGGCCTACGTTCTGGTCCGCGGAAGTGATTTTTCATCCTTAAAGGAATTGCCCAAGTATCTTCCCGCGGCGATCGCCTACAGCCTGCTGCTTCTCGTTTTTACGCTTGGGCTGGCCTGGTTCTTTGCCCGCTTCTGCAACATGGACTTTCTTACCTCGCTCTTCGCGACGACGCCGGGCGGTCTCACCGGTATTGCCGTGGTGGCGGTGGATATCGGCGCGAATCCCGCGATCTCCGTATTATTCAATATTTGCCGGATTGTCACCGTGCTCGTTGTGGTGCCGATACTCGCCAATATAATAGTACGACACTGAAAGGAAAACCGAATGGCACAAAGTCAGCCTTTTATATGGCACTCGCTCAATATGTTCAGAAAACTGGTATGCGCGCTGCCGCACGAAAAGGCGGTCGCGCTTGGCGGCGCTCTCGGTTCCCTCGTCGCCCGCTTCTCCGTCCGTAAGGTCTCCGAGGCGCAGGAGCGCTGTGCGAAGATACTCGGCGTGCCGCGCGAAAGGGCGCGGGAGATCGTGCTTGGCTCCTACAATCACTTTGGCCGCGCCGCCGCGGAGTTTGCGAGGATGCCGGTCATGGCGGATAAGATGGACTCTCTGGTCAGCAGCAGCGGCCACGAGTATATTGTTGAAGCGGTGGAATCTAAGCGAGGCGCAATACTTGCCACCGCGCATATCGGCAACTGGGAATACGCCGCCTGCTGGCTCGCCCATCAGGGGCTGCCGATAAATTCCCTTGGTACAGACCAGCGTGACGACCGTATCACCGAATTAATAAAAGAGCTGAGGCGCGCGGGCGGCTCGAAGGCGCTAGGTAAGGCCAACGACCTGAGAGCGATGATGAAGGCGCTGCAGAACGGCGAGATCATCGCCGTCCCTGTGGACCAGGACGCGAAAAGGGCGGGGGTGGTCTCGCCCTTTCTTGGCTCGCCGGCCAGCACTCCTGTAGGTCCCGCTAAGCTCGCCGCGAAGCTTGGCTGCGACGTCATTCCCGGTATCTGTGTACGCCGGCCTGACGGCATAACCTTCGAGATGAAGTTCTATCCGCCGATGAAGGGACGAAACGGCGAGCCTTTCGGCAAGGATATCCAGGCGAGCACGGACGACTTGAACGCCGTCATATCAGAGGGCATACGCGCCTATCCCGATCAGTGGATGTGGATGTATCCGCGCTGGGAATCCGTTGAGAGAGGCACCTTTGATGATTGCTGGGATTGACCCCGGACGCTGGAAGATCGGCGTGGCCTTCGCTGATGGCGATGCGCTGCTCTTTTCCGCGATAATCCCCGCGGAGAAACGTACCGTTCTCATCAAGTCCTTTGAGAGAGGCGACTGGAGCCTTTTGGAGGAATGGCGGCAAGAGGGCAGTATAAAAAACATAGAAGGACGCCGTGCCGAAAAGATCTACATTGGCAACGGTACCTCTTCAAGAGAGTTCGCGAGGGAATTCCCCTTTGAATATAGCAAGACGGATGAATATGGCACGACGCTTGAGGCGCGGAAAATATTCTGGCGGCTGCACCCGCCGGGCGGAATCATGAAGCTTGTCCCGCTCTCGCTGCGCACGCCGCCAAGGAATATTGATGATCTTGCCGCCTATGCCATCATTTTGAGGGCAGAGGGCTTTTCAGCTTAACCTTACGCGCACGCCGTACTCCGCGAGCTCGTTGTTCATGCTCTCCGCGATAGCCGAGACCGCCGCGCCGTACATGTCGGAGGTAAGGTTTTTTTGCCCGCGCGGCCGTACGATGACGATCTCGGGGGATTCGCCGCCCATCATATAGGGCAGAGCGCATTTGCAGAGCATAAAGAGCCCGTTTAGCGCCGCCGTGTGCGCCGTAAAGTCCTCCTCAACGAGGTCGAGGAAGAGCTCTCCCCGCGCCGTAAGCTCCGGCGCGTAGACGAGCATCTCAATGGCTCCCAGGCTTTCAGCACAGCTGACGACCGACGGCGCTATCGCCTCAAGCGTCATCTCCGCCGTTACACAGCCTCCCGAGCAGCAGGCGATTTCGTTAAGCCGCCTCTCCAGACCCGCCGCCGTCTCCGTGTCAGCGCAGGTATAGTAGACCTCTCCCTCCATAATCAGCTCAGATATTTCCGCAAGACAGGAGGGGGCGAAGGGCAGAAAAATTTTTCTCTTCTTAGGCATATTGCCAGGATTACTTATCTTCGCTTGCCTTCATCGCTTCGAGCTTACGCAGCACGTCGCGGTAGCCGTCGGCGCCGTATTCGACAAATTTCTTTACGCGGCTGATCGTCGCGGTGCTTGCTCCGGTGGCCTGTACGATCTGCGGATAGGAAAAACCCTTGATGAGAAGGCTGGCGACCTGGAGTCTCTGCGAGAACGCTTTGATTTCCGAAAATGTGGCGACATCCTCAAGGAAACGGTATGCTTCGTCACGGTCTGTAATGGCGACTATGGAATCGCAAAGCTGGTCGGTGAATTCGTCTTTCCACTGGTTTGACATAGTTCTGCCTCCGTATTTTAGAACTTTAATCAGGGACTATATTAAAAAGGATACGCCAAATTGTGGAATTGTCAAGTTGGCGTAATGTACTAAAGTGATTTTTATGTGTGTAAGGAAAAGACAATATCGGCCGCGCTGAATCCATCAAGCATTAATATGGAGATAGAGCCGCCCGCCTTGCCGGGTATATTTATGCGTTCTGCAATGTCTGTATTCCCTATCGCAAATTTTGTCAAAAGAGTGGTAAAATACAAAACGACTGTAAAAAGGAAAGTGAACGCTCAAGAGGCAAAGCAATAGAATAACCAGGGTTTTATAACCCGATCGGAGGAACAATTATAGATGGCTAAAAACATTACACCAAAGGAAAAAGATTATTCACAGTGGTATCTCGACGTTATCCGTGTCGCGGAAATGGCTGACTACGCGCCGGTAAGAGGCTGTATGGTCGTGCGGCCGACGGGCTACGCCGTATGGGAACTTGTGCAGAAACATTTTGACGACGCCTTCAAAGAGACCGGACATGTCAACGCCGCCTTCCCGCTGCTGATACCGCAGTCTTTCCTCTCCAAAGAGGCGGAGCATGTCGAAGGTTTTGCTCCCGAGTGCGCCGTCGTTACCCACGCGGGCGGCGAGGAGCTCGAGGAGCCGCTTATCGTGCGTCCCACCTCCGAGACCGTCATCGGCTATATGTACAGCAAATGGGTCCAGTCGTGGCGCGATCTGCCGATCCTGATAAATCAGTGGTGCAACGTCATGCGCTGGGAAAAGCGCCCGCGCCTCTTCCTCCGCACCTCGGAGTTCCTCTGGCAGGAGGGACATACGGCCCACGCGAGCAAAGATGAGGCCGTCGAGGAGACGCTGCGTATGCTCGAGGTCTATCGCCACATCATGACCGATTACCTCGCGCTGCCAGTTCTTGAGGGGGAGAAGACCGAGGGAGAGCGTTTCCCCGGAGCCGACAACACCTACACCTGCGAAACGATGATGAGCGATAAAAAGGCGCTGCAGGCCGGTACGAGCCACTACCTAGGGCAGAACTTCGCGAAGGCTTTTGAGATACAGTTCCAGAACAGGGACGGCGAAATGGAATTTGCCTATACAACAAGCTGGGGAGTCTCAACGCGCCTCATCGGGGCTATCATCATGACCCACGCGGATAACGACGGCCTCGTGCTGCCGCCGCGCATCGCCCCCGTCAAGGCGGTCATCATCCCCATCTCGACGAGCGACGAGAAGATCGACAAAGAGCTGATGCCGAAGGCCGCCGAACTCAAGGCGGCGCTCAACGAGGCGCTTGGCGGACGTTTCGTCAACGTAGACACCCAATTCCATATGCGCCCTGGCGACCGCTTCTTCTCGCACCTTCAGAAGGGCGTGCCGCTTCGCCTCGAACTTGGAGAAAAGGAATACGCGGCGGAGAAGCTGCGTGTCGTGCGCCGCGATACCGGCGAAAAGATAGACATCGCCTGGGCTGACGCGCCGACGGCGATCCCCGCGCTGCTTGACGAGATACAGCGGAACCTCTACAACCGCGCTCTTGAGTTCCGTCTTGCCAATACGCACAGGGCGGAAAACATGGAAGAATTCAAGCGGCTTCTGGAGGAGAAGGGCGGCTTCATCGAGGTGTTCTTCGGAGGTTCAAAAGCGGACGAAAAGGCCATCAAAGAGGCGACCGGCGCGACGCCGCGCTGCTTCCCCTTCGCCCACGCCGAGGAGCGCGGCAAATGCTTCTATACCGGCAAAGAGGGCGCTAGAAAGGCGATCTTCGCGAAGGCCTATTAAGTATCAAAATACAGAATATGACGAAAAGCATAACGCGGAGCCCGAAGGCTCCGCGTTGTACTTTTTGTCTCTGTTATTGCCGAAATCTCTTTTTATCTTACCAGGGAATGCCGAGGATGAGATGCGGCAGGGCGAGCACTACTTTCGGGATGTAGGCGGTCACAAGCAGTACCGGTATCCAGCAGAGGACCATGAATTTCAGCGCGGGGCTCATGATCTCGTTTATCGCCGCGCCGCCCACTCGTCCGCTTAAATAAAGGACCGGCGCCGCAGGCGGCGTGATACAGCCGAGCGCGGTGTTCACGCCGACGATCGCCGCGTAATGGACCGGGTTGAAGCCGAGGTCCATGATGATCGGAAGCAGGATCGGCGTAGTCAAAACGACGACGCTGATATCGTCCATCAGCATTCCCATCAGCACGAGGAAGACGTTGATCATCATCATGACGATGATGGGGTTGGTCGAGATCGAATAGAAGAGGTGCAGTACGCGTCCGGGGAGATCCTCAAGGATGTAAAGGCGCGAGAGCATCGAGACGGAGTAGAGCATGACCATGATAACGCCCGTTGTGATCGCGCTTTCGACGATGATGTTGAAAAGGGTCTTCCAGTTGAGCCCTTTGTAGACGAAGAGGCCGATCGGGATGCAGTAGAGAACGGCAAGGGCCGAGGCCTCGGTCGTCGTCATGACGCCGCCGTAGATGCCCCCGAGTACCATTACCGGCATGACAAGTGCCGGTATGGCGAGGCGGCCGCGTTTCATGAACATCTCCATACGCTCTTTGCCAGTGCGTTTTACCTCGACAAATACCTCTTTATTGTTGCGCAGCATCCAGACATTGATGGCGCTGAGCAGGATAATGGTGATTATTCCCGGCCCTACGGTGGAGAGGAAGCAGGCGAGGACGGAGATGCCGCTTATCCAGGCGAAGATGATCAGCGTCGCGTTCGGCGGGATAAGCAGTCCAAGCAAAGAGGCGTTTGCCATCAGGGCGCATGCGTGTCCCATCGGGTAACCGCCGGAGCGGAGGCGCGGAAACATGATTGCGCCGATACAGGAGAGGGTCGCGCAGGCCGCGCCGCAGATGGAGCCGAATACGGCGCAGGAGACTACGGCGACGATGCCGAGACCGCCGCGGATATGACCGACAAAGACGTCGACCATGTCAATGAGTTTTTCAGCGATCTTGCCGCGTTCCATGATCCCGCCCGCGAGAATGAACATCGCGATGGCGATGAGAGATACTGAGTTCATCTGTGTGAAGCCATAGGGGAGCAGTTGTGTTGCCTGATACCCAGCGCCGTCCGGACCGCCGAAGAAGATGAGCCAGGCGCAGGAGGCCATGAAACTTACGGGGACCGGCACGCCGATGGTGAGGCAGGCGATGAGTATGAGAAGCGCGATATAAATCATGAGCGGTTTCCTCCCTCTTTAAGGAATAGTTTTTTCCCTGCACTGATCATTTCCAGCATAAAGTACCACGACATTGAGAGCAGACCGAGGAATATCGCGATATAGACCGTCCAGAGGGGGATACGCCAGGCCACCGTACGCGGCAGCGCGACGAAGGTGCCCAACGGCCCCATGAATCCGAAGATGAAAAATTCCCAGCCATACCAGGTAAAGAGCAGCGTCACACCGAAGGTGATGACCGTGCGGATGAAGATCACCGCATCTTTCTTCCTGCTCTCGCGCATATAGGACTGAACCAGGTCCGCCGATACATGTGTACCCGCGAAGGAGCCGTAACCGGCCCCCATAAAGTAGAGCCAGAAGGCGAAGATCTTGACCCATTCTTCATATCCGTAGAGGTCCATCTGGAGGAAATAGCGCATGATCGTCGCCGCGCTGATGATCAGCACAAGCAGCATCGACATGCAGAAACAGACGATAGAGTAGAAGCTGACCGTGATTTTATCAAAAAGATTATCAGGCTTACGGACGCCGGTTACCTCATCGTCCATAAGCGCCGCCATTTCGATACGTTCGGAATTGGCTGCCATTATAAAGACTCCTTTCTCAAAAGACAGGTAAACTTAGGCTGACAGGATAAATCAGCCTTAGATGGATTTGCCGTCTGTATGAGAGAGCCTATTCCAGCTTTTTAACGGTGTTTATATAACGGTCTTCAGGAGTGATGGTCTGCGCTGAAAGACGGAGCTTCCGCAGAGCGTCATGGCAGGGGCTGGCCTCCATGTATACAGGAGAAAGAATGCAGCCGCCAAGTCCGCCTTTGACGATTTTCCGTCCCGTCTGCACAAAGGACTGGAGGGCGGATAGCATGGCCAGATCGCCGCTCTGTATGACGGCCTCTGCCGAAGCGGAAGATTCAGTCCGGTCACCGCCAAAAGCAAATCGGTAATGATCGTTTATCTCTTCGAAGTTTCCAAAGAAAGAGAGGAACATCACGGAGGCAAGCATGAGTAACGTCATATATCTAAAGGTATTTCGCATCCGCTCCATGATATCATCTCCTACTTTTTCTGATTATCTGATATATTACCATAACTTACATTTTTCTGTGCGGATTCTGTTTATTTTATGATGTTCTGCAAAAAGTTTTTATTGGTAATATACCAATCAGCAGATTGAATTTCAGAGAGGATATGACACTCCCACAGCGCGGCAAGAGTCTCTTGTATCCCGCGTTTAAAGCAGTATTCGGGGGAACGGTTTTCATGATAGCGGGCCATCGATGAGGCTCCGTACCATCTGCCGCCGGGCAGCGCTTTTACGCCAGCCGCCGCCAGCACGCGATGAACGCCAAACTCTATGACGATGGCGTCGTTGTCACCTAAAGCTTCGGATAACGCGGCGAGGGCGAGATCGAAACGTACCGTATCGCGGCAGTGCCGCCGGCGCCACTCAGGGGCTTCCACCTCCCGCGCCGTGAGCGGCGCGCCGGTAACGGAGGAGAAGAGCGGACAGCAGCCGTCACGAAGGGTTGGAAAGGCCAGCGCCACTATCGGCGCGAGCGCCGGCTCCATTATTGCGGAATGGGCGGCCTTCGGCACGCGCAGCCTTCTGTGCGGCATCGCCTTTCGGTCAAGCACCCTCTCGAAGTCGGAGAGCGCCCTGAGCTCGCCGGATACGACGACGGAGCGGCTGCTATTGACGGCGGCGACGGAGAGCCTCCCGCCATACGCCGCCGTCAGCCGGAAAATTTCCGCGGAGTCCGCCGCGACATGGGCCATTGCGCCGGACTCCGCGAGGGAATCGATGATCAGTGCGCGCCGGCAGACGAAGCCGAGCATCTCCTCGTAGGAGGCCATGCCGCAGACGACCAGCGCCGTCAGCTCTCCGAGAGAATGGGCGATCATCATATCCGGATGCGCTCCCCACGCGCGGTACTGCATCGCAAGCGCCGCGCCATATATGAGGACGAAGAGCTGTTCCTCCATGCTGCTGCGTGCCTTGCCGCGCGAGAGGATATCATTCACGGAAAGCCGTCCGTGGCGGTCGAGCACGCACTGGGCGCGCTCAATATACTCGCGGAAGACCGGCAGCTCCGCGCAGAGGGATTCGACCGGCACGGGACCGGCCGAGCCCTGGCCCGGCATCGCAAAAACGAGTTTTAGCTTTTTGCCGGTCTTTGGAGGAGAGGCATTCAGTGCTTCGATGGCCTCTTCTGTATCCGAGGCGACGAAGGCTCTGCGGCATGGGCCGCCGTCCGGACTGTTGCCGCCGAAGAGTACGCGCGGGCACTCTCCAGCCTTCAGCCGTTTGGCGAGCAGTGCGCAACACGCCACCAGCGCGGCGTCATCGTCAGCGGACAGGGCAAATATTCGGGTGTCATTTTCCATTTAGATGTTCCATTACGCTAAAGTTGACAGAACGGCAGTTTTACCGGGGCGAAGACCGGCGCAGGATCATTTGCCGACGCAGAAGCTGCTGAATATCTTGTCAAGCAGATCCTCGCTCGCGTCGATGCCGAGCAGCGACGACAGCTGAGCCCTGGCATCCGATATACAGGAGAGGACGAGATCGTCTCCTATCCCGGCAGAGAGCGCCGCGCGTGCGGCAGAGAGCGCCTCTTTTGTTCTTGCGAGGCACTCCATCTGCCGCGCGGTGACGGAGTAACCTCCGGCAAGCTCCCCGCCGGAGAGCGCCGTCTTAAGAATGAGCTCCTTCAGCTCGTCAAGCCCGCTTCCGTGGGCGGCGGAGACGGCGATGCGCGGATGGTCGGGGAAATGCGCCGCGATATCGGCCTCGGTAATCCTCGCGGGGAGGTCGCTCTTGTTCAGGATGATGATCTGCCTCTTCGCGGCGGCGGGCAGCGCCGCCTCCATCGTGAGATCGCCCTCCGAACTGTCTATCACCCGCAGGATGATATCGGCCTCCTCCATCGATTTGAGCGAGCGCTGCACGCCGATCTCCTCGATTTCGTCGGTCGTCTCGCGGATGCCGGCGGTGTCGATTATCCTCACCGGCAGCCCCTTATAAATGAAGGTCTCCTCGATGCTGTCGCGCGTCGTGCCAGGCGTCGCCGTGACGATTGCGCGGTTCTCCGCGAGCAGGGCGTTCAGCAGCGACGACTTTCCCACATTCGGCCGCCCGATGATCGCCGCGCGCAGCCCGTCACGCAGCAGCATGCCGCTGCGGCAGCGGGAGATGAGCTCTTCGCACTCTGCGAGGAGCTCATCGAGACGTACAGCGCTCTCGTTCTTGGAGATAAAGCCCTCTCCCTCCTCTGGGAAGTCAAGGTCGACCTCAAGCGTCGCCGCCAGCGTGGTAAGCCTCTCCATAAGTCCCCGTATCTTTTCCGTGAATGATCCCTGCAGCGATCTCGCCGATGCGGTCAGCGCCTCGTCGCTGCGTGCCTTGATGATGCCGGCGACCGCCTCCGCCTGCGCGAGGTCTATACGGCCGTTGATGAAGGCCCTTCTTGTAAATTCGCCGGGCAGCGCCATCCTTGCTCCCAGCGAACAGAGCTCCTCGATACAGCGCTGCGCCGAAAGCGCGCCGCCATGGCAGTGTATCTCCGCGCTCTCTTCGCCCGTATAACTGTTTCCCCGCTCAAAACGCACGGCCAGCACCTCGTCAAAGAGCGTCCCGTCCTTTGTGTGCAGCGTTCCCAGCGTCATGCAGCGCGCGGGCTGTTCGGAAAAGCGCCGTTTGGCGCGGAATATTTTGTCAACGATAGCCGCGCTCTCGCTGCCGGAAACTCTCACTATCGCGATGCCGCCCTCGCCCCACGCCGTGGCCAGCGCCGTAATCGTATCTTCTGCCATTCTATGCGCTCCTATATCCCGTCATTTAAAATAAATTACTCCGCCGTATGCCAGCGTTGGTAATCTTAGTCTAACATTGCGGTGCCGCCCTGTAAATAAAACGCCGGACGGCATAACTCCGTCCGGCGTTAATTTTATGTGTCTGTCGCCTATTATGAGACTAAACCTTTAGAGCTCCTTGATGGCGGCGGCGAGGCGTTTCGCTCCCTCTTCGATCTCCTCCGGCTGCGCGAAGGTGAAGCAGGTGCGCATATAGTCGAGCCCCTCTCCCGCTTCGGCGTAGAAGGCCGGGCCTGTGACAAACGCCACACCGTGGTCGATCGCCTTCATGAAGAGTTTCGTCGAGTCAACCCCTGGCACCTGGAGCCAGAAGAAGAATCCGCCCTCAGGCGTATGGTAACGGGTGTTGGCGGGCAGATATTTTTTGAAGGCGGCATCCATCGCGTCGCGTTTCTTGCCATAGTGGGCGATGATCTTCGGCAGGAAGCCGTCGAGGTGGCCGAGGCGGCAGTACTCATAAACGAGGGCCTGAGCGACGACGCTCGTGCAGAGGTTTGTGCCCTGCTTTATCATCACCATCTTCTGAATGAGCTCCGGCGCGCCGACGATCCATGCCACGCGTGTGCCGGGGGCCAGTATCTTTGAGAAGGAGCAGGCATAGACTACTCGGCCGCCCTTATCCATCGAGAAGATCGTCGGGACATGCTCTCCGTTGTAACGGAGGTGTCCGTATGGGTCGTCCTCGAATATTATCAGATCGTACTTTTCGGCGATCTCCAGCAGCTTGGCGCGGCGTTCCTTGGAGAGTGTCGCTCCAGAGGGGTTCTGGAAGTTTACGATCGAATAGATGAATTTGATTTTGTGTCCGTCTTTGCGCCCCTGTTCGATGACTCCGGGCAGCAGGTCTACGCAAAGTCCGTCCTTGTCGCAAGGCACGGAGAGGAAGCGCGCGCCGCGGTTGCGCATCGCGTGCAGCGCTCCGGGATATGTCGGCCCCTCGACAATGATCGTATCGCCGTCATTGAGCAGCACAGAGCATAGAAGGTCCATGCCCTCCTGAGAGCCGGTAGTGATCAGCATTTCATCGGGTTTTGTCTCACGCCCCATGCGCGGGGCCATCCACTTTGATATATATTCCTTAAGCGGATCATAGCCGTTAGTAGCGCCGTACTGCAGAACGTCCTTACCCTCGCGGCTCAGTATCTGCGAGGCCTCCGCAAATTCCGCCACGGGGAATACCGCGGGGTCGGGATTTCCGCCGGCAAACGAGATGACGCCGGGTGTCTTTGTATACTTAAGAAGTGCGCGTATCGGCGACGGTTTAACATTTAGCGCTATCTCTGAAAGTCTTGCGTCCCAATTTACTGTACTCATAGAAAAATCCCTCCAAAGTAAGGTATAAATGTATTATACACGCTTTACATGAAGTATGTGGTACGAAGGACTGATGTATTAATTGTCCGTACAATGAGTTCTGTTGTTTATATTCGTACCTATCGTGCGGCCTGCCGGATATGCGCTGCGGCAGGATGGGTGAAATTATTAAGAAGATTGGATAATATGAGGGAAAAAGATGATATCATAACTGCATATGATTTTGTTTTTAGGGAAGGAAGATGGACAATGACTGCTAATTTGCTGCTTAACAGCCAGGAGGTACGAAAACTTCCGGCGGGCAGCCTCTTCAAGGCGATATTTGTCGTCAGCGCACTCTCGCAGAAGAGCGATAAAAATGGAAAACCATACTACGACGTGACCGTCTCCGATTCATTCGGAAGTATCGAGGCAAAGGTCTGGTCGGATGCCCAGTGGCTTGATAAATCCGAGGCCGAACCTCAGAGCGCCGACGACCGGCTGCCGGTTGAGAAAATATTGCAGCTTGCGGGAAAGACCGTCGGCATAAACGGCAAAGTAGCGGAATACCGCGGCCAGCTTCAGTTCAACTTTAACAAACTGACGCTGCTCAGCCAGGAGAAATATCCGCCCGCGGGCTATCTCCCGCGCTCGCCGATCCCGATCGAGGAGCTGACCGGCCGTTTTGAGACGCTTGTGAAGGGCTGCGGCGGCGAGGCCGGCGATTTTCTGCGTAAAGTATTCACCGGAGAACTCTGGAGCCGCTTCCGCGACTGGCCGGCGGCGGTGAGCCACCACCATGCCTACGCGAACGGCCTGCTGGAGCACACCCTCTCCGTCGCGGAGTGTGCGAAATCGATGGCGGAGTCGATGAGGACTGCCGGTTACGATGTTGATATCGACATCGTCGTTGCGGGAGCGCTGCTGCACGACATCGGCAAGCTGGACTCCTACCGGATGATATCCGTCCCAGAAATGACCGTCGAGGGGGCGCTGCTCGACCACGTCGCGCAGGGATACATGCGCTTCAACGAGCTTGCGGCGCAGTACGGACTCACCGAGAAGACGCGTATGCACCTCGGCCACATTCTGCTTTCACACCACGGACAGCGTGAGTTTGGTTCGCCCGTCGTTCCCGCGACGCCGGAGGCGATGATAGTCTCCTCCGCGGACGAGCTTGACTTCCGTATGTTCTGCTGGAACGACTCTGTTAAAAACCTCACCGACGACCAGCCGATATCGGCCTGGAACAACTCCACGCAGCGCAGGTTCTGGAAGAGGTAAAATGGGCGCGGAGCTGAAAATTTCCGCGGACAACGACGGCCGCCGCGTTGACCGCGTACTGCGTACCCTCTGGCCCCAGGTGCCCCTTGGGGCGATCATGAAGGCGGTGCGTACTGGCGAGGTGCGTCTTGACGGTAAAAAGACGAAGGCCGACGCGCGTCTTGAAGAGGGGCAGCTTCTCTATGTGCCGTGGGAAGAAGAGGCCGGGGGCCAGAAAACAGACGGGGGAGCGGAAAAAACCGCAAAAAAGCCGCCGCTTGAGACCCTTTACCGCGACGATTACCTTTGGGTGGTGAACAAACCGGCGGGGCTGCTGACACAGCCCGACATAAAGGGCGGGGATTCGCTCATCACGCGGGCCCTCGCGGAGCTGGGCTGGAGCCGCAGCGATTATCGGCCGGCGACGTTGCAGCGGCTGGACCGCAACACCACCGGCGCGGTGATAATCGCGCTCACGGGCGCGGCGCAGCGGCATCTCGCGGAGCTGATACGCGAACATAAAATAAGGAAGCTTTACCACGCGGTGGTCGAGGGCATCGCCGAGGAATCGGGACGTATCGACCTGCCGCTTTTGAAGGACGGCGCCGCCAACACCGTCCGTCCTGACAGAGAGGGGCAGCCAGCCCTTACTCTTTACAGAAGACTTTCCACCTCCGGAATGCGCAGCGTGGTAGAGGCTGAGCTTGTCACCGGAAGGCCGCATCAGGCGCGTGTGCACCTGGCGGCGATAGGACATCCGATTGTGGGGGATACGAAGTACGGAAGCGGACGCGGCGCGAAGCGCCCGCTGCTTCACGCGCGGACGATAATATTCCCCACGGACGCGGAGCTTCCGGCGGGGCTGCGCGGCTCTGCCGTGACCGCACCGCTGCCGGCTGATATGAAAAAATATGAAGAGGGTGCTTAATAGATGAGGTGTGACCGCTGTACGGAAAAACCATGCCGGGAGGGGATGGCCTGCACCGCCTGCGACGCCGCGGCGCTGTACGCAGATCCTGAGGACAGGCGCATGATGCGCGCCGCCTCCGAGGTGGAGGCCGAATATTACGGGGAGATCAACCGTATTCAGGAGATCATACTCTTCTCGCAGAAGATGGGATACAAAAAACTTGGTATCGCTTTCTGCGCCGCCCTCTCGGAAGAGGCGGCCAAACTCTCGCAGATACTGGAAAACTATTTCGAGATCTCCACCGTGAACTGTAAGGTCTGCGGCGTGGAAAAGTCGGAGATGGGCGCGATGGAGAGCGACAAGGTCGGACCGATATCCTGCAACCCGATAGAACAGGCCGAGGTGCTCAACGCGGCGAATACAGACCTTAACCTGTTGCTTGGCCTCTGCGTCGGCCACGACGCGCTCTTCATAAAATACTCCCAGGCGCCGGTGGTGCCGGTCGCCGCGAAAGACCGAGTCATCGCCCATAACCCGCTCGGCGCGCTCTACTGTTCGGCGATCTTTAAGCGGATGATGAAAGAGGCAAAGAACCAGGAAACTAAATAAAGTCCATGAAAAAATGGGAGGCGGTGGATTTTTCCACGCCTTCCATTTTTACTGCCGCAGCTCAGCCTCTCTTTGGTGATAGGTCAGATAGCATCTTCATATCTTTTGCATAATTCAGTATCTTTATCTTTGTCTCCAGCGGTACCCCACGCAAAAGCGTGCAGACCTCTTTCGATATATCGTCGAGCTCCGGAGCCGGAGCGCACCACATGCCGTCCCTCATAAAGGGACACTGTGCTGGCGGCTCTGCCTCTTCGTCAAAAAGCGACGTCGGGGCGACCCCCAGTACATCGGCAATCTTTTCCAACCTTTTTATAGAAGGAGACTTTTTCCCGTTTTCAAGCGCCGAGATATAGCCGACGGAGATATCCACCGCCTCGGCCAGTTGCTCCTGCGTCATCTTCTTCAAGAGGCGAAGTTCCCTGATTTTTTCCATTTGAGCTATCCCTCCTCTGTGTCATTTTTATTTTCAAAGGAAGGCTGTATAATTCCATATACTTTTAGTAATAAAACATATATTATTAAAAATAATATCTTTACTTTTTACTATAAGTGTTGTATTATCCAACTTATAGTAGAATAATTTTATTAACTTATAGAATGAGGCAGAAATGCTGAACCTTGCATTAATTGATGCGTGGATGTTTTTGTGCCTAAAAGGAGGTGCTTTTTTATGTAACCGTAAGTATAAGTGAAAGGCGTCGAATTGCCTATTAGGGGTATCATTTTATTAGGAACAGGGAGGATTACACTATGAGTAAAATTTTTAGGAAATCTGCATATCTCGCACTTACCTTGATTTTTATATTCACGCTCGCTGGCCAATCTTTCGCGTCGGCGCTCAAGCCAGCCCCGCTTAACCCAAAGTTTGTGGAATGGTGCGGTGGACAGGCAACGTCGGGAAAGAGCAGCTCTAGCGGAGCGGGGAAGCTGAATTATGGCTACGCGCCGTCTCCTGTGAATTGGAGCCACCTTGGCGGTCTTGTCTATAATATAGGCTCTTCCTCCTCTTCGCGGCGCGCCGACACCTTGCCGGCCAGCTATGACCTTAGGAGCAAAATGACTGCTGTAAAGGATCAGAATCCTTTTGGCAATTGCTGGGCACACAGCGCCATGGCGGCGACTGAGTCCTTCCTTATAGGCAGAGGACTGGTTTCTTCGACCGACATCGATCTTTCCGAATGGTATCTGACATATTTTGCATATAACCCTTTCAGTCGGCGCATTCACAAATAATAGCGAAAAACCATATTATGATTACGGCGGAGATGACTGGAAAGCCGTGGCGCTGCTTTCGCGCGGAACGGGTTCGGTGCTTGAATCCCAGGCTCCGGTTCCAGCCAGCTCTAAGGATGTTTACGCGCCTTTGCGCACGAACAGGACATATAAGCTTACGAACGCGTGGTATCTTGGTAATTTGGGTGTTAAGGAGGTGCATCTTAACGATCAAAGGCGCGATATGATTAAAAGGGCGATAAAAGAATACGGTGCAGTCTCTGTAGGTATCCATTTTAACGAAAAAGATTATTATAATGAAGTCACCTATGGCTATATGACCAACGGATCCCCTTCTTATACGAATCACGCTGTCACTATTGTGGGATGGGACGATAGTTACTCGAAAGATAACTTTAAGGAGTCATGCAAGCCTAATGATAATGGCGCGTGGATCGTTCGCAACAGCTGGGGTGATTGGTGGGGAGAAGGGGGGTACTTCTACGTCTCGTACGAGGAACCAACCCTTTGCGACGGGGTCGTATATGTGACGGAACAGGCTCCCCAGAATGAAAGAATTTATGAATACGACCCGCTCGGGCTGGTACAGTTTATCGGCTATAGCAAATACGGCGTTGAGTCTGGCAGTGGCTCAGGGGAAACTGCTCCAGTCTGGTACGCTAATCTTTTTACGGCGAAGGGTAACGACACTCTTACCTCCGTTGCCTTTTATACCTCGGCTCCGGAACAGGAATGTGAGATAAAGGTCTACACCGGCTGCGACGGCTCTCCCATAAGTGGCAAGCTGGTGCTGACGCAGAAAACAGCTGTCGCCGCGCCTGGATACAATACGGTCGTTCTTGATTCTCACGTAAAATTGACACAACATGAAAAATTTTCCGTCGTTATATGCACCTCTTCCGATAAGACGGGATTTGTGGTCCCATGTGAATATGCTCGGGATAATTATTCCGAAAACGCCGTTTCCCATGAGGGCGAAAGCTGGCTCTCGTATGATGGGGTGAAATTTGAGGATATCGCCGACGCCACTTTAGACAGCCTTCCCAATGCAAATGTCTGTATCAAAGCCTTTGCTACACTGCCCGGCACTTCGATTTCACTGATTCCTCAGTCTCTTGAAATAGATGCCGGCAGTAAGATGACGATATTGGCGTTGGTTACGCCTCAAGGGACCGTCGTCACCTGGGAGAGCAGCGACACAAGCGTGTGTACCGTAGATGCGAACGGTATCGTTACCGCGCTGAAGGCCGGCAATGCGGTTGTTACCGCGAGCACAGCCGACAACTTCGCTCAGTGCTTCGTTACCGTCACCGGTTCTCCGACACCTCCGACACCTGCCCCTACCGGCGGATCTTCCAGCGGATGCAGCGCAGGTTTCGCGGCGCTGGCGCTTTTGGCGCTGGTTCCCATAATTCTTAAAAAGAGAAGTTAATTTTTTCATAATATTACGGACGAGAGACGGAGAAAAATTTTTTCGTCTCTCGTCCATGTATTGTTATTTTTGCACACATATTTGATAAAACGGTTGCTGTAAAAGCGCGCAGACGGTAAAAGTTGCTCTGTCGCTTGACAAAATACCCGCAGGTGATTCATAATATCGGCTGTCGGGAAACCGCGCTTCAACTGAATATAACAAAATAGTTAAAACAGGCGACGTCTGTCTATTGACAGCTGTCGCTTTTTTGTTATAATTTCCATTTGTACGATTGTACATTCTCATCATATTCTCGAACGGGGAGGATGCTCCCATGCAGGTTAAACAGACTTCGGGTAAAGCATTTGAGCGGCGTGTAGTTTTTGGTAAAGAGAAAAATTTGATAGCACTGCCAGATCTGGTTGAGGTACAGCGTAACTCATACCAGTGGTTCTTTCAGGCCGACAGGGAGCCTGATATGCGTGCGTCACAGGGGTTGCAGGAGCTTTTCGATGAAATTTTCCCCATCGAGAGTTATGACGGCTCTTTTGCACTGGAATTCGTAAGATATTATGTCGATCCTGTTCCTATCAGTCTGGATGAGGCTCGCAGCAGGGACCTTACATGGTCGAGACCGCTGCGTGCGACGATTCGTCTGATAAACAAAAAGACCGGCGAAATCAAGGAAGAAGAAATTTATCTCGGCGACTTTCCCGCGATGACGGAGAGAGGAACCTTCATCATCAACGGCACGGAGCGTGTCGTTGTAAACCAGCTGGCCCGTTCGGCCGGCGTCTATTACAGCGCTGACCTCGGTATTCCGGGGCAGGAGACCTTTGTGGCGAAGCTGATCCCCGACCGCGGAGCGTGGATCGAGTATGACCTCGCCCCTGGGGACGTGCTCTCCGTTAAGATCGATAACCGTAAGAAAATTCCCGTCACCATGATGCTGAGAGCCTTCGGCATCCAGAGCACGGATGAAATAATCTCTCTCTTTGACGGCAAAGAGGTGGAGAAGGACCTCGTTGACGACGATGTGCGCGGAATGCTCCTCGCGGAGGACATCCTCTCTAACGACGGTTCGGGGACGGTGGAGATCCGTAAGAACACCCGTCTCACGAAGGAGCATATGGAGGTTCTCTGGAACCATGGACGCACCAAGGTGTGGGTCTGGGACATCGATCCCGCCCTCGCCGTGACGATAGAGCGCGACAATACCGACACTCCCGACGCGGCGATGCTGGAACTTTTCCGCAAGCTGCGCCCCAACGAGCCTGCCCGTATGGAAAACGCGCGCGAGTATATCACGAGCATATTCTTCGATCCCAGAAGATATAACCTCGGACGCGTCGGACGTTACAAGATAAACCGCCGTCTGCAGCTGGATATCCCGAATACGGAGAGGCTGCTTACGGTCACCGATATCGTGGCGATAATCAAGGGACTTATCCGCCTGCGCGACGGCAGCGAGCACATGGACGACATCGACCATCTCGGCAACCGCCGCGTGCGCGCCGTTGGCGAACTGCTCCAGAATCAGGTCCGTATCGGACTGCTGCGTATGGAGCGCATCGCGCGCGAGCGTATGACGACGACGCCGGACCTCGCCACGGCGATGGCGAAGGATCTCATCAACGTGCGTCCGATATCGGCGGCGCTGCGTGAGTTCTTCGGCTCTGGGCAGCTTTCCCAGTTTATGGACCAGACGAACCCGCTTGCGGAGCTGACGCACAGACGCCGTCTCTCCGCCCTCGGCCCCGGCGGCCTCTCGCGCGAACGCGCGGGATTTGAGGCCCGCGACGTCCACCATACGCACTACGGACGTGTATGCCCGATCGAGACGCCGGAAGGTCCGAACATCGGGCTTGTCACCTCGCTGGCGACCTTTGCCCGTATCAACGAATACGGCTTCCTGGTCTGCCCGCGCCGGAAGGTCGTGGACGGCAAGGTTACGGAGGAGATCGTCTACCTCTCCGCCGACGACGAGGACGAATACTATGTCGGACGCGCCGACCTGCCGATGGATGACGAGGGCAACGTACTCCCGTCGCTGACCGGCGGCATCTACGTGCGTCACCACGACAACACGATAGAGATAGACCCGAAGGAGCTTGACTACCTCGACATTTCGCCGAAGCAGATCGTCTCCATTTCGACGGCTCTTATTCCCTTCCTTGAGCACGACGACGCGAACCGCGCGCTGATGGGTTCCAACATGCAGCGTCAGGCGGTTCCACTCGTATTCCCGGATTCACCGATCGTCGGAACGGGAATCGAGCATCGTATCGCTAAGGACTCCGGCTCCTGCGTTGTATCCCGCAGGGCTGGTACAGTCACCTACGTTGACGCCGACCTGATCGTCATCAGGACCGACGACGGCGGCCAGGACGAGTATCATATGCCGAAGTTCCGCCGTTCGAACCAGGGAACGGTCATCCACCAGCGCCCGCTTGTATATACGGGACAGCATGTGGACGCCAATGAGATAATCGGCGACGGACAGGCCTGCGATCAGGGAGAATTGGCCCTGGGGCGCAATGTGGTGGTTGCCTTCGTCTCCTGGGAGGGCTACAACTTCGAAGACGCTATTCTGCTCTCTCAGAAGCTGGTAAAAGAAGATTTCTACACATCAATACATATAGAGGAATACGAGGTCGAGTCGCGTGATACGAAGCTTGGCCCCGAAGAGATCTCCCGCGACATCCCGAACGTCGGCGAAGACGCTCTTAAAAATCTTGACGAGGACGGTATCGTCCGCGTCGGTGCGGAGGTCAAGGCCGGTGACATCCTCGTCGGCAAGGTCACGCCGAAGGGCGAGTCTGACCAGTCTCCCGAAGAGAAGCTGCTTCGCGCGATATTCGGCGAAAAGGCCCGCGAGGTGCGTGACACCTCTCTGCGCGTGCCACATGGCGAAGGCGGAAAGGTCGTCGAGATCAAACGTTTGAGCCGCGAAAAGAACAGCGAGGACCTCAGCCCCGGAGTCAACGAAGTGGTGAAGGTCTACGTCGCCCAGTTCCGTAAGATAACAGAGGGTGACAAGATGGCCGGACGCCACGGAAATAAGGGCGTTGTCTCCCGCATTATGGCGGAAGAGGATATGCCCTATCTCTCGGACGGTACCCCGGTCGACGTCGTGCTGAACCCGCTGGGTGTCCCCAGCCGTATGAACCTGGGACAGGTTCTAGAAACGATGCTTGGTTTTGTCGCGATGCAGAGGGGCTATAAGGTGGTAACGCCTGTCTTCGAATCGGCGACGGCTGAGGATATCGCCCCAGACGTCAAGTGGATACAGCAGAACAAGTATCCCGAGATGCGCGACGACTGCAAGATAACGATATATGACGGCCGCACCGGAGAGCCGATGGCGAACCAGGTAATGGTCGGAGTCATGTACATGCTTAAGCTGATACACCTCGTCGACGACAAGATCCACGCGCGTTCAATAGGGCCGTACAGCCTTATCACGCAGCAGCCGCTCGGCGGAAAGACGCAGTTCGGAGGCCAGCGTTTCGGAGAGATGGAAGTCTGGGCCCTCGAAGGATACGGCGCGGCGCATATGCTGCAGGAGATGTTGACGGTGAAGTCCGATGATATCCGCGGACGCCTTAAGACCTATGAACGTATAGTGAAGGGCGAGAATCTCGCGAAGCCGGGCGTGCCGGAGTCATTCCGCGTCCTTATCAAAGAGCTGCAGGGACTGGCGCTTGATGTGGAGATCATGTACGCGGACGGCAGCTTCGGCGAGCTGGTCCTGAATGACGACGACGACGAGAGAGGCCCGCGCCACGTCTCGTTCAAGCCCGACGCGACGGTGGACGACCTTGACGCGGTATTCAGTCCGGATGTTGACGCGCCGGCGAAGGCCGCCGGTTCCAACGACCTCTTTAACGAGAGCGCGGTGGAATACAGCGGGCTTGAGCTGCACGAGACCGACGAAGAACGCGACGCCGCCATCCTGAGCGACGATTTATTTGAAAGTGATCCACAGACCGGTGAGCAGGGGGATGAAGATTAATGGCAAATGTAAGTCATGAGATCGCCGGAGTAAGAATGAAACTTTCCTCTCCCGAGAGAGTCCGCGAGCTCTCCAGCGGAGAGGTCAAAAAGCCGGAGACGATAAACTACAGATCTCTCCGCCCGGAAAAGGACGGTCTTTTCTGCGAGCGCATCTTTGGCCCCATCAGGAGCTACGAGTGCGCCTGCGGAAAGTATAAGCGCAGCGGCCCGAAATTCAGGGGGGTCGTCTGCGAGCGCTGCGGCGTCGAAGTCACCGACAACCGCGTGCGCCGCGAGAAGATGGGGCATATAGAGCTTGCCGCGCCGGTCGTCCATATCTGGTACCTGCGCGGTATCCCGAGCCGTCTCAGCCTTCTGCTCGGAGCCTCTACGAAGGAGCTTGAAAAGGTCGTCTACTTTGCCCCGACGCGCCGCCGTGAAAAGGTTTACAAGGTGGTCAACGAGGGACGCCGTATCGACCTCGCGCGCCGCGGCTCGCTGATGTCGGCCTCGGAGGAGCGTATCCATCGTTTCTACGATCCTAAGTTTAAGGCCGAAGAGGCATACCGCATTACGAAGGTGGAAGAGGTTCCCGTAGATGAGGGAGATATCGTTACGGCGGCTCAGGTGAGCCGTTTCCGCAGCGATTACGGCGACGACCTTTTTAAGGTCGAGCCGGCCTACCGCGTATATAAGGCCGACGACGCGGAAAACAGTGTTGAAATGGTCTCCGATACCAAGAAAAAGGTGATGCTTGCGCGTGAACCAGAGCTCAAGGCTGAACGCGCCGTGCTCAATAACCAGGAGGCCTACATCGTCACCGCCGTCGTTCGTCTGCCCTTCGCGAAGAACGACGTCATCTCGGAGAGCGAGTTCCGCCTCTATTCACAGAAATATCCCAAGCGTTTCCAGACCGCCGAGGAGACAGAGACCATAGAAGATCCCTGCTACATCGTCATTGAGGGCGGAGAATCGCCCTTCGTGCGCGGTGACATCGTGTTGGAGCGCGAAGAGGTCATCTGTGCCGCCTACGATAAGGGCTTCCAGGCCGGAATCGGCGCGGAGGGCGTCTATACGCTGCTCTGCCAGATAAACATAGATACACTTGTCGACCAGCTTCGTGAGGAGATCGCCGAGTGCTCGGGCCAGAAAAAGCGCAAGCTCATCAAACGCCTGCAGGTCGCGGAGGATTTCAGGAAGAGCGACTCCCGTCCCGAGTGGATGGTCCTCTCCGTCCTTCCCGTTATCCCGCCGGATCTTCGTCCGATGGTCCAGCTCGACGGCGGGCGTTTCGCGACGTCTGACCTTAACGACCTCTACCGCAGGGTCATAAACCGCAATAACCGCCTGCGCAAACTCCAGGAGCTTAAAGCGCCGGAGATCATCGTGCGCAACGAAAAGAGGATGCTGCAGGAATCCGTCGACGCTCTTATCGACAACGGACGCCGCGGCAAGGCTGTCCTTGGCGCCGGCAACCGCCCGCTCAAGAGCCTTACGGACCTTTTGCGCGGAAAGAAGGGACGCTTCCGTCAGAACCTTCTCGGAAAGCGCGTCGACTATTCGGGCCGTTCCGTCATCGTCATTGGGCCGCACCTCAAAATATACCAGTGCGGACTTCCGAAGCAGATGGCGCTTGAGCTCTTCAAGCCCTTTGTCATGCACAAGCTTGTCGAGAGCGGCCTCGCGCCGAACGTCAAGAGCGCCCGCCGCTTTATAGAGCGCGGCCGCGACGAGGTGTGGGGTATCCTTGAGGGAATCATCAAGGATCATCCCGTAATGCTGAACCGCGCTCCGACGCTGCACCGTCTCGGCATACAGGCCTTTGAGCCGGTGCTGATCGAGGGTAAGGCGATCCGCCTCCATCCGCTCGTCTGCACGGCCTTCAACGCCGACTTCGACGGCGACCAGATGGCCGTCCATGTGCCGCTTTCGCTGGAGGCGCAGACCGAGGCCCGGGTGCTTATGCTTTCCTCGAACAACCTGCTCTCGCCCGCGAGCGGCAAGCCGGTAGTTACTCCGACTCAGGACATAATCCTTGGCGTCTACTACCTGACGACCCTCAGAGAGGGGCTCAAGGGCGAGGATATGTATTTCCGCGATACGGAAGACGTCCTTTCCGCACTCGATCACGGCATAGTTCACGTCAATTCCAGGATTCGCCTCATGAAAGACCCCGCGTGGGAGTGCGAGACGATCGATGGAAAGTGGATAGAGACCTCGCCGGGCCGCGTGCTCTTCAACTGCGCGCTGCACCCCGGTTTCCGCTATAAAAACGAGACCATAAATAAGAAGGAAATGGGCAAGCTTCTCGACGAGGCATACGACAAGGTCGGGCAGACCGGCATGGTCGAAATGCTTGACGCGATAAAGACGCTCGGCTACCGCTGGTCGACGGTCAGCGGCATCAGCCTCGGAGTCGGCGACGTCATCGTTCCGAAAGAGAAGAAAGAGATACTTGACGTAACGCTCGTTCAGGAAGAGGACCTTACAAGCCAGTACGAAATGGGTATCCTCACCGAGGACGAATACATGCGTCAGAAAGATATTCTCTGGTCCGACGCCGGACGCCGTATCGCCGACAAGATCATGGACAGTATGCAGACGACGAACCCGCTGCGTATCATGGTCGATTCGGGAGCTCGAGGCTCTCGCGGACAGGTCGCGCAGATGGCCGGTATTCGCGGACTGATGGCCGACCCGTCCGGACGCATCATCCGCTACCCGATCGTCGCGAACTTCAAAGAGGGACTCAATACGCTGGAATACTTCATCTCTACGCACGGAGCGCGAAAGGGTCTCGCTGACACCGCTCTTCGTACCGCCAAGTCCGGTTATCTGACGCGCCGTCTCGTCGACGTCGCCCAGGACCTGATCGTCATGGACGAGGACTGCGGCACGCACAGCGGCGTTGAGATCCGTCCGCTGCTTCAGCAGGACGGCAAGGCCACTATCTCCATGTCGGAGCGCCTCGCGGGCCGTATCAGCGTCGCGGACGTCAAACACCCCGAGACCGGAGAGCTGCTGCTGGAGAGAAACGAAGAGATCAGCGTCGAAAAGGCGAAGTATATAGAATCGCTCGGCATAACGTCTGTCTGGGTACGCAGCCCGCTTACCTGCGGACTTCGCCACGGTATCTGCCGCGCCTGCTATGGCCGCGATCTGGCGACGCGTAAGAAGGTCGCCATCGGAGAATCCGTCGGCGTCGTTGCGGCGCAGTCCATAGGCGAACCGGGAACCCAGCTTACGATGCGTACCTTCCATACGGGAGGCGTTCGTCAGTTCACGGGAGAGGACATCACGCAGGGTCTGCCGAGAATCGAGCAGCTCTTTGAGGTCCGCCGTCCGAAGAAGGTCGCCATCCTCGCCGAAGATACCGGCACGCTCGTAGAGATCCGCGAAATGGACGGCAAACGCAAGCTTATCATCGCCAAACAGGCCGAGGACGGCACTGAAGAGCGTATCTCATACAACATACCAGCCTCGCAGAACCTGCTCTCAGGAGTAGAGGAGGGATGCCAGATCACCAAGGGCATGCTGCTCACGGAGGGATACATAGACCCGCAGCAGCTGCTTGAGGTCGAAGGGCTTGAGGCGGTGCAGCACTATCTGCTTGACGGCATCCAGGAGGTCTATCGTTCTCAGGGCGTCTCCATCAACGACAAGCACATCGAGACCATTCTTCGCAAGGTCGCGCCCGTCAACCGCGTGCGTGTAGTGAAGGAGGGAGACAGTGCCTTCGTATCGGGAGAGCTTGTCTGGAAAGAAGATCTCGAAAAGGCGATAGACGACATTAAGGAAGAGAACGACAACTCGCTTAACGAGTCCTACAACTTCCTTAAGGACTATAAGTTCGTCGATGTTCCCGGAGAGACCGCCGTCGAAGGCGAGGCCAGAGAGGCTGTCTTCACGCGGGAGGGGCTCTCGGAGCTCCTGCAGCCCGGCAGCCCGGCTACGGAGATAATCATAGAGGACGAAGCGGGGCCCGTGCGTGTCATCATCGGCGACGCGAACTTCAGACGCTCGATGGAGGGCCTTGAGATAATCGAGGACTTTGTCTCGCCAGAAACTGAGGAGACGCTTGTCGCGGCCGGCACCAGGCTTACCTCCGCCGAGCTTGCGGCGATCGTCGGCTGCCCGCCGAAACCGATCCTCATCAGGGATATGAACCTTCTCGAGGGAAATAAAGAGAAGTCGTGGTTCGCTTCGGATGTCGAAGATGGAGGCAAGGTCATCATTAAGGTGGATTCGCTGCTTGACGACGAGGCCATCGCCCTTCTTAAGAGCCACAACATCCGCCAGATAAAGCTCTGGAAGGCCCCCGAGATCATCAACCTTACGGACGCGATGCACCACGTGCTCATCGAGCACTTCTTTGGCAAGGCGATCACCCAGGCGATCAACGCCGACGGTGAAGTTATAGAGGACATCCCGCATGTGATCGACGGCTCCGTTGTCCGCGGCCTTGTAGAGGGCGCGATCTCCGGAGTGGAATGCGACGATATGATCATTACCAAAGAACGCATCGTCAAGCTTCTGCTCACCGAGAGGGCGCTCGGCAAGATACTGCTTGAACCCGTCACTGACGAGGACGGCAGCGTAGTTGTCGAGGCGGCGCAGGAGATCACGAGCTCCGTGCTCGATAAGATCGCGGCGTCGGCGGCAGGCAGCATAACGCTGCGTTCTAAGGCCGCCGCCTCCGAATACAAGAAGCTGCTCCAGAGAGTATCGTTCGTCCGCCGGCTTCGTGAAGAGCCGCAGTGGCGTCCGGTGGTACACGGCGTCACCAAGGCGGCCCTTGCGACGGACAGCTTCCTCTCCGCGGCCTCCTTCCAGCAGACGGCGCAGGTACTTGCCGCGGCTGCGGTGAGGGGAGATGTCGACAGCCTCGTCGGCCTCAAGGAGAACGTTATCATCGGGCTCCTCATCCCTGCGGGAACCGGCATCGAGCGCCATCGCAAGGTTGAGATAAAGGAAGAGCAGGATACCCCCTCAGAGCTTGAGTTCATGGAGGCTTCCTTTAAAGACTAGGCGCCGCGTTGACGATAGAGACAAGTATCGGAATAAACGCGGAGATTTGTTAGTTAAAAATAGAAGTTACTCCTGAAATATTTTTCTTTGGAAAATATTTCAGGAAAATTAACGGCGGAGGGCGCAGTGTTTATTGACACGTGCGCACTCCGCTGTTATTATATGTCGGTGCGACTATGCACAGGAGGTGTTCGTGTGCCCTTAAATGAATTGGCCTCCTCGTCGAGATGCGCGGGATTGAACAGTGTGCTGCGTAAAATAGACAGAGGCGAGGCGCTGAAAGTTTTTCTCGCGGATGACGCCGATGAGAAGCTGGCGTCGAAGGTAAGGGCCGCCTCGAAAGAGCGGAATATCCCCGTCGAGACGGCGGAGGATTCACAACAACTAGGAAGAGCTTGCGCCCTGACGCGAAAGACGGCGGTCGCGGCGATTCTTAAAAAGTAGAAATAACCATTACTAAGGGAAGGAGGGAGCTATTTGCCAACAATCAGCCAGCTTATTCGTAACGGCAGAGAAGAAAAGAGACGTCGCTCAAGCGCGCCTGCTCTTCAGGAGAACCCGCAGCGCCGCGGTGTATGCACCCGCGTTTATACTGTAACTCCTAAGAAGCCTAACTCTGCTCTTCGTAAGGTCGCCCGTGTGCGCCTTACCAACGGAATCGAAGTTACAGCTTATATACCGGGAGTCGGACATAACCTTCAGGAACACTCAGTCGTGCTTGTTCGCGGAGGCCGTGTAAAGGACCTGCCTGGTGTACGTTACCACATAGTCAGAGGTACGCTTGACTGCGGTGGTGTTGAAAACCGCCGCCAGAGCCGTTCGCTCTACGGCGCTCGCAGACCGAAATAACTTTTAATGGGAGGTAGTTTTTATGCCGCGTAAAGGTCATGTAAAAAAACGTATTACACCGCCCGATTCAGTCTACGCGAGCCCCGCGATCACGAAATTCATCAACTGCCTGATGCTCGACGGCAAGAAGAGCACAGCGGAGAGAATTTTCTACGGAGCACTGGATCTGGCCGGAAGCAGACTCAATATCGAGCCTGCTGAGGTGTTTGAGAAGGCTATGACGAACGTTCGTCCTCTGGTCGAAGTTCGTCCCCGCCGCGTCGGCGGCGCAACCTATCAGGTTCCTGTTGAAGTGAAACCTGACAGAGCGCAGGCGCTGGCGATTCGCTGGATAATCAACTTCTCACGCTCACGCAAGGGAATCCCGATGGTAGAGCGCCTCGCGCGCGAACTTGGGGATGCCTGCAAGGGCGAGGGCGGTTCGGTTAAGAAGCGTGAGGATACGCACCGTATGGCGGAAGCCAACCGTGCATTTGCCCATTACCGTTGGTAGTGGAAAATATTACAAATTTTGATTTAGTCTGGTGGTGTTGACGATGCAGGGCATCGACTTAAGTACAGTGCGCAATATAGGAATAGCTGCGCATATAGATGCAGGTAAGACGACGACGACGGAACGTATCCTATTCTATACAGGCCGTAAGCACAAGCTTGGGGAAACCCATGAGGGTGCCGCCACAATGGACTGGATGGAGCAGGAGCGCGAGCGTGGTATTACTATCACATCGGCGGCTACTACCTGTTTCTGGGGCGATTGCCTTATCAATATAATTGATACACCCGGACACGTGGACTTTACCGTTGAGGTTGAGCGTTCCATGCGTGTCCTTGACGGTGCTGTCTCCGTATTCTGTGCTGTCGGCGGCGTTGAGCCGCAGTCAGAGACAGTTTGGCGTCAGGCCGACAAATACGGTGTACCGAGGATAGCATTCGTCAACAAAATGGACAGGGTAGGCGCAGATTTCTTCGCGGTCGTCGATCAGATGCGTAAGCGTCTGGGGGCAAAAGCGGTTCCCATTCAGATTCCTATCGGTGTCGAAGACGGCTTTACCGGCATGGTGGATCTCGTTCACGAAAAGGCGGTCATTTATGATGACAGCCTGGGAACGGAATTCCACAGCGCGGATATCCCTCCTCAGCTTGAGGAAGAGGCGGCCCTCGCGAGAATGGAAATGCTTGAAATGCTCGCCGATTATGATGACGAGATGATGGAGCTCTATCTTGAGGGCGGCGAAATTCCCCTTGAAATGGTGAAGAGAGTCATCCGTAAGGCCACTATCAGCCTCGACATCGTACCGGTAATGTGCGGTTCGGCATTTAAGAACAAGGGCGTGCAGCCACTGCTCGACGCGGTTGTGGCCTATCTGCCCAGCCCGCTGGACATGCCGCATGTCGTAGCGGTTGATCCCGACGATACGTCGAAGGAAATAGAGGTCAAAGCGTCGGCCGACGAACCGTTCGCGGCTCTCGCCTTTAAAATAATGGTCGACCCCTTTGTCGGCAGGCTCGCATTCTGCCGCGTCTATTCCGGCTCCATTGAGAGCGGAACGTCGATATACAATACAAATACCCGTCGCCGCGAGCGCGTGGGACGAATCCTTCGTATGCACGCCAACAAGCGTGAGGAGATGGACAGCGCCCAGGCTGGGCTCATCGTCGCTATCCCGGGCCTCAAGCAGGTACGGACGGGCGATACGCTCTGCGACGAAAAACATCCTGTGCTCCTTGAAAACCTCATCTTCCCCGAGCCGGTCATCTCGCTCTCTGTCGAACCGATGAGCAAGGCGGACCAGATCAAACTCGCCAAAGGACTTGAGGCGCTCTCCGAGGAAGACCCGACCTTCCGTGTCTCCGTAAACGAAGACACCGGCCAGACCCTTATCAGCGGTATGGGCGAGCTCCATTTGGAGATAATCGTCGACCGTCTGCGCAGGGAGTTCAACGTCGAGGTCAAGGTCGGACGTCCGCAGGTCGCCTACCGCGAAGCAATTCGCAAGCCGGCGAGGGCGCAGGGCAAGTTTGTCAGGCAGTCCGGCGGTAAGGGACAGTACGGCGACGTCGTGCTTGAAGTCGAGCCGTTGGAAGACGGCAAGGGCTTCGAGTGGGTCGACAAGATTGTCGGAGGCGTCGTTCCGAAGGAATACATCCCCGCGGCCCAGAAGGGTGTCGAAGAGGCGCTCAACAACGGCGTACTTGGCGGATATCCTGTCATCGGCATAAAGGTCGCCATCGTCGACGGCAGCTACCACGAGGTCGACAGCTCTGAAATGGCCTTCCGTATCGCCGGTTCTATGGCGATCAAAGAGGCTCTTAAGAAGGCTGATCCGGTGCTCATGGAACCCGTCATGAACGTGGAAGTCGTCGTTCCCGAGGAATACATGGGAGATGTCATCGGAGATCTTTCATCACGCCGCGGACGCGTAGCCGAGATGGGAGTGCGTGCCAACGCGCGCATAGTCAAGGCCTTCGTGCCGCTCGCGGAAATGTTCGGATACGCGACGGACCTTAGAAGCAAAACGTCAGGCCGCGCCTCATACACAATGAGCTTTGACCACTACGAGGAAGTTCCCCGCAATGTGGCCGAAGAGCTGCTTAAGAATTAATTAAGGAATTACCTCAAGGAGGTTAGGTTAAAATGGCAAAAGAGAAATACGTACGCAGCAAACCGCATCTCAACATAGGTACGATCGGCCACATCGACCACGGCAAGACGACCACGACGGCGGCGATCACGAAGACGCTGGCCCGCCACGGCGGAGCCGACTTCACGCCCTTCGACATGATCGACAAGGCGCCTGAAGAGAGAGAGCGCGGAATCACCATCAACATCGCGCACGTCGAATACGAGACGGCGACGCGCCACTATGCCCATATCGACTGTCCGGGCCACGCCGACTACATTAAGAACATGATCACGGGAGCCGCGCAGATGGACGGCGCGATCCTCGTAGTCTCAGCCGCCGACGGCCCGATGCCCCAGACCCGCGAGCACGTTCTCCTCGCCCGCCAGGTCAACGTTCCCGCCCTTGTCGTATTCATGAACAAGTGCGACATGGTAGACGACCCCGAACTTCTCGACCTCGTTGAGATGGAAATCCGCGACCTCCTCAACAAATACGAATTCCCCGGAGACGACATTCCCATCATCCGCGGAAGCGGCCTCAAGGCTCTTGAGAGCGACGAGGACAACGAGTGGACCCAGGCGATCATGGACCTGATGCAGGCGTGCGACGACTACATCCCGGCCCCTGAGCGCGAAGTAGACAAGCCGTTCCTCATGCCGATCGAAGACGTCTTCACGATCACGGGCCGCGGCACAGTCGTAACGGGCCGTGTAGAAAAGGGAATCGTGCACCCCGGCGACGAAGTTGAAATCGTAGGGATCAAAGACACCCACAAGACCGTAGCGACGAGCCTTGAAATGTTCCGCAAGATCCTCGACGACGCGGAAGCTGGAGACAACGTAGGAATCCTCCTTCGCGGCGTAGGCAAAGACGACGTTGAGCGCGGACAGGTTCTTGCGAAGCCGGGCAGCATCAAGCCGCATACACACTTCAAGGGAGAAGTTTACGTCCTTAAGAAGGAAGAGGGCGGCCGCCACACGCCGTTCTTCAGCGGCTACAAGCCTCAGTTCTACTTCCGTACCACGGACATCACCGGCGAGATCAAACTTGCCGAGGGAGTGGAAATGGTAATGCCTGGAGACAACAGCACATTTGAAGTCAAACTCATCGCGCCGATAGCGATGCAGGAAGGACTTCGCTTCGCAGTACGCGAAGGCGGCCGTACAGTCGGCGCCGGCGTCGTCACTGAGATTATAGCGTAACCCCAGGAGGGGAATATTTTGGCAAAGAAAATTCGTATAAAACTTAAGGCATTCGACCACCGCGTCCTCGACGCCTCGGCTACGCAGATAGCCGACACGGCGCAGCGCACAGGCGCCAGAGTTTCGGGTCCCGTGCCCCTTCCGACAGAGGTTAACCGCTATTGCGTGCTTACCTCACCGCACGTCGATAAGGATGCGCGTGATCAGTACGAGATCAGGACGCACAAGCGTCTGATCGATATAATCGACCCAACGCAGAAGACGATGGAGGCTCTTATGGAGCTGAATCTGCCCTCTGGTGTTGATATACAGATTAAACTTTAATTAGTTCTAATCTGAAAAAGGAGTGAAACGTCAATGAGTATGGGGATTCTGGGCCGCAAGGTAGGGATGACCCAGGTCTTCGACGAAAACGGCAAAGCGGTACCTGTAACAGTTATTGAAGCAGGTCCCTGCACGATCGTTGAAATCCGGACACCTGAAAAGAACAGTTACAGCGCAGTGCAGCTCGGCCTCGGAGATGTCAAGCCCTCAAAGGTCAACAAGCCGATGAAGGGTTACTTCGAGAAGCAGGATGTTGCGCCCAGGCGCTGGCTGAGGGAGTTCCGCGTGGACAGCACGGCGGACTACCAGGTGGGACAGGAGATCACCGTTTCTCTGTTCCAGAATGGCGAAGTTGTTGACGTGATAGGTGTCAGCAAAGGTAAGGGAACCGCGGGCGTAATGAAGCGCCACGGCTTCGGCGGTACGCCGGCGAGCCATGGTCACTCGGTCACACACCGTCACCCCGGTTCAATCGGATGCAGCAGCTTTCCCGGCCGCGTAATGAAGGGCCGGAAAATGGCGGGTCACATGGGCAGCGAGCGAGTCACAACGAAGAACCTTAAGGTCTTCGGAATTGACGAAGAGAACAACCTGATCCTCATCGAGGGTCCTGTTCCCGGAGCGCGCGACGGCCTTGTAATGATCCGCAAAACAGCGTAGTAGGGAGGCAGAAGACGATGCCTGTAGTAAAAGAAGTTAATTTCAAAGGCGAGGTTATCGGAGACATAACGCTTTCCGATGCCGTCTTCGGAGCCCCGGTCCATGTGCCGGCCATGCATCAGGTTGTGGTCGCGCATCTGGCTAACTGCCGTGTTGGTACACACAACACCAAAGACCGCGGAGAGGTCCGCGGCGGCGGTAAGAAGCCCTGGAGACAGAAGCACACTGGCCGCGCGCGCGCCGGCAGCTCACGCTCACCGCTGTGGGTAGGCGGCGGAGTTGCTCATGGTCCGCACCCGCGCGACTATCACCAGAAGGTAAACAAGAAGGTTCGCCGTATCGCCATTCGTAGCGCGCTCACGCTTAAGGTCCAGGCTGAGAATATGCTTGTGATCGACAGCTTCGGCCTCGAAGCTCCGAAGACGAAGAGCATGATCGAATTCCTCGCGGCGGTAAAGAGCGGCAAAAAGCCCCTTCTCGTACTCCACGAGACGAACATGGCTGTTGTGAAGTCGGCGGCGAACATCCCCGGCGCTTATGTACAGCATGTGGACAGCGTGAATGTTTACGACCTTCTGAACCATGACCAGCTGATCGCAACTCCTGAAGCGGTTAAAAAGCTCGAGGAGGTATTCGGTTAATGAACGCGATAGCATATGATATAATAGTTCGGCCCATCATAACGGAGAAGACAAGCCGTCAGATGGAACTGGGACAGTATACCTTTGAGGTACTCCCGAAGGCGAATAAGATAGAGATCCGCAAAGCCATCGAAGAGGTCTTCAAGGTCAAGGTTGTCAAGGTAAACACGATCCAGGTCCGTTCCAAACCGAAGCGGATGGGTGCCTTTTTGGGTCGTTCACGCTCCTGGAAGAAGGCCATCGTCACCCTCGCAAAGGGTGAGAAGATCGCTTTCTTTGAGGGCGCAAGCGCCTAGGCAGAAAGGGGAAACATCTAATGGGAATCAAGAAATATCGTCCCACTACGCCCAGCCGCCGTCAGATGGCGACGCCCGATTTTTCGGAAATCACTAAGGCGAAGCCGGAACGCAGTCTGGTAGTATCACTCTCGCAGTCAGCGGGACGCAATAACAACGGCCGCGTGACAATGCGCCACCGCGGCGGACGCGGCAGAATCAAGTACCGCATCGTGGACTTCAAGCGCGATAAGTTCGGAGTCCCCGGTAAGGTAACGGCGATCGAATACGATCCCAACCGTTCGGCGCGTATCGCTCTCATCTCCTACAAGGACGGCGAGAAGAGATACATCCTCGCCCCCGTAGGCCTCAATGTCGGTGACACGATCTTCGCCGGAGAGGGATCGGACATTCGCCCCGGAAACGCCCTTAAGCTTAAGGACATCCCGGTTGGTACGGTCGTTCACAACATCGAGCTTGAGCCGGGACGCGGCGGAGTATTGGTACGTTCGGCGGGAACGTCGGCGCAGCTTATGGCTAAAGAGGGCAAATACGCCTTTGTGCGTATGCCGTCAGGCGAACTTCGTCTTGTACTGATTGAGTGCATGGCGACCGTCGGCCAGGTTGGCAATGAAGAGCACGAGAACGTAGTCTCAGGTAAAGCGGGAAGAACACGCTGGCTTGGCATTCGTCCGCATATCCGCGGTATGATCCAGAACCCTGTCGACCATCCGATGGGCGGAGGCGAAGGCAAGAGCAAGTCGCATAAGCATCCTGTCTCACCGTGGGGTACTCCGGCAAAGGGTTACCGTACCCGTAAGCGTAAGCCGTCGGATAAGTTCATCGTCCGCCGCCGCAAGAAGTAACCCGAGTTTGTAGGAGGGAATTAAGATGGCTCGTTCACTAAAAAAAGGACCCTACGTAGACGTTAAGCTTCTCCGCAGGGTAGAGGACATGAACGAATCAGGCAAAAAAGTGGTCATCAAGAGCTGGGCTCGCGCCTGCTCGATCACGCCTGAAATGGTCGGACACACGATTGCCGTGCATAATGGCCGTATTCATGTACCGGTTTACATCAGCGACAATATGATAGGACATAAGCTCGGTGAGTTTGCGCCTACCCGTAAGTTCGGCGGCCACGCCGGCCAGGAACGCTCCACGAAGGTAAAGAGGTAGGAGGACGCGAGGTATGGAAGTAAAAGCATCGGCAAAGCAGATCCGTATTTCTGCAAACAAAGTCCGCAGAGTCCTGGCGCTTGTCAGAGGCAAGAATGCTTCAGAGGCGCTCATGATTCTTAAATATACTCCCAATAAGCCGGCCAGATACGCTGAGAAGGTGCTCAAGAGCGCCGTTGCGAATGCTGAGCACAACCACGGTCTCGATATGGACAAACTCATCGTCAAGACCGCCACGGCTGACCAGGGAGCGTACATGAAGCGTTTCCGCCCCGTTTCCATGGGCCGCGCTCATGCTTTCAGACATCACACGTGCCATATCACCATGGTCGTGTGTGAGAAGTAAGGAGGGGTTGAACGGTGGGTCAGAAAGTTCACCCGGTAGGTTATAGACTTGGCGTTATCTACGATTGGGAATCCCGCTGGTACGCTGACGGTAAGAAGTATGCGAAGTATCTTCACAAAGACCTCGAGCTCAGAAACTGGATCAAGAAACGCTGGGCCCAGGCTGGCGTGAGCCGCGTGGAGATTGAGCGTATAGGCAACGTTATGCGTTTTACAGTTTGGACCGCCCGGCCTGGTGTCGTAATTGGCAAGCAGGGAGCAGAGATACAGGCGGTTCGTGAGGAACTTCAGGCTATGACCGGCAACCGGGTCATGATAAACATTCAGGAGATGAAGAATCCCGACGTAGAGGCTCAGGTAGTCGCCGAGGGCGTCGCCTCTTCACTTGAGCGCAGAATCAGCTTCCGCCGCGCAATGAAGCAGTCGATATTCCGCGCGATGAAGTCGGGAGCCAAGGGAATCAAGATCCAGTGCGCCGGCCGTCTCGGCGGAGCCGAAATAGCGCGCACGGAATGGTATCTTGAGGGCCAGCTTCCCCTTTCGACACTGAGAGCCGATATCGATTACGGCTTCGCCGAAGCTCACACGATCTATGGTGTAATCGGCATCAAGGTGTGGATATACAAGGGCGAAGTTATGGAGCGCAAGCCCATATTTGAGGCCGAGCCCGTAACAAAGGAGAGGAGGTAAGATCCAATGCTTTCTCCGAAAAGAGTAAAATACCGCAAGCCCCATCTGACGGCCCTTCGCGGCTACAGCAAAGGCGCTACAGAGGTGGACTTTGGCGAGTTTGGACTTCAGGCCTGCGAGAACGGCTGGATCACGGCGCGCCAGATAGAGGCGGTTCGTGTTGCCATCAGCCGCAAGATGAAGAAGGGCGGAAAAATCTGGATCAGGATATTCCCGGATCGCCCCGTCACTGAGAAGCCTCTTGAAACTCGTATGGGTAAAGGTAAGGGAAACGTGGAATACTGGACCGCAGCAGTAAAGCGCGGACGCGTTATGTTTGAAATTGCAGGAGTGCCGCGTGAAGTTGCCGAACAGGCCTTCCGCACCGCATCGTTCAAACTGCCCATCAAGGTAAAAATGTTAACCCGAGAGGGAGCAGGTGAATAGTATGGATCCCAAGGAACTTCGAGATCTCAGCGTATCTGAGCTTAAAGATAAGCACAAGCAGTATAAGGAAGAGCTGTTCAACCTCCGTTTTCAGAACGCGATCGGACAGTTGAGCAATTCGGGACGCATCAAAGATGTAAAGAAGACTATCGCCCGTATTCTTACCGTTATTACGGAAAAAGAGATGGGTATAGATCACTCAGGAGCAAGGAGGTAACCGACGATGGAAGAGCGTACAGCACATCGTAAAGTCCGTACCGGAACAGTGGTTAGCGACAAGATGGAAAAGACCATCGTCGTGCGCGTAGACCGTATGGCAAAGCACTCTCTCTACGGCAAGCCTGTTCTCCGTTCAAAGAAATTCATGGCTCATGATGAGACCAACGACTGCCGCATGGGCGACACAGTCAAGATAGGCGAGACCCGTCCCCTGAGCGCGAGGAAGCGCTGGGAAGTTCTCGAGATAGTTGAGAGAGCTCCTATCCTCGGCGTCGCTGAAGAGGAGGCCGAATAGTTATGATTCAGCTGCGTACAGTACTTAACGTAGCCGACAATTCCGGCGCAAAGAAAATCCTCTGCGTCCAGGTTAAGGGCGGCAGCTTCCGCAAAGTTGGAACTGTCGGGGATGTCATCGTTGGCGCGGTCCGCGAGGCGGCCCCCAACGCTAACATCAAAAAGGGTGACGTCGTAAAGGCCGTCATCGTCAGGACGAAAAAGGAGATCCGCCGCAAGGACGGTTCTTACGTTCGCTTCGACGACAACGCGGCCGTTGTCATTGACAACAATGGCGACCCCAAAGGAACACGTATATTTGGTCCTGTAGCAAGGGAACTGAGAGAAAAGAAATACATGCGTATAGTCTCTCTGGCGCCCGAAGTAGTGTAGGGGGTAACCTGCCATGTCTAAAATGAGAATCAAAAAGGGAGACCGCGTTCGCGTCATCTCCGGAAAAGACGCCGGCAAAGAGGGAAAGATCCTTAAGAGGAATATCGATAAGGATACGGTCGTAGTGGAAAACGTCAATTTCGTTACCAAGAGCGTCCGTCCGACACAAAAGGATCCCCGCGGCGGGCTTGTCAAGAAAGAGGCCGCTCTTTCTGCGTCAAAGGTAATGCTTGTCTGCCCGAAATGCGGCAAGGCGACGCGCGTCGGACGCGCCTTCCTTGACGATGGCAAGAAGGTCCGTATCTGCAAGCAGTGCGGCGAAATCATCGATAAGGCATAGTGAGGAGGGACAACAGAATGACTCCGCGTCTTTTAACAAAATATTCCGAGGAAGTCCTTCCCCGTCTGAACGAGCAGTTCCAGTATAAGAACGTTATGGAGATCCCGCGTCTCGTCAAAGTCGTCATCAACATCGGCGTCAACGAGGCAAAGCTGGACCAGAAATACATGGACGCCTCGATCAACGAACTGACCATCATCTCCGGTCAGAAGCCGATGATGAAGCGCGCCAAGAAATCCATAGCCGGATTCAAGGTTCGCGAAGGAATGCCCGTTGCGTGTGCGGTTACTCTGAGAAGTGACAGAATGTGGGAGTTCGTCGATCGCCTTTTCAGCATCGCGCTTCCCCGTATCAAGGACTTCCAGGGAATCTCAAAGAGGGGCTTCGACGGCAGAGGTAACTTCAACCTCGGCCTCAAAGAACAGCTTCTCTTCCCTGAGATCGATTACGATAAGGTCATCCGTCAGCGCGGCATGAACATCACGTTCGTGACGACCGCGAAGACCGATGAGGAAGCCCAGGCGCTCTTAAAAGAGCTGGGCATGCCCTTCGCCCGTTAGGAAGGAGAAGCAAATGGCCCGTAAAAGTATGGTGAACAAGGCCAAAGAAGAGCCGAAGTTCAAAGTGAGAAAATACAATCGTTGCCCGATCTGTGGACGCCCCCACGGATACATGCGCAAATTCGATATGTGCCGCTGCTGTTTCCGCAAGCTTGCACGCGAGGGAAAAATCCCTGGCGTTGTCAAGTCGAGCTGGTAGGCACGTGGGCGTAGAAGGGAGGATCCTTTAATGCATATTACCGATCCTGTCGCGGATATGCTCACACGCATCAGAAATGCGAATGTGGTTTACCATGAAATGGTAGATATGCCTCTTTCCAAGATGCGGCTTGAAATGGCCCGCATCCTCAAAGAGGAAGGTTATATCCGTAACTATAAGACGATCACCGACGCGAAGCAGCCGATGCCCATCCTTCGGCTTACCATGAACTATGGACCCCAGAAGGAAAGAGTAATCCAGGGACTTCGCAGAATCAGCAAACCCGGCCGCCGTATCTACGTCGGCAAAGACGAACTTCCCAAGGTAATGGGCGGTTTGGGTATTGCTCTAATCTCAACGTCAGCCGGACTCATGACCGACGCCTCTGCCCGTAAACTCGGACTCGGCGGCGAAGTAGTCTGCTACGTCTGGTAACGGAGGCGCTCGAAGATGTCTAGAATAGGACGCAAAGCGATAGCTCTTCCGAAAGGCGTAGAGGTCAAGATCGACGGACAGCATGTTTTTGTCAAGGGAGCCAAAGGCAGCCTTGAGATGGATGTAATGAACAACATCGCTGTAGCGGTCGAAGATGGGCAGCTTCATGTGACGCGCGCGAACGACGACAAGCCGGTACGCGCCGCGCACGGCATGACGAGAGCCCTTATCAGCAACATGGTGGACGGCGTCAGCAACGGTTTTCAGAAAGTCCTTGAAATCGTCGGCGTCGGCTACCGCGCTCAGATGCAGGGCAAGAACCTTGTACTGAGCCTCGGCTTCTCGCATCCTGTAGAAGTCGTTCCCCCTGCGGGAATTGAGTTCGCCTGCGAGAGCCCCATCAAGATAATCGTTCGCGGCATCGACAAGCAGCTTGTCGGTCAGGTCGCATCGAACATTCGCGGATATCGTCCGCCCGAACCCTACAAGGGCAAGGGAATCAGATATGCCGGCGAATATGTAATCCGCAAGGCCGGTAAGGCCGGCGCCAAGAAGTAAGGCGAGGTGAAGGACGTTGATCAGTAATCGCAGTCGTAACGAAATGCGGGAGCTTCGCCACCGTCGCCTCAGGAGACATCTCTCCGGCACCGGTGAGCGCCCCCGTCTTGCAGTCTTCGGCAGCCTGAAGCACATCTCTGCTCAGGTCATCGACGACGAAAAGGGACATACGCTTGTATCGGCATCGACCATACAGGACAAATTTGACGACGTAAAGGGCACAGGGAACCAGGATGCTGCTAAGGCAGTCGGCAAGCTCATTGCCGAGCGCGCTCTTGCGAACGGAATCACAGAAGTTGTCTTTGACAGAGGCGGCCATGTCTATCACGGCAGAGTAAAGGCCCTTGCCGAAGCAGCCCGCGAAGCCGGTCTGAAGTTCTAAGAGGAGGCGCAATAAAGTGGCGAAAGAGACACAGAATACAAAAACTTATAGCAGCAGAGGCCTTGAACTTTCAGAGCGCATAGTTTCCATCAACCGCGTCAGCAAAGTCGTCAAAGGCGGTAAGCGTTTCCGCTTCAGCGTACTTGTGGTGGTAGGCGACGGCGTGAGCCAGGTCGGTCTCGGAATGGGCAAAGCCAAAGAAATTTCCGTGGCCATGAAAAAAGGTATCGAACATGCGAAGAAAAATATGATCGACCTTAAGAAGACCGGCCACACGCTTCCGCATCCCATCATCGGCAAGTTCGGCGCCGCGGAAGTTCTCATGCGTCCGGCCGCGCCTGGAACTGGCGTTCTCGCCGGTTCGTCGGTGCGTCCGATCATGGAGCTCGGCGGAATCAAAGACGTTATCGCGAAGGTAACCGGAAGAACTTCGAACCCCATCAATATCGCCTATGCGACGATGGATGCGGTCAAGCGCCTCCGTACGCCGGAAGAGATCTACCGTCTCCGTGGCAAAGAGCGCAAGGAAGCCTAGGAGGTATTATAGCTATGGCTAAGCTTCGTATCACATGGAAGAAAAGCACAATAGGCCGTCCTCCGAGTCAGGAGAGAATAATAAAGGCTCTTGGCCTTCACAGGCTCAATGAGACTGTATATCACAACGACAGCCCGCAGATCCGCGGCATGGTCAACAAGATCGGCCACCTGCTGGAATGGTCTGTTGAGGAATAAGGGGGAGGAACTGCCATGAAACTTCATGAACTCTCACCTGTGCCGGGATCGCGCAAAAAGAAAAAGCGCCTTGGACAGGGTCTGGGCAGCGGACAGGGAAAGACGGCGGGAAAGGGCCACAAAGGCCAGAAGGCCCGCAAGAGCCCTGATATCGGAGCCAACTTCGAAGGCGGACAGATGCCGCTCGCGCGCCGTGTTCCTAAGCGCGGCTTCAGCAACTTCCGTTTCGCGGTAAAATATGAGATCGTCAACATCGCCGACCTTGAAGAGCGCTTTGAAGCGGGCGCGGAAGTCACCGCGAAGGAACTTTCCGAACTTCGCCTGATTTCAGACGCCGGCAAGCCTGTCAAAGTTCTCGGCGTTGGCGAGCTCTCAAAGAGCCTTAACGTAAAGGCAAACGCCTACAGTTCATCGGCTGCCAAGAAGATAGAGGCCGCCGGCGGCAAGGCAGAGGTGATATAAATGCTGGATTCCTTCCGGGATACCTTTCGGCTGCCCGATCTGAAGCGCCGCATACTTTTTACGCTTGCAGCGCTCTTCGTCTACCGTTTGGGTGCGCACGTACCCACTCCCGGAGTGGATGCAGCTGCCCTCGGAAAACTTTTTGATCAGGGGTCACTGCTTGGTTTCCTGGACCTCTTTGCGGGAGGAGCACTCAGCCGTTTTTCCATCTTCGCGCTGGGTGTGACCCCCTACATCAACTCAAGCATCGTCATGCAGCTGCTCGCGGTTGTCGTGCCGAGCATTGAGAAGATGCAGAAAGAGGGAGAAGATGGACGCAAAAAGATCGTTCAGTGGACACGTTACGGAACGATCATCTTCGCGTTTATACAGGCAGTAGGTATGACCGGCTGGCTGAAGGGACTCGGGATATACTCGGGCGGCATGCTTGATATTATCCTTGTGTCGCTTACACTCACAACCGGCGCCGTCGCCGTTATGTGGCTTGGTGAAATAATGTCGGACCACGGAATCGGCAACGGTATCTCCCTGCTTATCTTTGCGGGTATAGTGGTAAGGATCCCTGAAGCTATCATCCGTACGGCGTCGTTGGTACGTCTTGGTGAGATGAACGTGCTCGTTATGCTGATCGCCGTCGCGATAATGGTGGCGGTTGTGGCGGGGTGCGTCATGCTCCAGGAGGGACAGCGCCGCCTGCCGGTCCAGTACGCCAAGCGTATGGTCGGAAACAAGATGTACGGCGGACAGTCGAGCTTCATACCGCTCCGCGTCAATACGGCGGGCGTCATCCCGATAATCTTCGCCTCGTCAGTGCTGCTCTTCCCCTACACGATAGCGGGACTTTTCCAGCACAGCATCGCGAGGATGATACAGCAGGCGATGAGCCCGAGCAGCCCATTTTATATGGTGCTCTATGTGCTCCTTATCGTATTCTTCTCATATTTCTATACGGCGGTAGTCTTCAAGCCGGAAGACATCTCGACGAATATGAAGAAGAACGGCGGGTTCATCCTCGGCATTCGCCCCGGTAAACCTACCACCGACTACATAGAGAAGGTAATGGGACGTATCACGCTCGGCGGTTCGATCGCCCTTGCGGTGATCGCGATCATCCCGACAATAATGACGGGTGTAATGCACATCAATACCTTCTATTTTGGCGGTACCGCGGTAATCATCGTCGTCGGCGTAGCGCTTGATACGGTCCATCAGATCGAGGGACAGCTTCTCATGCGCCATTATGAGGGCATCCTCAAGCGCCGCGGCGGTAAGAGCGGCGGTTTGCTAAAACTGTAATCCAAAAGAGGCGAATCGAAAATGAGGATCATTCTTCTTGGAGCGCCGGGAGCCGGCAAAGGCACGCAGGCTGACAGTATTAAGGGCAAATATCCCGTAGCGCATATATCGACGGGCGATATTCTCCGCGCCAATGTCAAGGCGGGGACGGAGCTCGGCAAGAGCGCAAAAGAATATATGGACGCCGGAAAACTCGTGCCTGATGAAGTGATCATTGGCATGATGGAAAAGCGTCTGCTGGAGGCCGACTGCAAAGATGGTTTCCTCCTTGACGGTTTCCCGCGCACGATCGGGCAGGCCGAGGCTCTTGACCTGATGCTCGCGAAACTCGGCATCAAGCTTGACGCGGTGGTCAGCCTTGAGATAGACGATGATACCGTCGTCGGCAGACTTACGGCAAGAAGAGTCTGCAAACAGTGCGGCGAGATCTACAACACAGTACTCAAGCCCGCGGCGAAAGAGGGCGTCTGTGATAAGTGTGGCGGCGAGGTCATTCAGCGTGACGACGACAAAGAAAGCGTCATCCGCAACCGCCTCTCCGTATTCCACGGGCAGACATCCCCGCTCATAGATTACTATGGTAAAAAGGGACTGCTCATTACAGTTGACGCCACCGGCGGCAAAGACGCGGTCCTTAAGATACTTGAGCAGCGGAAAGGCTGAGGCTGTACTTTAATGATCACATTTAAGAGCGATCGCGACATAGCCAAGATGCGCAGGGCGGGTCAGATCGTTGCTGACATTCTCAAATTAATGCGGGAAATGGTCAAGCCGGGAATCGATACCCTGACCCTTGACGAGGCGGCTGAAAATCTGGTAAAAAAAGCAGGTGCGAAGCCCGCCTTCAAAGGGTATAAGGTACCTTGGGTATCGGTCCCCTTTCCAGGCACGATCTGCGCTTCGATAAACGATGAAGTCGTGCACGGAATCCCCTCCAAAAAGAGAATTCTTGAAGAGGGAGATATAATCAGTATCGACACCGGCGCCTCAATCGAGGGCTTCTTCGGAGACGCGGCCTGCACCTATGCGGTGGGGAAGATAAGTGAAGAGCGACAGCGGCTGCTCGACCTTACACTTGAGTCCCTGCACAAAGGCGCCGCCGCGGTCAAACCGGGAGCGACCCTCGGAGACATCGGGTTTGCGGTAGAAAACGTAGTGATCCCCGCCGGCTGCGGTCTTGTGAGAGACTACGCCGGACACGGCATCGGACACCGGCTGCACGAGGCGCCACAGGTTCCCAATTTTGGAAAGCCTGGAAGCGGTATAACCGTCAAACCGCGGATGACCTTTTGCGTAGAGCCGATGGTGATGACCGGGGCCGAAGAGGTAAAGACCCTCTCTGACGGATGGACCGTCGTAACGAAGGATGGAAGCGATGCCGCTCATTTTGAGTACAGCCTCCTCGTAACGGACGACGGCGTGGAGATACTTACGCCATGGGAGTAAACTCCTCCACATATAAAGAGGGGTTCCGCACCGGGGATGTCGTCATCGTGCGCCGCGGTAAATACGCGGGGAAACCATTCGCTGTGATGGGAGCATGTGACGGCAGGATACTGATAGCCAACGGGGCCGAATACACAGCGGCGAGGCCCAAGAAAAAGAATGTTATTCATCTGCAACAAACGCACTATAATCTCGAAGATGTGGCTGGGCGTGTCGCTGGCGGGAAACCTCTGGACAACGGCTGGTTGATGCAGAAAATTTCCAAGCTATTGGAAAACAGCGGCACATCTTGCGAACAGGAGGATGAAGCTGCCGAATGGCCAAAGAAGAAGTAATTGAAGTAAAGGGCAAGGTAGTGGAGCCGCTGCCAAATGCCATGTTCCGCGTTGAGCTGGAAAATGGCCACAAGATACTGGCTCATGTCTCGGGCAAAATGCGCATGCATTTTATCAGGATACTGCCGGGCGATAAAGTTCTTTTGCAACTCTCGCCTTACGACCTGACGCGCGGTAGGATAACATACAGATACAAGTAGGCGAATATCTCGCCATGGATGGAACAAGTACAGTCAAGGAGGTCTGCATTTAATGAAAGTAAGACCGTCGGTCAAACCTATATGTGAATATTGCAGAATTATCAAGCGTCACGGCGTAGTGCGCGTGATCTGCAGCAGAAACCCGCGCCATAAGCAGCGTCAGGGAGCAAGGAGGTAGCAGGGAATGGCTCGTTTAGCCGGTGTTGACCTGCCGCGTGAGAAGAGGATCGAAATAGCCCTTACCTATATTTTTGGTATCGGGCCGGCAGTTGCGAACGATATCATAAAGGTCACGGGGATTGATCCCAACACCCGTGTGAAGGACCTGTCAGAGGAAGAAGAGCAGAAACTTCGCGCTGAAATTGAAGACAACCGCCTGGTAGAAGGTGACCTTCGCCGCGACATAGCGATGAACATCAAGCGTCTCATGGACATAGGCTGCTATCGCGGACTCAGACATCGTCAGGGTCTCCCCGTCAGAGGCCAGAGGACAAAGACGAACGCCCGTACTCGCAAAGGTCCGAAGAGGACTGTCGCGGGCAAAAAGAAAGCCACCAAGTAAGGTGCAACCAGGGAGGGAATAACAGTTGGCCAAACGCGTACAGCGCAGCCGTAAGCGCAAAGAGAAAAAGAACGTCAGCTATGGTGTCGCGCATATCTACTCAACATTCAACAACACCATCGTGACACTTACAGACAAGCAGGGCAACGCCCTTTCATGGGCCTCAGGCGGAAACGTCGGCTTCAAGGGGACCCGTAAGTCGACCCCGTACGCCGCGCAGATGTCGGCGGCACAGGCGGCAAAGGTTGCCCAGGACCACGGAGTAGTGGAAATTGACGTCGTAGTCAAGGGCCCCGGCCCGGGACGTGAATCTGCCATCCGTTCGCTTCAGGCGGCGGGGCTGCAGGTAAACGTAATCCGCGACGCAACGCCGATCCCGCACAACGGATGCCGTCCGCCCAAGCGGCGCCGCGTGTAGTCCTATAAGGAGGTACTTATTAGCATGAGCAGATACACAGGACCTGTCTGCAGGCTCTGCCGCGCAGAGGGCGCCAAGCTCTTTTTGAAGGGAGACCGCTGCTATACAGAAAAGTGCGGACTCACAAAGCGTAACTCAAAGCCCGGCCAGCACGGAACGCGCCGCGGCAAGATGAGCGAATATGGACTTCGTCTCCGTGAGAAGCAGAAGCTTCGCCGCTTCTACGGTATCAACGAGACCCAGTTCAGCACAATATACAAGAAGGCGACCGGGATGTCAGGTCAGACGGGCCATAACTTCCTCCAGCTTCTGGAGCGCCGTCTTGACAACGTCGTATACCGCCTTGGCCTCGGTGTAAGCCGCAGCCAGGCTCGTCAGCTTGTCTGCCATGGACACTTCACCGTCAACGGCCGCAAGCTTGACATCCCCAGCGCGCTCCTCAAGGTCGGAGATGTCGTCGCCGTTGCCGAAGGCAGCCGCGACGTCCCGACGATCAAGCAGAACGCCGAAGCGTCAGCAAGCCGCAGCATTCCCGCGTGGCTTGAATTTAATCCGGAAGCAATGTCAGGCTCGTTAGTCGCAGTACCGGTCCGTGAGCAGATAGACGTACCAGTAAACGAACAGCTTGTTGTTGAATTCTATGCACGTTAGTGAAACGAAAGGTGGGGGAGAATATGGAGCATGATCGTCATGAGATCATAGTACAGGAATCCACCCCGTCGTACGGTAAAATTACCGTTGAGCCTCTTGAAAGAGGCTACGGAGTAACACTGGGCAATTCATTGCGCCGTGTTCTTCTCTCCTCAATTAGTGGGGCGGCGGTCGTCGCCGTGCGCGTTGAGGGAGTCCTGCATGAATTCAGCACAATTCCGGGAGTTAAAGAGGACGTTATCGAACTTCTGGTAAATTTGAAACATATTCCCGTTCGCTGCCATTCAACATCGGTGCGCACCCTTCATCTCGAAGCCAAGGGACCGAAGGCCGTGACGGTGTCGGATATCGATCCAGACAGCGAAGTTGAATTTCCCGATCCGGAGGCGTACATCTGTACGCTTGAAGAGGGACATTCCCTGTCTATGGACATCTACGTCGCCACCGGTACCGGTTACGCGCCGATAGATCGTCCGCGGGCATCCTACCTGCCGGTGGATGCTCTTCAGACAGACGCCCTCTTTTCCCCCGTACAGCGTGTGAAGTACGACATTCAGGATAAACGTATGGGACAGCGTACAGACTACGACAGCCTTACGCTGGAGATCTGGACCAACGGCGTTGTGACTCCTGAGTCCGCAGTCATTCAGGCCAGCCGTATCCTCAAGGGATACTACTCCTCGATTGTGGATTCGCTTGCCGGCCCCGGAACAAGCGCTCTTGATGAGATCATTAAGAACGACGAGGCCTCGCGTGCGGCGGCGATGGGCGGAAACAAGGGCTTTGACGCGCACAGCGGACTCTCCGGCTTCCAGATGGGAGAGAACTCGATCTACTCACGTCCCGTGAGAGACCTTGAGCTTTCGGTGCGCAGTGAAAACTGCCTGCTCCGCGGCGGAGTCCATATGATAGGCGAACTCGTCTCCAGGACGAGGGACGACCTTCTGAAAATCCGCAACCTCGGCAAAATCTCTCTTAAAGAGATCGAGGAGAAACTGGCCAAATTCGACCTTCATCTCAGCGGCGATATCAGCACCCCGCTTGATGATGACGACGAGGATTTGGATGATAACGAACAGAATCTGAAGGAGGAATAACCAATGAGACACCGCATGAACACAAGGCGGTTGGGACGCTGCAGTTCCCATAGGTGGGCCATGCTCGGTAACATGGCTGCCAGTCTCTTCATCGAGGGCAGCATAGTAACGACAGAGACGAGAGCGAAAGAGCTCCGCCGCGTCGCCGAAAAGCTTATCACCAAAGCTAAGTCCGGCACGCTCAGCGACCGCCGTCTCGTGATCGCACGCATCCCTCACAAAGAGGCGGTAATAAAGCTGTTTGACGAACTCGGACCCAAGTATGCCGAGCGCAACGGCGGCTACACAAGAATCGTAAAGATCGGCGCGCGCGTCGGCGACTCCTCTCCGATGGCGGTAATACAGCTGGTTGACTAATATATGGCTCAAGAAAGACAATTCATACTCAAAGGCGCGGAGTTTTGCTATCCGAATGCCTCTGAAAAGATACTCAAGGGTATCGATTTAGAAATCCGCGCCGGAGAGTGGGTTGCGCTTCTTGGTTCAAACGGTTCCGGAAAGTCCACGCTCCTAAAACTTTTAAGCGCCCTGCTGCTCCCCACGCAGGGCCTTTGTTTTGTGGAGGGGCGAAATACCGCCGAGGCTAAGAGCGGCGAACTGCGAGGCGTTTCGGCGATCGTCTTCCAAAACCCTGAAGACCAGATCGTCGCCGCCACCGTGGAAGAGGAGGTCGCCTTCGGCCCGGAAAACCTCGGCTGCCCTTCGGCGGAGATATCGGCGCGGGTCGAAGAGGCGCTGGCGGCGACCGGACTGGCTGAGCGAAGAGAGAGTCTCGTATCATCCCTCTCGGGCGGCCAGAAACAGCGGCTGGCCCTCGCCGGCGCGCTTGCGATGCGTCCGCGGGCGCTCCTGCTCGACGAGGCCATGTCGATGCTCGATCCCCAGTCGCGCCGTGACTTCACGGAAATCATCGCGGCGGAGCACAAAAAAGGGCGAACCATAGTGGAGGTCACTCACAGGCTGGACGAGATCAGGGAGGCGGACAGGGTGGTCGTTCTTGCGGACGGAGTTATCGCGATGGAGATGCCGGCACGGGATTTTTTGCGGAAAAGCGACGCGGAGCTGCGCGCGATGAATCTCAGTAAACCGCCTTTGGAGCGTCTTTACGAACTGCTTGCGGAGCGCGGCCTGATACCGGAGGATACAGAAACCTCCGTCGAAAGCATCGGAGAAAAACTGCTATGCCGCTGACCGTAAAAGAACTCAGCTACACCTACAACAAGGGGCTGCCGACCGAACACCCGGCGCTGCACGAGATCTCCTTTGAAGTCGCCGCCGGAGAGATCGTCTCCGTCCTGGGGCACACGGGAAGCGGAAAATCGACCCTCGCGCAGCATCTCAACGCCCTGATAATACCGCAAAGTGGCACCGTATCCGTCGACGGTATCGATACGTCGGCCGGAACAGCCGCTGCCCGCGAGGCGCGCCGGAAGGTCGGCCTCGTATTCCAGTACCCGGAGGAGCAGATATTTGCCGAAACGGTAGCGGAGGAGATCGCCTTCGCGCCGCGAAACTGGGGGATCGGGGCGGAAGAGATAAAAGAGATCATTCCTAAGGCGGTCAAGGCCGTCGGCCTTGATGAAAAAATACTCTCCGCGTCGCCCTATAACATCTCCGGCGGGCAGAAGCGCAGGGTGGCGATTGCCTCCGTCATTGCGGCGGCTCCCTCATATCTCGTCCTGGACGAGCCGACGGCGGGGCTGGACGGCAGAGCCTCTCTGGAGCTGATCGAGACCCTTAGAAACTTTGCCAAAGAGGGGATGGGTATAATCCATATCACCCACGACATAGAGCTGGCGCTGGAGCTCAGCGCGAAGATACTGGTCCTTGAAGAGGGACGGGCGCTCTCCTGGGCCTCCCCGTGCGAGACCGCGGCGTTGATATGCGAAAAAAATATAAAGGGCCTTGCCGTCCCGGAGGTACTGGCGCTGGCAAAGCGGCTCAAAGCGGTGGGAAAGATAGAGAGCCTCGCCTGGAGCCCTGATGAACTGGTAAAGAGACTCGCTCCGGCGGCGTAAAAAAATATTTGACCCTGCCTGCGGCAGAGAGACTAAACAGGAGAAAAGATGGCAGCCTTTGATAAAATTGCGCTTGGCCAATACATTCCCGCCAAGTCGCCGGTCCACGCGCTCGATCCGCGCGCAAAAATAATTCTTACGATCGCCGTAATGGCCGCGGTCTTCATGACGCACACCCTGACGGCATTCATCATTTGGAGCATACTGCTTTTGTGCCTCACCAGATATTCCCGGATACCGTCGCGTGTCGTCGCCGCGTCGGCCCGTCCCGTCCTTATACTTATTATATTTACCTCGCTGCTGCACCTCTTTCTCACCCCCGGCGACGTCGTCGCCGGTATTGGCCGGTTTACGGTCACAAGACAGGGCATATACCTTGCGCTGACCATGGCGCTGCGTCTTGCCTGCCTCGTTATGTACGCCTCGCTGCTCACCTTCACCACCTCGCCGTCGCAGATATCGGACGGCCTTGAGGGACTGCTTTCGCCGCTGAAACGTATCGGCGTCCCGGCGCACGAAATAGCGATGATGATCACGATAGCGCTGCGCTTTATCCCGACCCTCTTTGAGGAGACGGGGCGGATAATAAAGGCGCAGAAGTCGCGCGGCGCGGAATTTGACGAGGGTGGACTGATGAAACGCGCAAAGGCCTACATTCCCGTGCTCATACCGCTCTTTGTGATCATCTTCCGGCGCGCCGAGAGCCTTGCGGTGGCGATGGAGGCGCGCGGCTACAACGGCGGCGCGGGGCGCACGCGCCTGAAACCGCTGCGTTGGCGGACTTGCGACAGCGCGGCGCTCGCGGTCTTTTTTGCCGTCTCTGCCGCCATCGTCTGCGGAGAGAGGTTCTTTCCGTTATGAACCGCTACGCGGCGGAGGTCAGTTACGACGGCGGCAAATTTTTCGGCTGGCAGATACAGCCGGAGCTGCCCACCGTGCAGCAGGCGCTAGAGGAGGCCATCTCCAAAATAAACGGCCGCCATACGCCGGTTGCGGGCGCCGGACGCACCGATACCGGGGTACACGCGAAGGGGCAGGTCTGCTCATTTGATATGGCCCGCGAATGGGAGCCGCGCCGCCTGCTGCTCGCGGCCAACGCGCACCTGCCGGAGGGAGTCAGCCTCATGAGGGCCGCCGCCGTGCGCGGTGACTTCCATGCCCGCTTCAGCGCCAAAGAGAGGGAATACCGATATTTCATCTGGAACGCGAGCGCCATATACCCGCATATAGTGGGAAAAGTCTGCTGGATAAAGCCGCAGCGTTACGACTGGGGCGCGGCTGCTGCGGCGGCGAAGGAGCTGCTTGGAAGTCACGACTTCAGAAACTTCTGCCGTCTTGAGGGAAACGAACAGAGCACCGTCCGGAAAATTACGAAGATACGCCTCATCGACAGAAGGCCCCTCGTAGTCCTGCAGATAAAGGGAGATGGCTTCCTGCACAATATGGTGCGCATCATCCTCGGCAACCTGGAGATGGCCGCTCTGGGGCAGATAAGCCCGCCGCAGATAAGGGAGCTGCTCAACACGGAAAAAAGCAGCCGCTCCGACGGAGGCCGGACCTTCCCGGCCTGCGGCCTCTACCTGTGGAAAATATCATACGGCGAAAAATTGTGGCAGACGGGCCGCCCGTAAGGCTCTCCCGCAAACTCTTCAGCAAAAAACAGAAGGCAGAAGAGATATAAATAGCGATTTAGCTTATGCCCTATCGATGATAAACGGTATTTTTTTCTTAAAGCCTCCTTCTCTGAGGCGGCCAGAGAGCCGAAATCTTTGATTTCGTGCGATTCGGCTGGTAGTTACATCAGAGGTGTCGGCCGCCAGTTTTTTGGCGGCTGACGGAAGGAGTGTTACTCTGTTTGGCGCGGTAACCGCGCCAAACAAAGCCCGCGGCAAAAGCCGCGGAAGAACATAAGGTCAACACTCCCTCAGTCTCGGCGAAAAAACATCGCCGAGCCAGCTCCCTCAATGAGGGAGCCAAAATCTTTGCTAAATCGTTATTTATCTCTTAATCCACAGATGACCGGCGGGAGGTTAAAAAGGCGGGATTTGTCCTGTTAAGTGTAGTTAAGGCCTCTGCGGATATTCACTTATATGGTAAAATAAATATTTGAGCTGAACCGAAATTTGGCAAAAGAAGACCTCTGTATAGAGAGACAGGGAGGCTGCAAATTTGTGGAATAGAGATATAGGGATAGATTTAGGCACGGCGACGGTGCTGGTGTTCGTCAAGGGCAAGGGCGTGGTGCTGCGCGAACCCTCGGTCGTCGCGATGGACCAGAACACGGGAAAGATTCTCTCTGTCGGCGAAGACGCGAAGATCATGATCGGCAAGACCCCCGGCAACGTGGTGGCCATCCGCCCGCTGCGCGACGGAGTGATCGCCGACTATACGATGACCGAGGTGATGCTGCGCGAATTCCTCAAGAAAACCACCTCCGGTATGGAGCGCATCGTGCGCCACCGCCTGATGATCGGCGTGCCCGCGGGGGCCACCGACGTTGAGCGCCGCGCGGTGCTCGAGGCCGCCCTTGAAGTGGGGGCCAAAGAGGCCTACCTCATAGAGGAGCCGATGGCCGCCGCGATCGGCGCAAATATGCCGGTCGGCGAGGCGGTGGGGAACATGGTGGTCGACATCGGCGGCGGTACGACGGATATCGCGATCGTTTCCCTCGGAGGGCTCGTCGTCTTTGAGTCGCTGCGAGTCGGCGGCGACAAGTTCGACGAGGCGATCGTCCGCTATATGCGCAAGCAGTATAATCTCGCCATCGGCGAGCAGACGGCGGAGGATGTGAAGAAGCAGATCGGCGCCTGCGACCCGACGAAGGCCTCGCCGGACAAGCTGATGGACATTCGCGGACGCGACCTCGTCCAGGGGCTGCCCCGCCAGGTGACGGTAAACAGCGTCGACGTCGCGAAGGCGATCGACGAACCGGTGAGCAGTATCATCGCCGGTATAAAGCGCGTCCTTGAAAAGACGCCGCCGGAGCTCTCCGCCGATGTTATGGACCGTGGCATCATCCTCACGGGAGGCGGAGCCTACCTGCGCGGCCTTGCGGAGCTGATTATGGAAGAGACCGAGATAAACGCTGTGGTCGCCGAATCGGCCGGCGAATGCGTCGCCCTTGGCACCGGCATCGCGCTGGAGTCGCTCGACAAACTGAAGGAGACCGGCGCTGTCTATCTCGCAACGAAAAAGGGTTTCAAGGGCAGATAAAGCCATGCACTATTGGTGGGAGCGCGACGGCATTCGCTTTGAATGTACCGCCTGCGGTCGCTGCTGCGGCGGTGAACCGGGCTCCATCTGGGTGACGCCGGAGGAGCGGTCTAGGATCGCGCGCGAGCTTGGAATAGACGAGACGACCCTGAGAAAGGAATATTTAACGCGCCGCGAGGGAAGGTGCAGTATAAAAGAGATGGAAAATTATGACTGTATTTTCCTCGAACGAAACTCGCGGCGTTGTAAAATTTACAAAGTACGTCCTTTACAGTGCCGTTTGTTTCCCTTCTGGCCCTCTATGCTGCGTGATAAAAAAATTTGGAATTATTACGCCGATTACTGTCCTGGAATGAATAGTGGTAAATATTACTCTCCAGAAATAATTAAAAAATTCTTAAATTTGCCTGCGGCTGAGCTTTTATAAAAAAATTTAATAAATAAATTGGATAATTTTTAGAAATTTATCTTTGTTATACATTAAAAGCGCAAAAAATAAGTCTTAATTGCCTATCGTATTCTGGAAATTAAATCTTGATTTTATTACTCGGCGAATGTAAACTAATATATGTAAGAAATATGTAAACTGAACCATTATCCCTAATAGGTACAAAAATCGAGGAGGTTGTTCACATGCCGTCAAATTGCTCAGTAGCGCCGAAAGATGTATTCTCAACAATAGAAAAGCTCCTTCTTCGCGATGGGTTTGATATTGTTATTGATATGGAGCAGTCGAAGGGAAGCCACATAATCGACTCCGCCACAGGCACAAACTGGCTGGATTTCTACACGTTCTTCGCCTCAGCGCCGTTTGGAATGAACCACCCCAAACTTGACAATCCCGAGTTTAAAGAGAAGATATTCCGCGCGGCAATCAACAAGGTCGCTAACTCCGACATCTACACGCAGGAGATGGCGGAATTTATCAAGACCTTTGGCGAAGTGGCCGTTCCCGAGGGATTCAACCATGTATTCTTTATTGACTACGGTACGCTCGCGGTAGAGAACACCTTCAAAGTGGCGATGGACTGGAAGGTCCAGAAGCTCATGCAGAAAGGCAAGATCACTCCCGGCGAGGCCTACAACGGACGCAAAGGCACGAAGATTATGCACTTCAACGAAGCCTTCCACGGACGTTCGGGCTATACCCTCTCCGTAACGAACACCAACGATCCGAACAAGCACCAGCGTTACGCTAAGTTTACCGACTGGCCGCGCATTATCAACCCGAAGATCACCTTCCCGCTTGAGGAACATATCGGCGACGTCGAGTGGCTCGAAGCGCAGGCGATCAAGCAGATCAAGCAGGTGCTCATGGACGATCCCGACGGCGTCGCGGCGGTCATCATCGAGACGATCCAGGGCGAGGGCGGAGACAACCACTTCCGCACCGAGTTCTTCCAGAAGCTGCGCCAGATCTGCGACGAAAATGAAATGCTCCTTATTTTCGACGAAGTCCAGTGCGGTATGGGCATCACCGGCAAGATGTGGGCCTGGGAGCATCACGCCCCCGTGAAGCCCGACCTCTTCTCCTTTGGTAAGAAGGCCCAGATCTGCGGACTTGTCGCAGGTCCGCGCGTCGACGAAGTGGAAAACAACTGCTTCAAGGTCTCCAGCCGCATCAACTCGACCTGGGGCGGCACGGTCGTAGACATGGTCCGCGCCCAGAAATACCTTGAGATCTACCGCGACGACAAAGTTCTTGACTACGTCAGCAACGTCGCCGGTCCCGCGCTCTACGCCGGACTCAAAGAGCTCGAAGCGGAGTTCCCCGGATATATCCGCAACGTCCGCGGCAAGGGACTTATGTGCGCCTATGACATCTGCTGCCCGCAGCTCCGCGACGCCTTCCTCAAGGAATGCCAGAAGAACAACATGCTCATCCTCGGCTGCGGCAGCAACACTGTCCGCTTCCGTCCCGCGCTCAACGTTCCCCTTGAGGACCTGCAGCTCGGAATCGAGATCTCCCGCAAGGCCGCTAAGGCGGTATTCAAGAAGTAATTGGCGGTACAGGTCAGTATATAAAAATGCCGGAGCGACGCTCCGGCATTTTTTTGTGCGGTTTTGCGGCGGGACGCGCCTGCGCCGTTATGCCACCGGCGCGTGCTTGATGAAGCTGTCGTTGCGCATCTCAAGGAAGGCCTCCCTGATCTCTTCGCCGGTGTTCATCACCACCGGACCACCCCAGGCCACCGGCTCACGCAGAGGTCTGCCGCTGAGGAAGATGATGCGCGCCTCTCTGTCCTCGGGAGCCTCGATAGTGACGCTCTCTCCCTCTCCGAACAGAGCGGCCGTCTTTGCGGGGATATTCATGCCGCCTGCTGCCGCCTCTCCCTCGATGGTGAAGATAAAGACGGTCTCTCCCTCTTTGGTGGGGATGCTGATCTTCTTTCCCCGCTTTAACGTGATGTCGTAGATGCTGGCCTGTATATGGTTCGTGGAGACGCCCCGGTGTCCCTGATATTCGCCGGAGACGATGCGGACGAGGGCGTTTTCATCCTCTACCTTTTTTATCATCTCTCCCTTGATGTCAAAGTAGCGCGGCGCGGTCATCTTATCCTCCTGAGGCAGGTTGAGCCATATCTGGAGGCCAAGCATACGGGGGCCGGACATCGGCATCTCCTGGTGCATAATGCCGCTGCCCGCCGTCATCCACTGACTTTCGCCGCCGTGGATCGTTCCGCGGTTGCCGAGGCTGTCCTGGTGCTCCATCTCACCCTCGATGAGGTAGGTGATCGTCTCTATACCCCTGTGCGGGTGGAAGGGAAAGCCCGCCGTATAGTCGTCCGGATTTCGTGAGTCGAATGAGTCCAGCATGAGGAACGGGTCAAAGTCCCGCACCGTCTCATGGCCGAGCACGCGCACGAGGCGTACCCCCGCGCCATCCGTCGCCATCTGTCCCTGTACCGTCTTTATTATTTTACGTTCCATAGTTATACCTGCTTTCTTTTAGAAATCATTTTTATTTACCGTATAAACATACGCTGCGTGAACCATTCACAGGAGGGCAATAATACTAATCAAAATCTAGGCAAAATAGGCTGTGCGGCTATAAAGTGTCGGCGGCGCTTAGGAGCTTTCATCTCCTGAGCGCCGCCGGCCCTTTGTTTTGTCATTAGCGGACGGCCTACTGGCCTTTGGCCGTGCTTAGCCGCTTATCTCCCGTCCATTTTTCTCCTTGCTAGAAGGTGACCCGCCAGCCTCCGCGGATGGCCCAGTCTTCGGTGAATACGCCGCCGGATGAGCGTTCCAGCGAGAAGTAGAGAGAGTTGCGCGGGTTTACCTGATGCGTGACGCCTATGCCGTATGTCCACCAGTCGTCGCCGAAGCTCTCGCCTGCGATGTGTTTGCCGCTGGCGTAGCGGATGTCGAGGTCGCCGTCAAATTCTTTCAGGTAGGATATCTTGGCGTAGAAGTTCGTCCTGTCGGTCTCATAGCCGATCAGCGCCCCGAGCCTTCCGAGCAGTGAGTTGAAATCGTCCACCCCGATGCGCAGGCCGTTGCTGGCGCTGAAGTAGGCGCTGCCCTGGCGCAGATAGCTCAGCTGCGCCTGCGGCTCGACGTACCATCTGCCGCCGGTTCTGTTTTCTTTGAGGCGGAAGCGCCTGCCTATCTCCACGGAGGCGCCGAAGCCGCCGAGGTCGACGTCGTCTCCGACGACCAGCGTTCCCGCCGTGTCGAATACGCGGAAGTCGTTAGTGCTCCATACGTACTTGGCTATCGTGTCGATATAGAAGCCGTTCTTTGCGACGTAGGTGGCGTACAGTCCGAGGGTCTTATTTTCCGCCGTACCGCTGCCGTGGCCGTTGTCCTTATAGTCCAGATCGCCCTTGCCGTACCCGAAGAAGACGCCGACGTAGGTGTCCCCCTCCTTAAACCAGCTCTTGTCCAGCTTACGGTCGTAACCGGCCTGCAGTCCGCCGTAGTCCATGTCGAAATCCTTCACGAAGGATCTGGCGTTGGATTCGAACTTCCCGCCATAGGCGCGGAACCAGGCGCCATTGCTGTTTTCTGTGAAGCGCAGGTCGCCGAGACGCTGGATGAGCGTATTGGTCTCCGCGTAGTTCAGCAGGTAATTTGCCGCAAAGGTGTTTATCGCGGCGGAGGCGGTGTTGCTGGATTCCGGTTTCGGTTCGGGTTCGTCAGGTTTGATGGGATCAGGCTTTCCCGGATCTACGGGCGCCAGCCCCGTACTGTAGAGCTCCCAGTAGTGTCCGTCCTGGCCGTCGTAGCGTCCTCTGCCGTCTTCATTGTTCCGCAGGCCGTACTGGAAGGCTCCAAGTTCGACGGTGTTTGTAAGGGAAAAGCTGCCGCCCTTGTCAGCCTTCTCGATCAGGGTGATGCGTTCGTTGCCGGTCGTCTCAAGCGAGCCGTCATTGACCACGGATACCTTGTGGTAGCCGTCTGTACTCCCCTCTACCACAAGTCGGTTGGCCAATTCGTTGACGCCGTCGGTCTTGAAGGTAAAGGTGCTGTAGAGATCGGGATTGGCCGGGGAGTGCGTCGTCAGAGAGCCGACGTGGAGTTCCGCAGCGAGCGGCGCGCCGCTCAGGTCAATATTTGTGCCGCTGCCGGCGGTGATTTTCGTCACGTCGGAGTCGCCCGTCACCCGCCAGTGCGTTCCTTTCATATCCAGGGTGATATTGCCGTCGCCCGCGAAGGCTCTGCCGGTAATGGCCGAGCCCTCGGTTGTCATAAGGTCGATGAGGCCGTTCTGCCCGGTCTTCATATCTCCTATGATCGCGAACCTGCCGCCCGCGGTCACGTCGCCGCCTGTGTCCAGCAGCGAGGTAATTTTGCCAGCCTCGGCGTAAAGCGCGTAGCTGTCCGCTCCGCTTGCCGAGATGGCTGCGCCGCCTTTGAATTCTATGGCGGTAGTATCGCCGGCCGTATAAGCGCCGTGCGAGCCGGTCCCCGACGTTGAGAGGAGTACACCGTCGCCGGCGTTGATCTTGCCGTTTTTCCCATAGTGATACCGGTAAATACTCTCCGTGGCGTTATATTCATTGCCAAATAGCGCGTGCGAGCCGTCGCCCTTCGTCTCTACCTTAGTGTTCGCGCCGATATCGACGGTGCTGTCTATGCCGGTCATATATACTCCGTGCGAGCCGTCCCCGGCGGTGGTGATATGCGAATTGGCTCCCAGCGAAATATTACCGGTCGTGTAATAGGCGCGCAGGCTGCCGTTATATTCCTGCTGGCGCGTGGCTATATGGATTCCGTGCGACTGGTCGCCTGCGGTGGCAATTATCGTATTGTTTCCTAAGGTGAGCCTGTTTTCCGCGGCGTATGAGGATGACGAGCCCGCGGCGCCGCCCATGTAGACGCCGGAGGAGTTGTTACCCAAACTTTGCAGCGTTGAGTTGCCGCCGATATCGACGTTGACATCCCTATAGTTGCCTATTTTCAATACGGCGGCATCGGCTCCTTTGGTCGTCCATACAGCCTTGCTTCCAATGGATGCGCGGCTTTCGTTGCCGTTTGTGTTGAGGACGTTCGCGCCTTTTCCGTTTGTCGTCCAGGCGGAGCCGCTGTCGACAGTCAGGCTGTTGCCGGTACCGGAGAAATATGCTCCGTGGGCGGTCTCTCCGTTTGTGTTGATCTTACTGTTCTGCCCGATATTGATCTCACCGCCGTTGCTTCCTGACAGATATATAGCGTAAGAACGGTTATAGGTGGTCTCTATATCCAGACCGCTGCCGATGTTCATTTTTGCGCCGTGGTTCGTCCTCAGTCCGAAGGCGTCGTTATATAACTGTCCCGTCCCCTGTTTGCCGTATATTCTGATCGTTAGATTGTCTCCCGCAACGAGAGAGCTGTAGCCGTTTAGGTTAACGCCGTCGGCGCTGTCCCCATGGGCGATCAGCGTCCAGTCGTTGCCGATGCGTATCTGCGCCGTCGAGGTGGTATTGGCGGGGTTGGTACGCACCGCGTCCCCGGCGTCGGCCCCTGTTATTACCGTGACATTGTCTGCGTGGGTGATATCCAGAATATTGGCGCCGTTGGCATATACGCCGTGATATTGGGGAAACGTCGTGTTGTTTGATACGTCGATGGTATCGCCGGTCTCAACATCTTCGCCGACCCATACCATGTTGTAGATAGTTTTGGCATCAGCCCTGATGATTCCGATGAGAATGATGCTGATGATTATGCAGATGACGGTGCTTAGAATTGCCAGTTTTTTCAATAAAATCTCTCCCCTTTGACGCATGGCCTTTTTCATCTCCTCATTTATCGCAGTATGTGGAATAAATAGGCGTAAGTTCCTAAAATTTGTCATTGAAAGCGGAAGACATAAAGTATAGATGCACAGTTAAATAAACTAATTTCATTGTATTTACATATACATTTGAGAAACGATTATTAATATGCAATTTTTATTATTTATGTCTGTATATTAGCGTTCACAAATGATATCTCCTCCTTAAAAAATAATGTTTTAGAGTAAAAAATCGCCTTGAGGTCATAATAGGTAATTTTTTACAATAAACCATTTAATATGGTATATTTACAAGAAATAGCATGTTTTTAAATGATATTTCCTATAATAACCTAACATAATGTGCCTATTGGGCAATCGGTATTTTGTGCAGGATGACAGAGTTTGAAAATGCGATGCTAAAAAAATAATGTTAATACAGATTTTAACTTTAAAATATAATAATAAAGGTTTTTTGAGGCCGGCGGCGCGGGTAAGTTTCCACAGACGCAGTCATACCGGAGGTTTGCGGTTTTTCTGTTTATTTTTATATATTTATGGTATTTATGTGGCGGGGGAGTCTATGTATTGCAATATTAGCGGCGGTATGCCAGACAAAACCGCCTGTGTAGAAAATATTGTTGTATGGCGGCGCGCTTAAAGGAGCGGCCGCCGCAGCAACGCATCTTCCCACATACGGTAGCGTTCACCGTCGCGGCCGGCGCAGGCGGGGCTTGTGGAGAGCATCCGGCGGTATGGACGCGCGGGTTCGCCGAAATACTTTTTGTACTTTGCGAAGGAGCAGGCGCCGTTGAATAATATCAGCGAGATATTGGGGTGGGCGGCGAGCAGCGACGGGATGTCGTTGGGCTCCTCGTCCCGTATTTTTCCGTCGAGGCTGCCCTCGCGCCGCGCGCACCTTATCGTATCCCACAGCGCGAGTCTGCGGCGCAGGATGAAATCGTAGCGGTCCGCGAACGAATCGGGCATCGTTTCGCCGTAGACGCTGTAAAGTATTTTCCAGAAACGGTTTTGCGGATGAGCGTAATAGCGGCTCATCTCGAGGGATTTTTCTCCCGGCAGCGAACCGAGTATCAGCGTCTGTGAGTCGTCATTTATAATCGGGCCGAAGCTGTATTTCATTTTTACGATTCCCCTTTGCCTATGCTTATCATATTTTATCCCCTTTCGCGCGGCTTTTGCGGGTGATTCGCCGCTCATCGGCGGCGTAAATTTTGTGCAACCGATTGAATATACATTATCACCGACAAAAAATATCTGTGAAGGGGGTTGACGTATTATATTTAAGGGCTATAATACTCTGGAACTTTGAACGATTGGTAAAATCAATAAATAAACAAAACATATATTCAGGTTCATTTTGTTTATAGAATAGCGAAGGAGTGCGCGACCGATGAAGAAGAGAATTTATTTGACGCTGAGCGACGGTTCGATATGGCCCGGCAATGGAGATATAGAGGCCCCCATGGAGGGCGAAGTCGTCTTTACCACAGCCTCCTGCGGCTATCCTCAGACGCTGACCGACCCGTCCTATAACGGTCAGATAATCGTCTTTGCCTTCCCCCCAATCGGCATCTACGGGGTGGACAAGGAAAATCTTGAGGGACGGCGGGTGTGGGCGCGCGCAGCCCTTATGACCTGCCTTGACGAGACGGAGGAGGGGCGTTTTGAAAGCCTGAGCTGCTGGATGGCGGATAACGGCCGTCCGCTCGTCTCCGATATCGATACGCGCCAGCTGATTTTGAAGATCCGCGAGTGCGGTTCGATGATGGGACGCATCGACGTTGAGCCGCACTTGCCGGAGATAAAGGAACTGCCGCATACGCTTGTCGCGGAGGTCTCCTGCTCGGAGCGGGAGATTTGCGGCGAGGGTGAGCTTACAGTCGCGCTGATGGACTACGGCGTTAAGGAAAATATCGTCCGCGGCATGGTGCGCCGCGGATGCCGCGTGATACGCTTCCCCCATAATACCGCCGCCGCCGAGGTGCTCGCCTCCGGCGCGGACGGCATTCTGCTGAGCAACGGCCCCGGCGACCCCGCGGTGCTTGATTTCGAGGCGGGGGAGATCGCGAAGATGCTCGGCGCGAAGCCGATACTCGGCGTCTGCCTCGGCAACCAGCTTCTCGCGCGCGCCTGCGGGGCGAAGACGAAGAAGCTCCCATTCGGCCACCGCGGCGCGAATCAGCCTGTGGTCGAATGCGCCACGGGACGCGGCCTGCTCACGAGCCAGAACCACCAGTACGCCGTGGACGGGGATACGCTCGCGGGGACCGACCTGGAGGTCGCCTACAGCCACCTTGGGGACGGCACGGTGGAGGGGCTGCGCCACAGACGTTTCGACGCGCTCTCCGTGCAGTTCCACCCGGAGGCCTCTCCGGGACCGGAGGACGCCTCCTATATTTTCGATAATTTCGTGATCCGCATGCAGGCCGCTAAAGGGAGATAGGTGAGGGACGATGAGAGACACTACGATAAAAAAGGTTCTTGTTCTGGGCTCTGGCCCGATAAAGATCGGGCAGGCCGCGGAGTTTGATTACGCCGGTACGCAGGCCTGCCGCGCGCTGAAGGAGGAGGGATGCAGCGTCATCCTGCTCAACAGCAACCCCGCGACGATACAGACGGACGACTCCGTCGCCGACCATGTATATATCCGCCCGCTGCTCCCCTATGTGGTGGAGAGCATCCTCAAAGAGCACCGTCCCGACGGCGTGGTGGCGACGCTGGGCGGTCAGACGGGGCTCAACCTCTGCATGGAGTGTGAAAAGCTCGGCATGTGGCGGCGCTACAAGTGCCGCGTCCTTGGCACGCAGCCGGAGGCGATCGAGCGCGCGGAGGCGCGCGAGCCGTTCCGTAAGGCGATGCTCGACGCGGGACAGCCGATAATCGCAAGCCGCGGCATCTCTTCGGTCGCCGCGGCGCAGGAATTCGCGCTGCACACGCCGCTGCCGCTGATACTCCGCCCCGACTTCACGCTGGGAGGCTCCGGCAACTCGGTGGTGCGCAGTATCGAAAGCTTCGTCGTGCAGACTGAGGACGCGCTCACCGCCTCGCCGGTGGGACGCGCCCTCATCGAGCGCTACCTTGAGGGCTGGCACGAGATCGAGGTCGAGGTGGTGCGCGACAACGCGGGAAACTCGCTGGCCGTATGCAGTATGGAAAACATCGACCCGATGGGCGTCCACACGGGCGATTCTATCGTCGTCTCGCCGGTGCTTACCCTGACCGATAAAGAATGGCAGATGATACGCACGGCGGCGCTCAGGATCGTCGAAGTGCTTGATATACGCGGCGCCTGCAACGTGCAGTTCGCCCTCGCCCCCGACGGGTGCGAATATTATGTCATCGAGGTGAATCCGCGCGCGAGCCGCTCCAGCGCCCTCGCGAGCAAGGCGACAGGATACCCGATCGCGCGCATGGCGGCGAAGATCGCCCTCGGACTCAACCTTACGGAGATGGCTAACCCCGTGACCGGCGCGGGCAGCGCCCTCTCGGAGCCGGCGCTCGACTATGTGGCCGTCAAGGTCCCCTCGTGGCCCTTCGACACCTTCCCGCAGGCGGACCCCTCGCTGGGGCCGCGCATGAAGGCCACGGGAGAGGTGATGGCCCTCGCCTCGAACTTCGCGCAGGGGCTCGTCAAGGCCTACCGTTCGCTCGCCCGCGGCCGCGCCCTTCCCGACCGGAAGCTGCGCAGCTGGGAGACGCGCCGCCTCTGGGAGCAGGTGAACACGCCGACCAACCTCCGTCTTGAGGCGATCACGGAGCTGCTGCGCCGCAGTTCGGCGACGGTGGAGGAGATGGCGCGCAGGACGCATATCCGCCGGTACTTTATAGAACAGCTCAACGCCATACAGCTCGCGGAAAAATATCTCGAAGAGGACGGCGCGGTGAACGGAAATATCGTGAGCGCCGCGAAGAAGGGCTTCTCCGTCAGCCAGATAGCTCTCGCCGCCGATATCTCCAGGGAAGAGGTGCTGCGGCGGCTGGAAGAGGAAGAATTTACGACCGGATACCGCGAGGTCGACGGCTGCGCCGGTGAATTTCCCTCCGGCTCCGGCTATTACTACGGCGTGAACGGCGCGAAGGACGACCCCTATGAGCCCCACAGCGGCGGCATCGTCGTCATCGGTTCCGGCGCGATACGTATCGCCCAGGGCGTGGAGTTTGACTACTGCTGCGTCAAGGCGGTGGAGGCCCTGCGCCGCCGCGGCCTCCGCGCGATAATGATGAACGTCAACCCGGAGACGGTGAGCACGGACCACGACATCTCCGACGCCCTCTATCTCGAACCTCTGACCGTCGACGACGCGCTGCCGGTTCTGGAACGCGAAAAGGCGGCGGGAGTCTTTGCCTGTTTCGGCGGCCAGACCTCGCTTCGTCTCGGACTCGACCTTGCCGCCGAGGGCGTGAAGCTCTTCGGCCCCGGCGCCGAGGTGATCGACGCGGCGGAGGACCGCGGAAAGTTCTCCCGCCTGCTGACTAAGATCGGCGTTCCCGAACCGGAGGGCGTCGACGTCGCCTCGGTGGAGGAGGCGAAGGAAGTCGGGCGCAGGCTGGGTTATCCGCTGATGGTGCGTCCGAGCTTCGTTATCGGTGGCGTCGCGATGAAGGCCGTCTACAGCGAACAGGCCCTCGTGGCGGTCCTGCAGGAGGCCTTTGAGGCGGTTCCCGGCCAGAGGGTGATGGTGGACCAGTTCCTCGCGGGGCGTGAATTTGAATGCGACGCGATCTGCGACGGGGAGGACGTCCTCATCCCCGGAATATTCGAGCACATCGACCCATCGGGAATACATTCCGGCGACTCGATTGCCGTCTTCCCCAGCTACTCCCTGACCAAGGAACAGCAGCAGGAGGTGCTGAACTTCGTCAAGGTTATATCAAAGGAGCTTGACATCCACGGGCTTCTGAACATCCAGTTCGTACTGCGCGGCGGCGTCCTCTGGATCATCGAGGCCAACCCGCGCGCGAGCCGCACGGTCCCGATCGTCAGCAAAATATCAAAGCTTCCCGTCATCGACATGGCGGTGGGCGTGGCGCTTGGCGAGAGGCTTCGCGATATGCCCTACGGCACGGGGCTCTACCCTGAGACGGGGCAGTGGAGCGTCAAGGTGCCGGTATTCTCCAACGACAAGCTCCCGGGGCTCGATCCCAAGCTCGGCCCGAGAATGATGTCCACCGGCGAGAGCCTGGGCGTCGCTGACAATCTGGCGGACGCGATAATGGACGGGCTCAAGGGCTCCGGCTGGCTGCCGCCGGCGGTGGGGCGCATCCTGATGAGCATCGCGGACAGTGAGAAGTCCGAGGCGATGCCCGTCGCCTCCCAGTACAAGATGCTTGGCTGGGAGATCGACGCGACGGAGGGCACCGCGGCCTATCTGAAAAAGTGGGGCATCGCCGTAAACCCCGTGGAGCGCGAGGAGCTTGTGCACCGCCTCCGCGCCGGCGAATGGGACCTAGTGCTGAACATCCCGGGAGGCAACGAACGCCACATCGCGGACGGGGCGATGATCCGCAAGCAGGCCTGCGCCGCCGGAACTCCGTGTCTGCACTCGATCGCCGCGGCCTGGGCCGTCGCCGCCGGGCTCAACAGCCGCTGACCGCACGCGGCGCGCGGATAGTGCCGTTTTCAGAGGCGGCGTTTCTCCGGCTGCGGCGGGATTTTTAATAATAAAAAACGACAGACGGGCGCTTTCGAAGCATGGGGAAGCTTCCGTCTGTTATTTTATCCCCGCCGCGGTCTCTTTAATTTATGATAAGCCCCGCCAGCCCGGCGGCGGCGATTATCATCACCGGGTTTATCTTGTATCTTCGCGCCGCCAGCAGGGAGGCCGCAAATAGCAGGAGCGCCGTCCTGTCGATAGAGGCCGCGCCCGAGGGTGTCCGCGCCACGAGCGTAGAGAGCGTGATCGTAGCGGCGGCGGATAGTATCAGCCCCGCGGAGGCCGCCTTAAGCGGGCCGATCAGCTCCGACGTAAGGGAAGAGGCGCGGTTTTTTATCAAAAATGAATAAAGGAGGGCGGAGATGAATACCCCCGATACGGTGCATCCCACGGTGGCGGTCAGCGCCCCCGCGATCCCCGCCGCCTGCACGCCGACGAAGGTAGAGGCGTTTACCGCGAGCGGCCCGGGCGTCATCTGAGAAATAGTGATTATATCGGCGAATACGCGCGCCGTTATCCAGCCGCGCCGTTCGACGATCTCCTGCTGGATCATGGGGATTACCGAGTAACCGCCGCCGATGCTGCAGAGGCCGACCTTAAAAAAGGAGGCCAAAAGCTCCGCCAGCCCGCTCACACCGCCGCGCGCCCCGCTCTCCCGGCGATCCGCAGCAGAGCCGTCAAAGCGCAGGCGGCGAGGATCGTCCCCGCGCCGATCTTCAGGAAGAAGCCGGCGATGAATACGGCGGGCATCATCAGCGTCAGCAGCGGCGACCTCTCCCTTATGACCGACCGCGAGAGGTCGATGACGAAATCGGCGATGAGGGCCGCGGCCGCAGCCTGCATGCCCCTCAGCGCGGCGGCAGCGGCGGCGTTGGCGATAAAGGCCGAATAGTAGAACGATATCAGCGTCAGAATGACCACCGGCGGGGTCACGGCGGCGATGGCGGAGACTGCCAGGCCGCACCTGCCTGCCGCGCGGTATCCCGCCAGCGCCGAGAGGTTGACGGCTATTGCCCCCGGAGCCGACTGCGCGCCGGCGGCCATCTCCATGAGCTCCTCCTCGGTGAAGAGGTTCCGTCTTTCGACAAAATATTTTCGTATCATCGGCACGACGACATAACCTCCGCCAAAGGTAAAGGCGCTGATAAAGAGATTGACGCCGGCAAGCCAGAGCAGCAGCCCGGCACGTTCTTTAGACATTACGGATCACCCCTTGCCTATTCTTTATACCCCTTGCGCTGCCATCTGTAAAAGTATATTATTTTCTAATAACGATAAATTTAATTCATGACAAGAGGTTTGCGGATGATCTCACTGCGGCATTACGAGATATTCAAAACGGTGGCCGAGACGGGGAATTTTACCAAGGCGGCCGCGAAATTATATATAACCCAGTCCGCCGTCTCACACGCGGTGCGCGAACTGGAGGAGCGGGCGGGAACGGCGCTCTTTGACCGCCTTGCCAGACGCGTGCGGCTGACGCGCTGCGGGGAGCTTCTGCTGGCGGAGCTGCTGCCGCTGCTGGCCGCCTGTGGCTCTCTTGAGGGACGCATCGCCGGCCTGGAGGGCGAGGCCCCCATCGGCGTCGTCTCAAGCATCACGATCGCCGCCTTCTGGCTTCCGGGAATACTGCGCCGGTTCGCAAAGAGGTGGCCCCGCCTGCGCGTCAATGTCGAGGTGGTGAGCGCCGCCAACGCGGTCGAACGGCTGCGCGGCGGGGGAGCCGACCTTGCGCTCGTCGAGGGAGCTCCGCCGCATGGGGCCTTTATCTGCAGCGCCTTCGCCGCCTGCCGCCTGAAGATAGTCTGCGCCCCCGGCTATCTACCCGCGGGCACGCGCCTGTCCGTGAAGGAGTTCTGCGCCGAGAGGCTCCTGCTGCGCGAAAGGGGCAGCGCCATCCGCGACGTGCTGGACGGCGCGTTATTGGCGGTCGGATATGAGGCGAGGCCGCTCTGGACGAGCGTAAATTCGCTCGCGCTGATCGAGGCGGCGAAGGCCGGTCTCGGCGTCGCCATTCTGCCCGGCGAGCTTCTGGAGGCCGCGCTCTCCGAAAAGAGGCTGACGGAGATCGAGGTGGAGGGCCTTTCCCTGCGCAACGGTTTTTTCTCCGTGCGGCACAGGGACAAATACCTGACGGAGCCCCTCCGGGAGCTTCTTTCGCTTATTGAGGAGTGCGGAAAAGCTGAAATTTCTTACTGAATAAGCTTTTATTGTATTCAATACAATAAATATTCTCTCTTCCTATTTCCTTTTTGTTAAAAATAGTTTAATATATCCTAGGGTATAGCATAAAAAAGCTATTTTTAATAAGAGGGTAGGGGGAATTGCCGATGTTGAGCAGTAAACTGCTTGATGATATTGGACGACAGATTCTAAGAATACTTCAAGAAGACGGCAGAATATCTTTTAACGAGCTTGGCAGGAGGGTCGGTCTCTCGTCGCCCGCTGTCGCCGAGCGCGTGCGCCGTATGGAGGAGGCCGGAATCATCCTTGGCTACCGCGCGGTCGTAGACCAGTCGCGGGTGGGCTATCCGATAATGGCGTACATCCGTCTTTCTATTCCAGTTTCGTTCCTCGCACAGGCGGACGAGCTGGCAAAGGCCATTCCCGAAGTGCTTGAATGCCACCACCTTACGGGCAGCGACGGCGTCATTCTCAAAGTGGTAGTATCCTCGGTCGGTCACCTCGAGGAGGTCATCAGCCAGATGGGGAGCTGCGGCATGACGACGACGGCGATCGTCCTCTCGTCTCCGGTAGTTTCGCGCCCGATCGACCCTATCAAACAGCCGACGCCGCCAGCGGCGATCTAAGAGGTTTCAAGGGGTAGAATTAGTCTGTTCCCGATTTTTTCTTACATTAAACCCCGTCTTATGGTAAAATATATAAGCTGAATTAAAAGCGGCGAATATCGCCGCTTTATTGTTGGAAAATATTTAAGGTTTCCGCTGATTATAAGCTCTATCCGGTGAAGAGGCCGAGTTTTGAACGGAGAGAAGGGGGCTTTTCTCTCCCGTTTTCGGGACGCGGAGAGATATCTGCGGCGCGGGCCCGCCGGCTTTACCGCCTGTTTATGTTTGTTTTAATCGGAGCCTTAATGACAGCTTACTGCTTTACGGTATAATCAACGCTTTCACATAGAGCGCCTCGGAGGTATATATATGGATCACAACTCGAAGCAGAGCAACCTTTTTGAGATCAACAAGGTCATAACTCTGCCGCTGGAAGAAGAGATAAAGCAAAGTTATCTCAATTACGCGATGAGCGTCATCGTCGGACGCGCCCTCCCGGACGCGCGCGACGGCCTGAAACCGGTACAAAGAAGAATACTCTACGCGATGCTTGAGCTGGGAGTGCGCCACAACCAGGCGTTTAAGAAGTCGGCGCGTATCGTCGGCGAAACGATGGGTAAATACCACCCCCACGGAGACGCGGCGATATATGATACGATGGCCCGCCTCTCGCAGGATTTCAGCATGCGTTACCAGCTTGTCGACGGCCAGGGAAACTTTGGCTCCATAGACGGCGATCCGCCCGCGGCGATGCGTTACACGGAGGCGCGTCTGCACGCCCTCGGCGAGGAGATGCTGACCGACATCAACGAAGAGACGGTCGACTGGGGACCGAACTTCGACGAATCTCTCGAAGAGCCGCTCGTCCTCCCCTCGCGCATTCCTAACCTGCTCGTAAACGGCAGCACCGGCATCGCCGTCGGTATGGCGACCAACATGCCGCCGCACAACCTCGGCGAGGCCGTAGACGTCTGCTGCGCGATCCTCGACAATCCCGAGGTGGAGCTTGGCGAGCTGATGGCCCTCATGCCCGGCCCCGACTTCCCGACGGGAGGCATAATCCTCGGACGCGAAGGGATCATCGACGCCTACCGCACCGGACGCGGAAGGCTTGTCGTCCGCGGGCGCGTCGATGTCGAGGAGGGCCGCAAGGGACGGAACTCGATCATCATCAGCGAGATACCCTACATGGTCAATAAGACCAATTTCATAGAGACGATTGCCAAGGGCGTACAGAGCGGTATGATAGACGGCATCTCCGACCTCCGCGACGAATCCGACCGCAACGGGATGCGTATCGTCGTTGAGCTCCAGCGCGACGCCGACCCGAACCTCGTGCTGCGCCAGCTTTATACGCGTACGCAGCTGCAAAGCACCTTCGGCGTGATAAACCTCGCGATAGTCAACGGCGAGACGCGGGAGCTGCCGCTCAAAGAGCTCGTGCAGATATTCCTCGACCACCGCCGTGAGGTCGTCCGCAGGCGCACCGAATTCCGCCTCCGCAAGGCGGAGGACCGCCGCCACATCGTTGAAGGCCTGCTGCGCGCCCTTGACGTCATCGACCAGGTCATCCACATCATCAGGAGTTCAGACACGGCGACGACGGCGAGGAACAACCTCATCGAGGAGCTTGGCTTCACCGAGATCCAGGCGCAGGCGATACTTGACATGCGCCTCCAGCGCCTCACGGGGCTGGAACGCGAAAAGCTCGACACCGAGCTGGCCCAGCTGCTCATGGATATCGAGCGCTACAACAGCATATTGTCCAGCCATCTGATCCTTGACTCCGTCGTCAAGGACGAGCTGATGGAGATAAGAAGAAACTACAGCGACAAACGCCGCACCGACATCGAAAACGCCGTCGGCGAAGTCGCGGACGAAGACCTCATCCCCGAAGAGGATATCGTCGTTGCCCTCTCTCGCGACGGCTACATCCGCCGTATGCCGCTGCAGGACTACCGCGTGCAGCAGCGCGGAGGCAAGGGAGTCAAGGGCGTCGCGACAAAGGCGGAGGACGAGATCGCGATCATCGCCACCACCACGACGCACAGGACGCTCTACCTCTTCACGAACAAGGGACGCGTCTTCGGCGTGCGCGGCTTCTCGCTGCCGGAGCCCAAGACCGGCAAGGGCAAGCTGGTGGGCACGATAATCACCCTCGAAAAGGAAGAGAAGGTCGTCGCGATAAAGGACAGCCATCTTGACGGGGCTAAGTTTATCTTCTTCGTTACGAAACAGGGGACGGCGAAGCGGCTTCCCGTCGAGGAACTCGACGGGCTCACAAGGGCCGGACGCCGCGTGCTCGGCCTCTCCGAGGGCGACGACATCGCCCGCGTCCGCACTACCAGCGGCACGGACGACCTGCTGCTCACCACGGCGCTGGGACAGACGCTGCGCGTCAGCGAAGAGGAATTCCGTCCGCTGGGCCGTCAGGCCCAGGGCGTGCGCGGCATACGCCTCGACGACGGCGACAGCGTAGTCGGCTGCGACGTCGTGGGCGACGGCCGCCAGGTGCTCTTCATCAGCGCACGCGGTATCGGCAAACGCACCGCCTATGACGAATTTACCCAGCACCATCGCGCCGGTTACGGCGTGCGCGCGATGAAGCTCTCGGAGAAGACAGGAGAGCTTGTCGGCGCCTGGGGCGTCCAGGAGGATGAAGAGATCATCGTCATCAGCAGCAAGGGACGCATGGTGCGTATTGGAGCGAAAGAGATATCGACCCTCTCCCGCACGGCTACCGGCTATACGATCGTGGCGCTCGACGAGGGCGACACTGTGGCGGACATCAGCATCGTCCGCAAAGACGACGAAGAGGCATAACGTATGAAATTTGCCCGTGACGGCTACCCGGCGATAGCGGCGCTGATCTTCATGATGGCGGGGGGATGGCTCATCTCCCCCTGGATATCCGCCTGCCTCTTCGTTCCCTTCTGCATCGTCGTCTGGTTTTTCCGCGACCCGGAGCGCGCGCCTGAGCGCACCCTGGAGCCCGGAGATTTTCTCAGCCCCGCGGACGGCAAAGTCGTCGAAATAGAGGAGGCCGAGCACGAATACGTTGGGCGCGCGGTCAAGATCGGCATCTTTATGAACGCCTTCAACGTTCACGTCAACCGCTTTCCGGTAACCGGCACTGTGAAGTATATAAAATACGTCCCCGGAAAAAAATGGTTCGCCTTCGCTCCGAAGGCCTCCGAGATAAATGAGCGTTTATACGTAGGGGCGGAGTCGGAATACGGGCGTTTCCTTCTCGTGCAGATCGCGGGTATACTTGCACGAAGGATAGTACAGCGCGTCCGCATGGACGACATAGTGCCAATCGGCGGCAGATATGGTATGATAAAGCTGGGATCGAAGGTCGATATATACCTTCCCCCTGAAATTATGCCTAATGTTAAGATCGGTGACGAAGTGCTGGCCGGGCACAGTATAATAGGAGTGTGCAGAAAATGAGAAAAGTAGACAGAAGAGTGAAGAACATCCCCATCAAGACGATAATCCCGAATATGATAACCAGCGGCAGCGTCTTCTGCGGAGTATCGTCGCTGATACTCACCGCGCATGAACGTTTTATTCCGGCGGCTCTTCTGATCTGTTTCGCGGTATTCTTCGACGTCATGGACGGCCGCGTCGCCCGCAGCCTCGGCGGTAGCAGCGCCTTCGGTGAGGAGCTTGACAGCCTCGCGGACGCGATCAGCTTCGGCGTCGCCCCCGCCTTCCTCATCTATAACGCCTATATCGGCGTCGAGAGCGGGATATGGGGACCTCTGACTGCCTCCTTCTTCGCCCTCTGCGGCGTTCTGCGCCTTGCGCGCTTCAATGTCACCCACGTTCCGGCGGGTCCCTTCCAGGGGCTGCCGATTCCGGCCGGCGGGCTGGCGCTCGCCTCGGTCGTCATCGCGCGCATACCGATCACGCCGCTCGTCGCGATGTCGGCGATGTGCTTCGTCGGCGCGCTGATGGTGAGCTCCGTGCCCTACTGCAACGCGAAGAAGCTCAAGAAAACAAACGTCAGCCGCGCCAAACTCTACGGCCTTATGACGTTTATCGCCCTTTGTTTCTTCATTTTGCGAGAAAAGGCTTTCCTTGCCGTGGCGGTAATGTATATAATAAGCGGGTTGGTGAAGTTTGACGGAGCGGAGTGGATAATGCTCCACCCGGAGGATGAGCGTTCTGCTCACGAGAAAGACTAGACGCTTATAACCTTTGTCTGGATATCATTCTCCCGGCTTCGCCTCAGGCGGAGCCGGGGTTTTTAATAGCGCCGTGTCACGCGCCTTCTGGGCGTGGCGGCATTGGTGGTTTTGCTGGGTTCTAAACGGTAATGATTTTATCGTACGTTTATAAGGGGGAAATCTGATGAAAAAAATTATGACCGGCAACGAGGCGATCGCCCGCGGCGCCTGGGAGGCCGGGCTCCATGTGGCGGCGGCCTATCCTGGCACGCCGTCGACGGAGATACTGGAAAATCTCTCCGAGTATAAGGATGTTTACTCGGAGTGGGCGACGAACGAAAAGGTCGCGCTCGAGGTGGCGGCGGGGGCTTCGATGGCAGGCGCGCGCGCGCTGGCGACGATGAAGCACGTTGGGCTCAACGTGGCCGCGGACCCGCTCTTTACGCTCGCCTACACCGGCGTCAACGGCGGGCTCGTCGTAGTCTCGGCGGACGACCCGGGACTCTTCAGCTCACAGAACGAGCAGGACAACCGCTTCTACGCCTCGCACGCGAAGCTTGCCATGCTCGAACCCTCCGACAGCCAGGAGTGCCTCGACTTTATAAAAGAGGCCTTCGAGATATCGGAGAAGTTTGACACGCCGGTGCTCTTCCGCGTCAGCACCCGTATCTGCCACAGCAAAACCCTCGTCAGTACGGGAGAGCGCACCGAGATCGCCGTGCGTCCCTATGAGAAAAACAGCGCGAAATATGTGATGGCTCCCGCCAACGCCAAACGGCGCAAGTACCTGATGGAGGAGCGGATCGCCGAACTTAAGGCCTTCTCGGAGGCGACGCCGCTCAACCGTGTCGAACGCGGCGGCAGGGTAGGCATCATCACGAGCGGTATCTCCTACAACCACGCGAAAGAGGTATTCGGAGAAGATGCCTCATATCTCAAGCTGGGCTTTACCTGGCCGCTGCCGGAGAATAAGATCCGTGATTTTGCCGCCTCCGTCGATACGATCTACGTCATCGAGGAGAACGAACCCTACATTGAAGACTTCGTGAAAGCTCTCGGCATCGCCTGCGTCGGCCGCGAGAAACTCCCCTGGGTCGACGAGCTGACGCCGGAGGTCATCCGCCGCGCCTTCTTCCCGGAAGCGGCCGAAAAGGGCGGCTACGCTATCGATGCGAACATCCCGCCGCGTCCTCCCGTGCTCTGCGCGGGCTGCACGCACCGCGGCTTCTTCTACGAGGTCGGCAAGTATAAAGATATCGTCGTTACCGGCGATATCGGCTGCTACACGCTCGGTATGGTGCCGCCGCTCTCGGTGACCGACTCCGTCATCTGCATGGGCGCGGGCGTATCAGCGGGCATCGGCTTCCGCAAGGCCGTTGAGATAGCGGGGCGCATGGAAAAGGTCTTTGCCGTCATCGGCGACTCGACCTTCTTCCATTCGGGGATCACGGGGCTAATCGACGCGATCGTCAACAAGGCCCCCATCGTCATCAACATCCTTGACAACCGGATCACGGCGATGACCGGCCACCAGGAGAACCCCGGCACGGGGCGCACCCTGATGGGCGAACCGACGCATCAGGTGGACCTCAGGGCTCTCTGCGTCGCCTGCGGCGTGAAAGAAGAGAACGTCCGCCTCATCGACCCCTATGACCTCGCCGCGACGAGGGCGGCGGTGAAGGCGGGCTACAAGGCGACCGAACCCTTCGTCATCATCACCACCTCCCCCTGCGCGCTCATCAAAGAGGTCATCAAAAAACGCGCGAACATGAAATGCGTCGTCGACGAGGAAAAGTGCGTCAAGTGCAAGCTCTGCCTCAAGGCAGGCTGCCCCGCGGTCAATTTCCGCGGCGGGCGCGTCTACATCGACCGCGCGTCCTGCAACGGCTGCACGGTCTGTATGCAGATCTGCCCGAAGAAGGCCATCTCACGGGAGGGTGAATAACGATGAATAAAAACGATACTGCGAACGGCATGGCCGCGGGCGCCGCGGAAAATACCGCCGGCGGCGAATGCCGCACCAAAAGCATCCTGCTTGTCGGCGTCGGCGGGCAGGGGACCATCCTCGCCTCGAAGATCCTCTCCGAGGGGCTCGTCCGTAAGGGCTACGACGTAAAAATGTCCGAGATACACGGTATGAGCCAGCGCGGCGGCAGCGTTACGACGCATGTCCGCTACGGCTCCAAGGTCGCCTCGCCCGTCGTACCCGAGGGGGAGGCCGACGTCCTCGTCGCCTTTGAGAAGGTCGAAGCGGCCCGTTGGCTCAAATACCTCAAAAAGGGCGGGACGCTCGTCGTCAACAACTTCGAGATATACTCGCTGCCCGTGCTCACGGGCGCGGCGGAGTACCCGGAGGGCGTAATCGAGAAGCTCAAAGCTGAGGTGCCGAACACCAAGAGCTTCAACGCCGGAGAGATCGCCGAGTCGCTGGGCAACATCAAGGCGCAGAACGTAGTGCTCCTCGGCGCGCTGGTGAAGGCGATGGGGCTTGAGGATCTCGACTGGCACGCTGTTCTCGCCGAGACTGTGCCGCCCAAACTGCTGGAACTTAATATCAGGGCTTTCGAGGCTGGGCTGGCCCAGTAGACCGGACAGAACCGCTCTGACAGCACTTCGCATAATATATAAAAGAGTCCGTGCGCGGCTGCCGCGCACGGACTCTTTTTCGTCCCTTATATTTGCCTCTGCTTCAGCGGTTTACCACTTAAGCTCCGTCTCCGTCACCTCGCCGTCGCCCCAGGTGACCGTGAGCAGCAGCTTGCCGGTCTTGGCGCTCAGCTTGCCGTTGTTCTGCATCAGCAGCTGATAGCTCTTGGTGCCGTTCACGCTGAGCTTGACCGTGCCGTTCGCCGCGTTGAGGAACTTGTTTCCCTCGCGCACGCCGAGCAGCCATCTGCCGTTGTTGGAGGCCAGCGTATCCCAGCCCGCGCCGCTGCTGTCCGCGAGCACCATTGCCTTGATGACGCCCTTGCCGGTGGCCTTGACCGTCAGCGCCATGTCCTTCGCGCCGTTCGCGCCCTTCTTCTTATTCTTGCCCACAAGGTCTACCGCTACCGATGCCGGTTTTGTGGATACGAAGACCACCGAGCGGTCGGCCTTTGACACGGCGCTCTCGTTCTTATCCTTGGCCGCGGAGGCCGTCTTGGCGGATACACCCTCCATCAGGCGTCCGTCGTCAAAGACGATGGTGGTCTTGTAGGGGCCGGTATTCTGGTCCTTCTCCTCGTCAAAGGCGATATGGAACTCCTCCGTGCCGTTTATATCGATCGCCACGGAGCCGTCGGCCTTATTCAGCCGCTTTCCTTCGGGAGTCAGCACCACCGCGAGATAGCTCTTGCTGCCGGGTACGGTGTCCCACAGCTGGTTGTTTTTGAGGTTGGCGACGCGGACGCCGGTTATCCTGCCCTTGGCGTTCACCGAGACCTTGACGAAGCTGTCGGGATTCATGTTGGATTCAAACTTCTTGCTCTGCCCGACGAAGTCGTATTTGCTGGCGCCCTTATATTCAACTTCGACTGAATCGGCGGCGACGGCCTTCTTGCCCTCGGTGGCCTTCATCTCCAGCATCCTGCCGTCGGAGAGCGTCACCATTATCTTTGCCGCCGTCTTGGGCTTTTCAAGTAGGCCCTGCTTATCGTCCACAAAGACCATCGCGCGGACGTCGCCGCCGAAGGAGAGGCTGCCGTCCGTCTTATTGAGGATATTGCTCGACTCGTCGATGACTACCGCAAGCGGCGCCTTGCTGCTGGGGACCGTATCCCATTCCGTTCTCTGAGCGCCGTTTTCGGCTACGATCTTGATACCCTTCACCTGCACGCCCTGCGAAAGCTTGAAGTGCGCGTCAAAACGGTAGTCGTTGCGGCCGTTGGCGCCGACAGATTTTTTCTCTCCCGCGAAGTCCTGCTCCGAGAGCCCGCGGCTTTCAAAGAGGGATACCTCGTCCTTCTTAGACTCGCCGCTCTTTGGCTCCTCGGCCTTTGCCGCGCCTACCGCCTTTACCGAGGTGGCTGCGCCGGTCTCGGCCTTGTCGATGAGCGTCGCCGTGGCCGTAAAGTCCGAATCCTTCGGTATCGCGCCGGCGGCGTCGTTGATTATCAGCGTAAACTGGGCGGCGAGGATGACGGGCGTTATCGTCATTCTTCCCGTCTTATTGAGCGTCTCTCCCTTGGAATTTTTGACCAGCAGCAGGTTCTTCGTATCGGAGGTGCTCCACACGACGCCGGTGGTGTCGTTTTTGAGCGATATCTCCCTTATGGCCTGAGCGCCGGTCACCGTAAGAGTGAAGACCGCGTCCGGCTTGCCGTCGGGCGCCGCCGTGCCGGCCCCCATGAGGTCTTCGTTCGCCCCGTTAAATACAAGCGATTCCGCCTTCAGCGTGACGTCCGCGTAAGAGGCGGTACAGACTGAGAATATGGCGGCTATAACAGCTGTCAATAATATGATGGATCTTCTCATCGTAAATAGCACTCCTTGGATTGATGTATTTATATTAGCAATATTTTATAACAAATATTTGCATTTACCAGATTAATAGAGAGTTTTTACGCATAAATCAGTATAAAAACTGATTAAAGTATATTTGAGAATTCATATTTAACCGCAGCGTAAAGAAAAACACATCCGCCGCTGGGCGGCGCGGTACGGAGACGGCCGGATGATATCGCCGGCGCGGCGCAGGCGGCGAAAGCGCGCCTGTCTGGCAGGATGGCGCGGAGAATTTCTTCGCGCCGCCTTGCCGCCGTAGGCCGCGGGCGGAGTTTTGTTATAAAATAGAGGCGGAGAACAAAGGAGTGATCGATCATGGACGGCGGCACCATAAGCGGCGAGGTCTTTGAGATCTGCGCCAATATCGACGACATGACGGGGGAGGACCTCGGCGCGGCGATGGAGATACTGCTTGGCGAAGGGGCGCTCGACGTCTGGTTTGAGGCGATACAGATGAAGAAAAACCGTCCTGCCGTCAAACTGTCGCTGCTGGCCGCTCCCGGCGACGAGGCACGGCTCGCGGAGGCGGTGCTGCGCCATACTACTACGCTCGGCGTGCGTATGAATCGCTGTTCCCGCGTAATGCTGGCGCGCGTGTCCGAGACGGTAGAGACGGAATATGGCGGCGTGCGGATCAAGCGGGGGCTGCTAGGCGGCGAGGTCGTCAAAGAGATGCCCGAATACGAGGACGTGCGGCGTATCGCCCGGGAGAACGGACAGCCGCTCTCCGCCGTGCGCGCGATGATCGCCGGCGGCTCGGGAGAGGCAAAGCGGCGCTTCCGCCACTACAAGGGCGGCGAATACGAATACCTTGGCACGGCGCGCCACTCGGAGACGGAGGAGGAGCTTGTCCTCTACCGTCCGCTTTATAACGACAGCGGCCTCTGGGTGCGTCCGAAAACGATGTTCTTTGAGAACGTGACCGTCGAGGGGAAGAGCGTTCCCCGTTTTGAGGAGATAAAAGATTAACAGAGGGAGGGATCTGTGTGATGAGCTTTGAAGAAGAGGCGAAAGGGCTGGCGCGGCTTGTGAAGGCGGGCGGCGTCACCATCTTCAGCGGCGCGGGGCTCAGCACCGAGTCGGGACTGCAGGATTTCCGTTCCAGGGACGGGATATGGGCCCACGCTGACCCGACGCGGCTGGCCTCGATCGAGGCGCTGGAAGACAACTACGACGAATTTCTTGAATTCTACAAGGCGCGGCTCTACGTGCCGGAGGAGATCCAGCCGAATATCGGCCATGAGATTGTCGCCAAATGGGAAAAAGAGGGATATGTCGAGGGCGTGATAACGCAGAACGTCGACCGGCTGCATCAGAAGGCCGGTTCCGTGAACGTCTGGGAGCTGCACGGCAGCCTCGAACCAGTACGCTGCCACCGCTGCGGACGCGAGGGTACGACGGCGGACTTCCTTGCCGGAAAACCCTGCTCATACTGCGGAGGACGCCTGCGTCCGAGCGTCGTCCTCTTTGGTGAAATGCTCCCGCAGAGGCCCCTTGAGGCGGCGGACGAACTCAGCGACAGATGTAAAACTTTTATCGTGCTCGGCTCATCGCTCGTCGTCTCGCCGGCGAACTACTTCCCGAGACAGGCTAAGAGCCGCGGCGCGAACCTTGTGATCGTCAACCGCGACCCAACGCCGCTTGACGGTATCGCCGACCTCGTGGTGCAGGAGGGTATCGGCGCCTTCCTCAGCGAGACGGAAAAATATATGTAGCGGAGCCTTTACAGTCCACGCGAAAAAATAATTAAATTGGGCAGAGGCGTCACGACGGCAGTCGTGACGCCTCTGCCAGTCTTCGCCGCTGAATACCAACCCGGAAAATAGGCTTGTAAAAAGTCCCATTCCGTACTATAATGCCAACGGTCTGAAATTGGACTAAATTTGGAGGTGCGGTGATGTACGGAAAAATCCCCGACGCGGAGCTGCGGCGGTTTTACTCGCTGTGGCGCGATATGACCGTTATTTACGAGGAGTGGTCGAAGGCGCACGGAATCGGCGGCAGCGCGGTGCTGGTGCTCCATTCGCTCTACTATGACCGGGACGGATGTACTCAAAGGATGATCTGCGACAGGTGGCTCTTTCCCAAGCAGACGGTCAATACGATACTGAAGGATTTCGAGCGGCGCGGGCTGATAGAGTTTTCTCACCTGAAGTCGGACCGGAGGAATAAGCTGATACACCTTACGCCGGAGGGCGAGGCGCTGGCCGCCGCCATCATCCCCGAACTCCTGGAGCTGGAGCTGCATGTGATGGAGAGAATGGGAGCGGCCGGACGCGCCGGTCTGATTGACGGTATGGCCCGTTTTGCCGCGTATTTCCGCGAGGGGCTGCCGGAGAAAAGATGAAGAACGCCAGAGAATTTTTTTCTTATGTGCTGCCCTCTCTCGCGGCCTTCGCCCTATCCGGCGTCTACGCCGTAGTAGACGGCTTTTTTGTCGGCAACAGCATCGGCGACGCGGGGCTAGCGGCGATCAACTTCGCTTTCCCCGTCACCGCGCTTTTGCAGGCCGCGGGCACGGGAATCGGCATGGGCGGCGCGATCCGCTTCGCCATCTGCGGCGCTCAGGGGGACGCCGAGGGGGAGCGGCACTATTTCAGCTCCGCGCTCCTTCTGCTGCTGCTCTGCGGCGCGCTGCTCTCCCTCATCTTTTTTGTCCTGGCCGGGCCGCTGCTCGAGGCTCTCGGCGCGGAGGGGGCGACGCTCACGCTCGGCATGGAATATCTGATATTTATCGCCGCGGGCGCTCTGTTCCAGGTCTTTGGAACGGGGCTTATCCCGCTGATAAGGAATATGGGCGGTTCTCTTTGTGCGATGTTCGCCATGTCCGCCGGTTTTATCGCCAATATCATCCTGGACTGGCTCTTTATCATGGTCTTTGGCTGGGGCATGGCGGGCGCGGCGGCGGCTACGGTGATCGGTCAGGCGGTGACGGCGCTTGGCGCGGTCCTCTATTTTGCCGCAAAGAGATATCCGCTCTCCCTTCCCCCGGCGCGGCGCATATTGCATCTGTTCTCGGCGATATTGAAGATATCCCTTGCGCCATTCGGAATAACCTTTTCTCCCATGATCGGGATGATCCTCATGAACCGCTTCGCCGTCCTCTACGGCGGGGAGGGGGCGGTCGCCTGCTACGCCTGCGTAGGATATATAGTTACCATCGTCTATCTGCTGCTGCAGGGGATAGGCGACGGCTGCCAGCCGATGATCAGCCGCTACTACGGCAGGGGGCGGCGGGCCGATATGAAACGCACCTGCCGGCTGGCCTATGCGACCGCGGGGGCGCTCAGCCTCTTATCAGTCTGCCTTCTCTTTCTGACGCGCTGGCGGATAGGCGGCCTCTTCGGAGCGTCGCCGCCGGTGAGCCTCGGCGTTGGCGAGACGCTGCCGCTCTTTCTCGCCGGAGTCCTCTTTCTGGCCTATACCCGTATCACCGCCGCCGGTTTTTACGCGACGGATGAGAGCCTGCTCTCATATATCCTCGTCTACGCCGAGCCGCTCCTTCTGCTGGTGTTCCTGTTGCTGCTGCCCGCCTTTCTCGGACTGACCGGCGTCTGGCTCGCGATGCCTGCCTCGCAGATGACGACGGCTCTGATTGCCGCCGCCGTGAAACGAAGGGCGGATTCGCCGAACGCCTGCCGCGTGGGATAAAGGGGCGCGCCGTATACAAAAAATGAGGAGGGCTTATCCCTCCTCATCTCTTTTCCCTTTTTACAGCCTGTGTTCCGTATTTTGCCCGCGGACTACAGCCGCATCTCCGGTTTTACCGGCCTTGCGAAGAGCTCCTTCAGCAGCTCGTGTGGATCCTCATCCTTGTAGAGCACGCGGTAAACCGCGTCGGCGAGGGGCATCTCGACGTCAAATTTTTTGCTGTTTTCGACGACGGCGCGTACCGTGTAGGCTCCCTCGGCGACCTGTCCCAGCTCCTCCACCGCCTCGTCCATGCTCATGCCGCTGCCGACGGCGAGGCCGAGACGGAAGTTGCGCGAATGCATGCTGTAGCAGGTGACCATGAGGTCGCCGACGCCCGCGAGTCCCGAGAGTGTGAGCGGCGAAGCGCCGAGCTTCGCGCCGAAGCGCATTATCTCGGCCAGTCCGCGCGAGGCGAGCGCCGCGAGGGCGTTGTCGCCGAGCTGGAGAGCCTTTGAGATGCCGGCCGCGATCGCGTATATATTCTTAGTCGCGCCGCCGACCTCAAGGCCGATAACGTCCGTGCTCGTATAGACGCGGAAGTTCCCGCCGTTGAGCAGCTCCTGCCATGACCTGGCCTCAGCCTCGTCTTTGGAGGCGAGAGCGACGGTCGTCGGGCAGTCGATGAGCACCTCTTCCGCGTGGCTCGGTCCGGAGAGCGCGGAATAGACCATATTGGGGCACAGCTCTTCGTGTACCTTATGGAGCAGACTGCCCGTCGATATCTCGATGCCCTTTGCCAGGTTCAGCATATGTCCCGGTGCGGGGGAGAGCGCCGCTATCTTGCCGCAGACCTCCCGTTCAAACTGTGTCGGTATCGCCATTATATACCGGTCGGAGAAGTCAAGGGCCTCCCGCAGGTCGATGGTCGCCGCGATCTTATCCGGCAGCGCCGTGTCGAAGAAACAGAAATTATTCCTATGTTCCCTGTTCATAATCTCCGCCTGCTCGGCGTCGATCGTCCACATCTTTACATTATGGCCAAGGGAGGTCAGGTGTACCGCCATGGCGGTACCGAAGCTGCCCGCGCCAAGAATCGTCGTGTTCAATATCGTTCCTCCGTTCAATGTTCTCTTACTGCATCTTTCGTGCATTTTGCTATTATAGCTCTTTTTCCCGTAAAACGACCCTGCCGGCGGCGCTGTAAATATTAAAAGCGCCGCCGCGCGCGAAACCGATCATCGTGATGTTAGCCGCGCGCGCCGCGGCTACGGCGTCGGCCGTGGGGGCGGAGACGCTCGCGATGAAGGGAATACCGGCGCTGACGGCCTTTTGGACCATGTCCTCCGGCATGCGCCCCGAGATAAAAAGCAGCGACGAACCCGCATCGATGCCGCTGCTCAGAAGCCAGCCGACGGCCTTGTCCACTGCGTTGTGGCGGCTGATATCCTCGGCGGAAAAGAGCGTCTCTCCCCGTACGGAGGAGAGCAGCGCCACGTGGAGGCAGCCAGTGCGGCGGTAGAGCTCCGCCTCCGCGAGCTCGGCGATCTTCTGTCGCACGAGAGACGCGCCGACGCTCCACTCCATTGTCAGCGGCCTGAAATCGGCCTCGGGCGGCCTTCTTTTGAGAGTGACCTCCACCCGGCATCCGCCGGACGAGATTTTTTCGATATCGCCATAAGATGATATTAGGCCGCGGCAGCGCATATTTCCCGCCGCCCACAGCTCTTCGCCCCCGGCGGAGATCACCGCGGAGCCGTCATATCTCCCGTCTATATAAAGGGATACCGCCCTCTCCGAGAGCAGCTCGTCCTCCGCGGCGAGCGGTTCATCCGCGGAATTGACCCTGATTATCTCTATCTTTCTGATCGGACCCTCCATTTCGACGCCCTCCTCTCTTTTTGTAGTATAATACACCCCATGGAAAATAAAAGATTCTTTACCACGCACAGAATAGCGCTCTCCGCCCTGATCGCCGCCCTCTATACGGGAATCACCTTCGTCTTGGCGCCGATATCATTCGGACCCGTCCAGTTTAGGGTCTCCGAGGCGCTGACGCTGCTGCCCTTCTGTCTGCCGGAGGCGGTTCCGGGCCTCTTTATCGGCTGCCTGGTCTCAAATATGCTCGGCGGCTTCGGATTGACCGATATCGTCCTCGGCAGCGCGGCGACCCTTGCCGCCGCCTGGATGACGGCGAAAATGCCGAACGTTTGGCTCGCGGCCCTGCCGCCGGTCGTCGTCAACGCCGTTGTCGTGGGCGCCTATATCGCCGTGCTCTCCGCCACGCCGATGCTCCTCTCCATGCTCTACATAGGCGTTAGCCAGGCGGTCATCTGCTACGCGATCGGCATACCCTTGATCTTATACATCAAACGCTCCAAAATCCTTGAAAAATACCGCTGAAACGGACGATAACCCCTCTTATTTACCGTAAATTCATCTATTTTTGACTTAATATTGTCAGAATATTGTGCTATAATTATCTTGTCCAAAGAATTAGGATGATGTTTTTCAGTTCCTATACGCCCGTGCCGCCGGTTTAGATGGAGTCCCCCGCGAGAGGGGATATCTCTGGTTCCTGTAATAAAACGCAGTTTGCCTTTTTTGACGGCGCGCATAATCGGCGGTTTCCCAAAAACGGAGCGAAGGTAAAACAAGGAGGCGATAGTAATGGCTGTCAGTATGAAGACTGAGTACATCAATGTCCCCGGAGGGTTTATCAGCCTTAACATCTATGGTGCGGAGAATAGCCAAAATATTCCCGTCCTCTATATCCACGGAGGGCCGGGGGGCAACATTGAATCCTTCCGGCCAATGGCGGAGATGCTTGCCGAGGACCGCACGGTTTATCTCTACAACCAGCTGGGCTGTGACGAACGTTCGCATACGGGAGAGGAATCCCTGTGGACGCCCGAGCGGTATATAGAGTCGCTGGGCAGCCTAATCGCCGCCATTGGAGCTCCCAAGCTCCACCTTATTGGACGTTCATGGGGCGCCTACCTCGCCGCCGAGCATGTGCTGCGCGTCAGCCCCTCGCCCGTAATATCCATCACGATGATAAGTCCGCTTATCAGCACTAAAATCTGGATCGCCGACGCGAAGCAGCGCCTCGCCGAGCTTGGTGGAGACTATCTCGAGGCGGTGGAGCAGTGCGAGAGGGAGCATCATTTCGACGGGCGCTACTACCAGGAGATCATCAAAAAATACAACGATAACTTCCGCTACCGCCTCTCGACCGTTAACCGCGCGGGCCACCGGGCGACGCCGCTCAAGCCGAAGACGGCCTCCGGCATGAGGGTCTACCGCCACATGTGGGGCCCCAGCGAATTCACCTGCGAGGGTATCCTGAAAGATATCGACATCACCGATAAACTGCACAATATCAAGATCGCGGTGCTGCTGATATGCGGAGAGTTCGACCAGGTTCGCCAGCAGAGCTGCGAATACTACCGCTCGCTGATACCTGGTTCACGCATGGCCGTCATCCCCGACGCCTCCCAGACCTCATATCTCGAGCAGCCGCACATCTTCTATTGGACGCTGCGTAACTTCTACGAGTGTTTCTAGCGCGGAACATTAAACGGCCCGGTTACGGTAACCGGCAAAATTGAATAAAGAGGAGCCCGGCGCACAAATTTTGCGCCGGGCTCCTTTGCATGTTGTTATAGCTGAGGTTTTGTCCTTAGGCGGCTTTTTTCATGTTCCTGACCGTCGTCACGATCATGAAGAGGATCAGCATGATGCCGACGTAGCCGTTGATGCCGTAGATGATATTGACGATACGCTGAAAGGGGAGCAGCAGGCCGACGACGCACCCGGAGACGGCTAGCCCGACCGTGAGCAGATAAAATTTGCGTGTCTTCTCCTGCGAGAAGCGGGCCGAGACGGACCAGAGAAGCGGCACGGAGGTGGTGTAGATGCCGCCCATGATGATGAGGGAGAAGACGGTGGCGATCGGCGGATAAATCCTCTCCGCGAGAATAAGCGAGGGGATATCCGTCATCGCGACGGCATCAAGATTGGCGAGCAGGCCGAGCATCATAATGATGATCCCGACGACAAAGCCGGTCGCGCCGAGCGTCGTGCCGATGACGGCCTCCTTCGCGGAGTTCGCCTTCTGTCCCATCGCCGCGAGAAAGGCGGCGAGCCAGAGCATTGAAAAGCCCACATAGGACATGCCGGAGGTGAACCAGTTTGTGCCAACCTTCGTCATCTCGACCTCCGCGGCCTCTATCATCTGCGCTCCGCGGACGATGCCCTCGGGATTTTTGAAAATGGCGGCCAGGCCGATGCCGATCGCGAACAGGACGATCGCGGGGCCGATAGTCCCGATAACGTCGACGATCCTGCCAAGGCCGAAGGTGACGGTGAAGGCGGAGACGAAGGCCATTCCGATACAGCCGACGAATGTCGGCAGTCCGTAATACTGCGCGAGGGTCGCGCCGGCGCCGGCCACCATGACGATGTATGACATATAGAGAAAGGCGATGGCGAAATAGTCATAGAAGCCGCCGATATACTTACCGCAGTAATATCTGTAAATGTCGTTGGTATTTGAGAAACGCTCGCGAAAGCCGGTGACGATGAAATCCCCGCCGACATAGACGAGGCAGACGAGGGTGAAGAGCCCCGCCAGCAGCCCCTTCATGCCATAGGCTGTGAAATATTGGAGTATCTCCTGTCCCGTTGCGAAACCGGAACCGATAAGAAAGGCGATAAACGCTCCCGCGAACTTAATTACATTGGACCAACTGACCTTTTCTCTATTCATATCAACACCACTGTCCCTTCAAGACTTAAGTTAAATTTTTCACAACGATGGTTACTAAAAAAATTGGGAAAAACCCTCCCATTACAGAATCATCGAATATTTTGCAGTTTAAGCGTATAAAGTTAAACCGTTGATTCAGAGCTATATGTCATTTATTATATATTTGGCGATTCACCCATCTTTATTAAGTTTTTTACCTGCAATGGCGTATATTATAAATGATAAAGGCAAAAAAGTCTTTGTGTTTTAATGTTCAAACGACTAAAAATTTTTCTTTTAGCTGTGCCGGCACACAAAAAGGCGGGAAGAGCATCGCTCCTCCCGTCTTTTTACATTTTTTAGATATATCAGCTGTTACTTCTGCTTTGCGAGTTTTTTCGTTATGCCGCAGGTCTTGGCGAGCATGAAGAAGATCAGGAGGATGCCGACGTAGCCGTTTACTCCGTAGATAACGTTGACGATCTTACGGAAGGGCAGCTCGAGGGCGACGAAACAGGCGACCACCGCGAGTCCGGCTGTGAGCCCGTAAAACTTTGTCGTCTTTTCCTGCGCGAACCTCGCCGAGACCGACCAGAGAAGGGGGACGGCCGTCGTGTAGATACCGGCGATGATTATGACCGAAAAGACCGTGGCAAGGGGCGGCCAAATCTTTTCAGCGATGATGAGCGAAGGGATGTCTGAGGTATAGAGATCCTGCAGGCTTGAGAGAAGACCGAGCATGAGGATGATCGCGCCTAACACAAAGCCAAGGGCGCCCAGCGTGGTGCCGATGACGGCCTCTTTCTTGCTGTTGGCTTTCGTGCCCATCGCCGCGAGGAAGGCCGCGAGCCAGAGCATACAGAAGCCTACGTATGAGGTACCCGACATGAACCAGTTGCTGCCGACCCTTGTGATATCAAGCTCTCCCGAGGCGATCAGCCGCGCGCCCTCGGCGATGCCGCCTGGGTTTGTGACGATGGCCGCGAGTCCGACGCCGATGGCGATAATGACGATCAGGGGGCCGATAGAGCCGATGACGTCAACTATTTTGCCGAGGCCGAAGACGACGGTTCCCACTGAGAGGACCATCATGAGGATGGCGCCGACGACCGGCGAAAGGTGATAATACTGGTTGACCGTCGCGCCGGCGCCGCCGAGCATGACGATATACGACATGTAGATGAAGGCGATCGAGAAATAGTCGTAAAAGCCTCCGATGTACTTGCCGCAGTAGTAACGGTAAATGTCATTCGTGTTTTGAAAATGCTCGTTGAAACCCGCGACGATAAAATCCCCGCCGACGTAGACGAAACAGATAAGAACGAAGAGTCCGACCAAGAAGCCCTCGTAACCATAAGCGGCGAAATACTGGAAAACTTCCTGCCCTGTTGCGAAACCGGCGCCGATCAAGAACGCGATAAACGCACCCGCGAACTTTACCACATTGAGCCAGCTAACTTTGTTCCCACTCATAAGATAGCACGACCTTTCCGTAATGTGAAATTTCTAACATCTGCACCATATCATAATTTTAGTCACTAGTAAAAAGGTAAATGGTTATTTAAAAAATTTTTATTCATCCCAACAATTATAGCGCCCCTTTCACAACTAAAAATTTATGCTTAAAAATAAATGGAAATTTTAGGTTTTTTAACGCCTGCCGGTAGAGACTCACCCTCTGTCTTTGGGATGGGGGATATAAAATGGGGGTATTTTGTTATCTGTATGTCAGATGAACAGACTAAACGATCAGTGGGAGAACTAGGTTCGACGACGAAAGTAAAAAGATTTTCTGTCTCACCTATCGCGCAAAAGACAAAATCAGAGTTTTTGTTCTCTGCTTATAAACGCCGATTTTCTTCGGGTATTGAAAGAGGTAAATTACGGTTTAGCTTTTACCATATCGATGATAAACAGCGGTTTTTTCTTAAAGCCTTCCTCTCTGAGGAAGGTGGATCGCCGCCGCTTTTGCGGCGAGACGGAAGGAGTGTTTCTCTGTTTAGCGCGGAAACCGCGCCAAACAGAGCCCGCGGCAAAAGCTGCGGGAGAACCTAAGGTCAACTCTCCCTCACCCCGCTTCGTGAACAGCATCCCGAAAATCGGACAGCCAAATAAAGCCCCTGGATTATAATAAAACTAAATACATATAAAGGGGGATCTTCTATGCGTAAACGTAAAACGGAAGAAAGAATAAGAGCAATTGAGATGCACAAACAGGGAATTCCACGAAGGCGGATTGCTGAAGAACTTGGTGTTAGTCCTGATTCTATTAAAACATGGATATCTTTATATAAGAGCGGACAGAAGGACTTACTGGATGATACAAGGAAAAAAAGAACCTACAGCAAGGCTGTAAAACTTGAAGCTGTTTCGGCTCATTTAGAAGAGGGACGTACTATGGTAGATGTTACCTCATCTTTTAACATTTCAAGTCCCTCTCTTTTAAGACGATGGTGTAAGGAATTTATCGAACAAGGGGATATTTCTAGTTCAAAACGTGACTGTCCAGATAAGAAATTGGAAGTTACAAATAGCATAGAAAAGATCAAAGAGCTGGAAATGCAGGTCGACGTATTAAAAAAAGCCTTAGAGCTGCAAAGGTGGTGATAGAAAGAAATATTAAATACAGAATCATTTTTGAATTTTCAACAAAACATTCTGTCTGTGGAATGTGTAGATTTTTGTCCGTATCACGCTCTGCATACTACAGTTGGCTAAAGCGGCGTGGAATGGAAGATAAAGACGGTCCTCTCATAGAAGCAATAAGAACGGGACAGGATATCAACAAAAACACTTATGGGTACAGGCGAATGACTCTGTGGCTCAACAACTTCATTGGCATTCATGTAAACAATAAGAGGGTAAGGCGTGTTATGAAAAAAGCGGGACTTCAAGCGGAAATAAGAAAAAAGAAAAAGTTTAAAGTGATGTCAGGAAATATCCACAGCTATGAGAATATCCTGAACAGAGAATTTCGTTCCGACAGACCAAACCAGAAACTGGTTACTGATATCACATATATACGAACAAAAAAGGGTAATATATTCCTCTCCATGATAAAAGATCTCTTTGATAATTCCATACAGGGATATCAAATCAGTCGTAATAATAATATTAAGTTAGTAACCGATACATTGAAGAAAGCATTTGAAAATAATAATAAGGTGGTCGCTGATGGACCAATCCTCCACAGCGACCAGGGGTTTCAATATACAAGCCATGCATATTTCAACCTGACACAAAGATACGGACTCAAGGTCTCAATGTCAAGGAAAGGAAATTGTTTGGATAATGCATGTGCAGAAAACTTCTTTAGTCACATTAAATCAGAACTCGTCAACCGAGTAAAATGGGAGAACTACGAGGAGGCCAAAGATGCCATAGACGAATATATAAGGTATTATAATAACGACAGGATACAGATAAAATTGAAAAAGGCTCCGATGCAATATCGAAGTCTCTTTATTGAATAAATTTTTGATACCCTTGGGAGCTTTTATAGCGCTGTGCGGTTTTCGGGACTCTGTTCATCGCGGGGAGCTCCCTCGGAGAGGGCGCCAAAATCTTTGGTAAACCGCAATTTATCGTTTAGCATATTGAAACTATTACGCCGTTTGCCCTTGTCCTGTCTCTCCGGCCTCTGAGCCGGAGACCAGCGGCCCTGGGGCTGATCCCACGTCATGCTGAAAAACAAAACCCCAAGCCCCTGGATTCCGGGTCAAGCCCGGAATGACAACATAAAGGCAAAATCGCAATTTATCGTTTACCCTGTCGAAGCTAAATCACTATTTATCCTTTTCCTGCCAATATATAAATAACGTCTTGCCTTTATTCCGTCTCCCCGGGCTTGACCCGGGGACCAGCGGCTTTGGGGTTTGGGTTTTGCGCAGCGGGCTGTACGTATGAAAAGGGCGCGGCTCTTTTGCCCCGCGCCCTTTTCATTGGCTTTTATCTGTCCTTTTTTCTTACTTTATCCTGTCTTTTAATCCTGTATTACCTTTTCCTTCTTCTCATCCAGAGCGGTATCAGCGCGAAGAGCGCCAGCGCTCCCACGCCCGCGGCGCAGCCGCTGCCGCTGGTGTAGACCCTGTTAACGGAGACGGTGGCCTCGGTGGTCTTAAGACCGTCGTCGGTCGTGACGGTGATGGTGGCGAAGCCGACCGCGAGGGCGGTAACTTTGCCGTTAGCGTCCACGGAGGCGATCTTCTCGTCACTGCTCTTCCAGGTGACGCCCTTATTGTCGGCGTTGGCCGGCAGTATTTCGGCGGTGAACCGGATGGTATCGCCGATCTTCAGCGTCGCGCCCTCGGGGGATATCTTCACCGATTCTACCGGCACCGGGGGAGCGGTGACGGTGAGGGAGCAGGAGGCGCTTACATTAGCGTCATCCTTTGCGCCGCTCGCGGTGGCGGTGATGAGGACGGGGCCGCCCGGATTATGGGCGAAGACCTCGCCGTTTTCGCTGACGGCGGCGATATTTTCGTCGTCGCTCTTCCATCTTACGCTCTTGTCGGTGGCCTTCTCCGGGCCGACCAGAGCGGAGAGTTTCGCGCTTTTGCCCGCCTCAAGCGTGAGCAGGTCGGGCGAGACCGTTACGCTCTCGGCCCAGACGGGGATGACGGTGACAACGCAGGGAACGCTCGTCAGATCGCCGACGCTCGCCGTGATCTTCGTCTCGCCTTTGCCGACCGGCGTGACGTATGCTGTTAGTGCCTTCGCGTCGCTCTTGTCAGGCGACACAGTGGCGACCTCCTCGTTTGAACTCGTCCAGTCAACCTGGCCGTAGTCGGCGTTATCGGGGGAGACGGTGGCCGTGAGTTCGTATGTCCGTACCTCGTCGTTCATGTCGATGGATAAGCTCTTTTGCGAAATGTCGACGGAGGAGGCGTTTACGGGCTTGACCGTCACCGTGCGGGTATCCGTGCGCTGTCGCCCGTCATCGTCGGTATCTTCGGTGGTCACGGTTATATCGGCGCTGCCCACGGCGATTGCCCGCATTTCGCCCGACTCCTTGTCGATCGAGACGACGTCGGAGTCGCCGCTAGACCAGAAGACCTTCAGGTTGGCCGCTTCGGGAGGCTCCACGGTGGCTGTGAGCCGCGCCCCTTCGCCCTTATAGATGTTGATATCGTGGCTTGTGATGGCGACGCCGCTGACCTTTGTCGTATTTGTGACCGTGACGCCGAAGGTGAATTTCAACTGTGTAGATTCGCCTAACGGCGGCAGATTATTTGTATCACTGGAATCCGTCGGGTCAAGGTTTGCGGATAGGGTTATGGCGGCGGCGGTCCGCTTTGTACCGCCCTTGGCCTTAGCGGTGAGCCGGATTTTTCCGCTTGTCTGGTCGACGTCGGCGGAGAGTATATCGGTGTCGGATACCGCCACGTCGATGCTGGTCACGTAATCGCCGAATTTGTTCGGGTCTCCAAACAGGGTGGAGAGGCTGATATCCGCCGTCTCTCCGTTATTGAGGGCGTAACTTGTGAGTGCGGCGCTGAGTGCGGCGACGCTTTTGTCTACCTTATCCTCATCGTTGAGTATGAAGGTGCCTTCGTCACTGCCATTTCCTACACCGTTGATATCTTTATTGATTTCATTCGTTTTCAGCCAGCCGCAGTTTGATATCGTGCCGCCGCCGTTGTTTCCCACGACGCCGCCGGAGTATCCGCCGCCGGCGATATCGCCGCAGTTGAGGCAGTTTGATATCGTGCCACTGCTTTGTGTGTGTGCCGCGATGCCGCCAGCTTGTCTGTTGCCGGTAATATTGCCGCTGTTGATGCAGTTTGACATCGTGGATAATTCGATGTTTCCTGCGATGCCGCCAGCTCGTATGTTGCTGGTAATATCGCCGCTGTTTACGCAGTTTGATATCCTGCTGTATTTGCAGCCTCCAACTATGCCGCCCATGGTGATGCTATCTGTTCTGGTAATCAAGGGGCCGGCGTTTACGCAGTCCTCTATCGTGCCGTAGCATCTTCCCGCGACGCCGCCCGCCTGGGCACCATCGCCGCCCGTATCGGTGATATTAATATCGCCGCTGACGGTGAGCCCACGCACCATGCCGTCGCCCTCGCTGCCGACGACACCGAAGAACCCCATGAAGGCGGTTCGTGTCGTTATCCGGTAGCCCTTGACGGTATGGCCCGCGCCGTCGAAGGTGCCGGTGTAGCTGTTGTTTGCTTTGCCGATGGGCGTCCACTCCATAGCCTTGCCATCCATGTCGGTGAGGTCGATGTCGGCGGTGAGGCGTGCTTTGGCGGAGACGAGGTCGCCGCTGTTTACGCCGTCGCGGAAGTCACAGAGGTCTTTGGAGGTGGCGATGATATAATAGCCGTCCTCGTCCTGTTTCAGTTCGGCGCGTGCCGGTCCGGGGGCGGCGAGGATGAAGAGGGTCAAAACAAAGAGGAGCAGCAGCCGCGCGCGGCTGCTTAAATGAACATGGGTAAATTTATGGGGGGGTGAGTCAAAGTTAAATAATTTCAATTGCTGACGGCTCTCACACGGCGACATAATCTATCGCCCTCCTTTCTATCTTGTGAAGCTGTGTATCACATACTGTGGATAGGGGCCGCGAAAGAATATCCGCGGCCCGTTCCTATTTTTCTTTATGCCCTGTTTTTGTCTATTTCGCTGGCCGTCTCTTTTTCAGGAGCAGCGGGATCAGCGCGAAGAGCGCCATCGCACCTACGCCCGCGGAGCAGCCGTTGTGGACTACTGTGCCAATCATGTCTCCTAAGACTGGGTCTGGAGATACCATCACGCTGGTGCTGGCCTCTTTTCCGCCGTCGTCGGTCGTGACGGTGATTGTGGCATTGCCGATACTGACAGTTGTTACTTTGCCGTCGGCGTCCACGGTGGCGATCTTTTCGTCGCTGCTCTTCCAGCTAACGCCCTTATTGGTCGCGTCTCTTGGCAGTACCGTGGCTGTGAGTTGGTATGTCTTGTCGGGTTTGATTTTCACGGCTTTGTCGCCGGGCTCGAGCGAAATCTTCACCGACTGCACCCGTATGGGGGAGGCGGTGACGGTGACGAAGCAGCCTGCGGCCACGGTCGTACCCTCTTCCGCGCCGATGGCTTTGGCGGTGACGACGGCCTGGCCGGGGTTATGGGCGACGACCTCGCCATTTTCGCCGACGGAGGCGACATTCTCGTCGCTGCTCTTCCATTCGACTCTTTTGTCACTGGCGTCCGCCGGGAAGAGGGTGGCGGTTAGTTTCTCGTGCTCTCCCGTTTCCAGCTGCGCCGCCCCCTTTGAGAGCTCAATGCCGGTGACCCAGACCGCCGGTTTGAGCACGGTGATCTCAAGCGTTGGCCTGCCTTCGACGCTGCCGTCCTCAGTCTTGACGTTGACGGTGGTGGTTTCGCCGGCCTTGAGCGCCGTGAAGGTCGCCGCTTCGCCCTTCTCTATCTCTTCCACCCTGTCGAGCGAGATGACGGAGGAGTCTCCTATGAGCCAATCTAACTTCCTGTTTGTGGCGTTGGCGGGGAGGAATAGTGCGGAGGCTGTGAACTGTTCTCCTGCATAGAGTGATTTTTTGCCATCCTTGGAATCCTCGATATTGAGTAAGATGCTCAGTGTCTTTTCCTCGCTGACGGTCACTCTGCAGTCGTCGGAGATGCTTTGGTTCTCAGAGGCGGCGGCCCATATTGTGGCTGTGCCGGGGCTCTTTGAGGTCACTTTGCCGTTCTCGTCTACCTCGGCGATGCCGGGGGCGCTGCTGCTCCAGACGATTTTCGTGTTCGTAGCCTCGTCCGGTATCACGTGGGCCGAGAGCTGTGCCGTATCGCCGAAACCTTTGAGTGTGACGTCCTTGCTCGATGTCATCTCCACGCCGGTGACGTGGATGGGTTCCACAACCTCGATGGCGCGCGTGAAGGAGCAGGTTAGCGGGGGCGGAGGAAGAATAATATTCTTGGGATGCTCGAAGTCGCTCGCGTAGAGGTCGGCGGAGAGCGCCACGGCGGCGTCTCCAGTCTTGTCCTTGGCGGTGACCTTTACCTGGCTGTCGCCGATCGTGCCGACGGTGATGATATCGCTGCTGGTACTCGCCCTCAACCTTCTAACATTTTGGGAGTCTGCCGGAGTTCCGGGGAGGGTGATGAGCGGGATTGTCGTCGAACCGCCGTTGACGGGGATACGGCGCTTGTCGGTCTGCGCGGTGAGGGTGGTGACGGCATTTTTCATCGCGTTTTCGTCAAGTTTTTTCGTGTTATCCGTACCAGTACCGCTGCCGACGCCATGTTCGGCCGTTCCTTCCAGCCAGGCGCAGTTTTCTATCGTGGCATTTCCGCCGGTGTCTTTGCCGAGCACGCCGCCTCTGAATGCGTCGAGTTGGACTTCACCGCTGACGGCGAGGGTGACACGGCCTCTATTGGCACAGCTGCCTATCTCCGGAGTCCCGCCGCCGCTGCTGCCCGAGGTATTTCCCACGATGCCGCCAGCGTAGTTGGGTTGGTTATCATTTGTCTCAATTGCCGAGATGGAGACCCCTCCGAGGTTTGCGCAGTTGTATACTTTGCCGCTGCTCTGTGCCGCGATGCCGCCCGCAAAGTTTTGCTCGCCGTCAGAGGCGGAGGTTGGGGCGGTGGCGCGGCTGGCGCAGTTATATATCGTGCCGCCATTTATTCCAACGATGCCGCCTGCGTAGTTGGATGAGGATTGCCCGTCGCCCTTGGCGGCGACGGGGCCGTCGTTGAGGCAGCTTGTGATAGTTCCGCTGAGCGTGTTCTGTCCCGCGATGCCACCCGCGTGGTTGAAGTAAAGGTCCGTAGAGACGATAACGGCGGCGGCGCTCCGGCAGTCTTCTATCGTGCCGTCGTTCAAGCCGGCGACAGCGCCGGCATTGACGGTGGTGCCTGTGGCGGAGGTGATATTCACCCCGCCCTCTACGGTGAGTCCGCGCACGACGCCTTTTTTGCCGTCTTTTTCGCCGATATAGCAGAAGAAGCCGGCGTGGCCGTCTCCGACCGTTTTCGTTATCTCATAGCCTTTGACGGAATGGCCCGCGCCGTCGAAGGTGCCGGTGTAGGGGGTGTCGTAGTCGCCGCTGATGGGCGTCCAGTCCATGAGTTTGCCGTTCGCGTCCGCGAGGTCGATGTCGGCGGTGAGCAGCGCGTCGGCGGAGAGCGGTATAGGTTCGCCCTTGATGCCGTTGATTCTTTCGTTGAATTCGATGAGGTCCGCCGAAGTGGCGATCTGATAGACGCCGCCCTCCTGCGTCAGGGCGCAGGCATACTGGGGCGAAGCGAGGATAAAGAGGGTTAGTAAAAAGAGAGTTAGCGGGAGTACAAGTTTATTTGTGAACCTTAATAAACTCACTTGGGGGGGGTGCATCAAAGTTAAATGTTGATAGGTGTTGATTAGCGTTGTGTGACGACATAAGGTATCAGGCTCCTTTTCAATATGATTTAAAATACTGAAAATACGAAATAGAATAATAGGTAAAAATACCTATGATACACAATATAGTTTATGTTTGTGATTTGTCAAGCGGCTTTGCCATGTTTTTGCGCTTCGCAGGACAAGAACATAACCGGACGCCGCTGGATGCCGGGTCAAGCCCGGCATGACAAACCAAAGAAAATATAAATCGTAATTTACCGCTTTCCCTGCCCGATTTATTGCCGACGCGTTTGTCCCGGCCTTTATTGTTTTGCCGTGGTACGTTTGCTATACTTACGGAGGTGTTATCTGCGCAAAGTTGTTATAAATAATATTTATGCCAGCGGCCTCCGTATATTGCTCAGGCGCTGTATATACCCGGAAAAAGGAGCCTGTAGCGATGGATGGACAAACATATATCTCCCCACTGGCCCTGCTGAAACGTTTTTGCGTGAATGTTTTTTGCCGCGGGGATATCGGCGGCTCGCTGGACTATCTCAGTAAAGATATACACTGGTATGGGACCGCCGATGGCGGAGATATCCATAGTATAGAGGAGGCGCGGGGCTGTCTGGAACGGGAGATCGCCGCCCACCCTCTCTCCCGCGCGCTGGAGTTTTCCGACGAGGACGAGGCCCTCTCGGGCGAATTCGGAACGGCGGGCGCGAGGCTGCTGCCGGCGGCGGGGGCTCTGCATGTGCCCTGCCGCGTCTCGGTAAGCTGTCTTCCCGAAGACGGCGGACTGAAGATACGTTCTCTGCATATGTCTTTTGACAGTCCGCGCAAAAGTAAGGACAAATCTTCTCCCTCAGAATATACGAATGAATACGAGCCAAAGCTGCTCTACGATTTTCTTAACAGCTCGCTGCGCGGAGGGCTCTTCGGCGGTTATATAGACAGGCCGGAGGTGCCGTTTTATTTTATGAGCGAACAGATGCTCAAGTATCTGGGCTACGGCACGAAGGAGGAGTTTATCGAGGCCACGGGCGGCAGCATTGCGAACTGTGTGCATCCCGACGACCGCGGGGCGGTGATGGGCTCGCTCTTTGCGCAGCTTGAATCTTCCTGCGAGTATATGCTCGCTCCATACCGCATGCTGAAAAGAGACGGCGGCTTTGTCTGGGTCCGTGAAAACGGCAGAAGGGTCACCGCCGGTAACGGCAGGCCGGCGGTGATATGTCTATGCCTAGACGTCTCCGATATGGTGGAGGCGCAGGAGCAGCTTCGTTTGGGTAAAAAGAAGATGGAAAATATATTGAACGCCATCCCCGGAGGCGTCGCCATCTATAAGGTGTCGGACCGCTTTGACACCGTCTATTTTTCCGACGGCGTCCCCTCTCTCTCCGGCCACACGGTGGAGGAGTACCACGAGCTGATAAAGCGGGACGCGGCGGAGATGGTCTACAGCGGCGATGTTGAACGCGTTCTCGCCGCCATTCGGGAGGGGCTGGCGAATGATACGCCGATAGACGTCACCTTTAGAAAGCAGCACGCCAGCGGCAGTCTGGTATGGGTGCATCTGCAGGGGAAAAAGATCGGCGAGGCCGACGGCTTTCCGCTGATGCACGCTGTTTTTCACAACATCTCCAAAGAGACGGAGCTTTACCGCGACATCCTTAATGAAAACAACACGATTATTCAGGTCAGTGACCTAAAGACGCGTGAGGTGCTGTACGCTAACAGGGCCGCCGCTGAATTTTCAGGCAATGCCGAGGGCGATTTTGTCGGGCGCAGCTGCTACGAGTATATGATGCACAGGGAGGCCCCCTGCGCCTTCTGCCATGTGCCGCTGCTGACGAAGGGCAGCTTCTTTGAGGCCGAGCAGTATCTGCCCTCCAAGGACCGTTGGTTTTCCGTGAAGGGCAAGCTCATAGAGTGGAACGGACGCGACGCCTCCGTTGAGTATGTGACCGACATTACCGATTCAAAGCGGCTTCAGCAGCGGCTTGAGACGGAGAGGTCATCGCTTGAGCGCATCATAAATTCCATTCCCTCGGGAATCGGCGTCTACCGCCTGAAGGACGATGAGGTGAGCCTCATCGCGGTCAACTCGACGATCAGCGATATGCTCGGCATGACGCATGAGGAGCTGAAGCGCAAGATATCCGAAGATATTTTTCAGAACATCCACCCCGACGACGTGGCGCTGCTGAAGGAAAAGATGGCGGAGTCATACGGCGGTTCTTTCCGTATGGAGTGCGCCTACCGGCTGCGGAATGAAAATACGGGGGATTACAGGTGGATATATCATACGGGCATCTCCATTCCTCAGCCGGACGGCAGCCAGACGGCCTATGTCTGCTATACGGATATCTCCGCGCAGAAGGCGGCGGAGGAGAAGCTCAAACGCCAGGCCGAATATTTGCAGAGGCTTTATGATACGATGCCCTGCGGGATATCGCAGTATTCCGTAAACGACCTCGGCGGCGCCAAACCTTACCATTATGTGAACCGCCGCGGCCGTGAAATTTACGGCGTCGGCGAAGCGGAGGAAAAGTATGCCTCCTACGCGCGCATCCACCCCGACGACAGGGGCAAGTATATCGATATGCTCAACAGGGTGGCGGAAGGGGGGCAGTCGAGTCCGTATGAGCTCCGCTTCGTCCGCCATGACGGTAAGGTTTTCTGGATCAGCGGCATCGTCGAGCGGATAAGGGATGTCGAAGGCAATGAGATATATCAGAGCGTATATAACGATATTACGGAGCTCAAGGAGGCGCAGCTGCGCGCGGAGGATGAGTATGAGCTTCTCTCGCGCCGCTACGAGGATGAGCTTAACAGTCTAAAGGATGTATCCGCCGCCGATTATGCCTCGATAATGCGCGTAAACATGACGAAGGACCTTGTTGAGGACCTCGTTGAGACCGGTCGGGATATTGACATTTTCCACAGCGGAATGTCGCTCTCCGAAATAGTGGAGAAGATGGAGCCCTTCTTTGTCAGCGCGGAGTCGAAGGCGGAGTTTTTGAACAGGATAGATTACCGCAGCCTGACGAGGGAATTTGAACTCGGCAACGACCGGCTCACCTTTGAGCAGCCATTCCTGGGCCGTGACGGCAGCCTGATATGGGCGGAGATGCAGATCACCGTCAGGAAGCATCCAGACAGCGGCGATCTCATCGCCTTCTTCTGCGAGCGGGATATTACGACGAGGAAACAGCTCGCCGATACCTTCAAAATGGTCGTCGCGCAGGACTATGACTCTATCATCCGTCTCGACGGCAGGCACAACCGTTATATACTTTTTATCGCCGACAGTTCTGGGGAACAGCCCGCCTATGAGGGGTTGAATTACAGCGGCGATATCGCCAGGTTCACGAAACGGTTTATCGTGCCGGAGGACCGTGAACGGGCGCTGCGCGAGATGGAATATTCAAATGTCATGGCCGGTCTGGAGAGACACGATGTTTATCAGGTGCTCTTTGACATACGGGACAGTTCCGGTGAGAGATGCCGGAAATCGATAAAGTATTCTTACATAGACAGGGAGAACCAGATCATTCTAATGACGCGGCAGGATATCACCGAAGTTGTCGCTGCCGAGAAGAGGGCTAAGGACGAGATCGAGGCGGCGCTTAAACGCGCGGAGCAGGCGAGCCTCGCCAAGGGCGAGTTCCTCGCGCGCATGAGCCACGAGATGCGCACGCCGATGAACGCCATCATGGGCATGACGGTGCTGCTGAAGGACGCGCTTGGCGATCCGGCGGCGGTGGACGACTATATCGGCAAGATAAACTCATCGAGCCATTTCATGCTCGGCCTTATCAACGACGTGCTTGATATGGCGAAGATCGAGAGCGGCGAGTTCGCGCTTTATCCCTCGCGCTATGAATATAAGGAGTTCGCGGGCGCGATCGACGCGATGATACGTCCCCTCTGCCGCCAGAAGGGCGTCGAGTTCGTCTTTGACAGCAAGTGGCCCGTTGCCGCCGTGTGGGTTGACAAGGTGCGCCTGAATCAGATATTTCTCAATCTCCTCTCTAACGCCGTGAAGTTCACGCCCCCCGGCGGCAGGGTGGAATACCTGATGCCGGAGGCTGAGGTCCGCGGAGACCGTATATGCTGTGACTTTATCGTCAGGGATAACGGTATCGGGATGAGCGAGGAGTTCCAGAGGCATCTCTTCGAGCCTTTTGTGCAGGAGAACGCCGCCGAGGGCGGGAACTGCGGCACGGGGCTGGGGCTCGCGATCTCCAAGAGCATCGTTGATAAGATGGGCGGCTGCTTTGAGATAAGGAGCGAAGAGGGTAAGGGCACTGAGATTCTGCTGCATCTGGAGCTGGAGATCGCGGGTGATGAGAGACCGGCCGCGGCGCAGACGGAATGCGCGGCCCGCGGCGGCGTGAAGGCGCTTAAGGGACGCCGTGTGCTGCTCGCGGAGGATCATCCTCTCAACACTGAGATAGCCCGCAAATTGCTGGCGAAGGTGGGGACGACCGTTATCTCCGCCGCCAACGGAGTGATCGCCGTCAAGACTTTCACCGCTTCACCCGTGGGTTATTTTGACGCCGTGCTGATGGATATCCGTATGCCGGAGATGGACGGCCTGACGGCGGCGCGAAAGATCCGAGAGCTGCCGCGCGCGGACGCGAAGGCGGTGCCGATCATCGCGATGACGGCGAACGCCTTTGACGACGACCGCCGGAAGTCCGAAGAGGCCGGCATGAACGGCCATCTGGCAAAGCCGATAGAGCCCGAGCTGCTTTACAGAACGCTGGCCGGGGCGGTCTCGCCCCGGGAAAAGCCGGATGCGGAAATGTAATGTTCGATATTTTATCTTTTGTTTTGATGAGCGGGGTGATTACCCGCTCTTTTTTTATTTACGCGAAGGAATATTATCAATTATAAAATTATATCTAATTTAATAAAAATATCACAAAATTGACAGCCATATCTTTGAAATATATAATTTTCAGATAATATTTATTGTTTTACATGTAAGAATATCCGGTCTGCCGTAATCTGCGGTTCGCTGGGAGGGTATTGTCGTTTTGGGGTGAAATTTTAATCTTATTGGCGGAGCGGACTATGGAAAGATCATCTCTCTTAATAGCGGACGGTAATCGGGACGTCTGTTCTCATCTGAAGCTTCTTTTCAGTGAGATGTTTGGCAGTATCGACTGCGCGGCGGACGGTATAGCGGCGATAAAGCTCTTCCGCCGCCATGTGTATCATCTGGTCATACTTGACGCGATGCTTCCCGTCGCGGACGGCCGTACCGTCTGCCGCCAGATATGCAAAATGTCAGATGTGCCGGTGGTCATAATCTCCGAGCGTTCCGCTCTGCCGGAGCGGCTGAGCGCCTATCGTTCGGGCGCGGAGGATTATATTGTAAAGCCCTTTGAGGGCGACGAACTGCTGGCGCGCATGAATATCATCCTGCGCCGCCGTGAGCACGTTCCTGCCAAGCCGCCGCGCGCGCTGATTTTTTTCGGGCTCTATATCGATACGCGCTCCCGTACGGTCTATGTTAATGATATTCCCGTGCCGCTCACTCCGAAAGAATATGATTTGCTGCTGCTTCTGTCGCGTAACCCCGGGCAGGTGTATACGCGCGAGATGCTGATCGACATCGTCTGGGGCGATGATTTTTTTGGGAGCCCCCGGACGGTGGATACCCATATCAAGACGCTGAGAAACGCGATCCGCCCCTATCACGAACATATCGTCACGATCAGGGGCGTGGGATACCGTTTCGACGAATAGTTGGCTTTGCCGCTTACGACGACAAAAAATGGAGAGGGGGAGGCCTCTCCATTTTTGTTGTCTCCCATACCGCGGATGCGGTGGCGCTGTCAGCGGTCGGGATTACTGTAATCGGCGACGATGTTGCGCAGGATCTCGATCGTCTCCTTGGAATCTTTCAGTTCGTTTTTAAGCCGCGTATTCTCGGATACCAGGGCCATCGCGCGTTCCGAATCGCCGCTGGGCTGGATGGCGGGGCTGGCTTTGAGCCTCGCGTCCATGGTGTTCTGGCGTTCGCGGGAGTCGACGGAGACCTTGCGGCTGTCGACGGGAATTTCGATGACCGCCGTCTCATCGGTGAATTCGTTGTATTTACCGCGTTTTACGTAGCTAGTGTGCAGCAGTTTGTGGCTGAGAGGTCCGTTCGGCTCTCCCAGGAACTCGCCGTAGATGGCCATGACCGCCGGATTTTCGTGGCTCTTGCGCAGCTTTTTGTGTTCGTCCTCCCACAGGAGCGCGCCGCGCCGTTTTTCCCTGATCTCGCCGTCAGTGTTGCGCGGCTGTCCGCCGCCGACGATGCAGCCGCCGGCGCATCCCATCACCTCGATGAAATGGTAGGGGGAGTTTCCCTCCTTGACCTGTTTCATCAGCGTCTTTGCGTTCTTTGTTCCGCTGGTGACCGCCACTTTCAGCTCCACGCCGTCGAGGCCGGCATATTCAGGCAGCGGCGACTCTATCAGGATAGAGGCCTCTTTGACGTCCTCCAGGCCGATGATGGGAGTAACGTGGAGGTTGTCTCCCGGAAGTTCGCGTCCGGTGATCACCTCGTAGGCGGTGCGCAGCGCGGCCTCCATGACGCCGCCTGAGAAGCCGAAGATATCGGCCGCGCCCGTCGAGAAGCCGAGCGGATCGTGGAATTTGCTGTCAGGCAGGTTGGCGAAGTCGATGCCGGCGGAGTTTATCATCTCGCCCAGCTCTCTCGTCGTCAGCACCGCGTCGACGTTCCGCAGGCCGTAGTTCATCATTTCGGCGCGTGTTATCTCGAATTTTTTCGCCGTGCAGGGCATCACGGAGACGACGAACATGTCCTCCGGGGCGATGCCGAGCCGCTGGGCGTAATAGGTCTTTATTATCGCGCCGGTCATCATGTGCGGCGATTTGCAGGTGGACAGATGGGGCAGCATCTCGGGGAAGGTATGTTCAATATATTTGATCCATCCCGGAGAGCAGCTGGTAACCATCGGCAGGGAGACTTTCTCGCCCTTCGCAAAGAGTTTGAGGCGCGAGAGCAGCTCCGTGCCCTCCTCCATTATGGTCAGGTCGGCGCCCCAGTTTGTGTCGAATACGTGGTCGAAGCGGAGCTCTTTGAGGGCGGAGGCCAGCTTGCCGGTGCAGGGCGTTCCCGCCGGGATGCCGAAGAGTTCGCCGACGGCGGCGCGCACGGCGGGGGCGGTCTGTACGATCACACAGCGCTTCGGGTCGTGGATCGCCTCCCATACGGCGTCCACCGAGGATGTCTCCTTCAGCGCCCCTACCGGGCAGACGACGGTGCATTGTCCGCAGAAGGTGCAGTTCACGGCGCCGAGCGGCTGGCAGAGCGGCGGCGCTATCTCGGTCTTGAAGCCCCTGTTCTGCGGGCCGATGATGCCCGTGCCCTGTCTCTCGTGGCAGACTGTGACGCAGCGGCGGCAGAGCACGCATTTGCTCATGTCGCGTGTGATGGAGATCGAGGCGTCGATGTTTTTGTTGCTCTGAGCGCCCTTGAAGCGGGCGTTTTCGACGCCGAGCACTCTGCCGAGCTCCTGCATCTCGCAAGATTGGTTACGTTTGCAGCTGAGGCATTCCACGTTGTGGTTGGAGACCATCAGCTCGTAGAGGACCTTGCGCGCATTGCGCACGCGCCCGGTGTTCGTCCTGACGACCATACCCTCGCGGGCTTTGGTGATACAGGAGGCCATCAGCGTCTTGGCTCCCTCCACCTCCACCACGCAGATGCGGCAGGCGCCGATATTGTGTATCCCCTCCATATTGCAGAGGCTGGGGATGTGGATGTCGTTTGTCTTTGCCGCCTCCATAATGGTGCAGCCTTCGGGAACGCTTACCTGCTTATCGTTGATAGTTAGAGTCAGCATGCCTCTCACCTCCTGTTGCAGTGCAGACAGCGCATCGCTTCCGCGATTGCGTTCAGCTTGTGATAGCCGCGGATGACCTCCTCGAAGGAGTGTCTATCCTCAAGCGGCAGGATCTCCTTCTCGAACCGCTCGTGGGAGATGATCTCGTCGTCATCCTCCAGAAGCGGGATATCTATCTCCTGGCCTTTGTTGAGTTTGCCCTCGCCTCCAAGATAGAGGTCGATCGATATCGCGGCGTTCTTGCCGTCCGAGATGGCCCTGATAACCTCGTCAGGGCCGCGCGCCACGTCGCCTCCCGCGAAGACGCCCTCTTCCGTCGTCATATAGGTATCCTCGTCGATGATGAAGGTACCCCACTTTGTGACTCCGATCTCGCCTCTGGGGATGAAGGGCAGGTCGGCGTACTGGCTCACCGCCGGTATGACGACGTCGATGTCGACAAAGAAGTTGCTGTTGGGGATATCTTTGATCTCACGCCGTCCGCGGTTGTCGAATTGCCCCGTCTCGCATCTGATGCATTCTACCTTGGCCACCGAGCCGTGCTTGTCGGAGATGAAACGTACCGGTTTTACCAGCTCCATGATCTCGACGCCCTCATGCAGGGCCTCTTCGACCTCCTGGCGATAGGCGGGCATCGCCTCCGCCGTCCGGCGGTAGAGGACGATGACCTTCGCCGCTCCCAGGCGCAGGGCGCTGCGCGCCGAGTCGATCGCCGTATTGCCGCCGCCGATCACCGCCACGGTCTGTCCCTCAAGGTTGATGCTCTTGTAGAGCTTCACATTTTTCAGGAAGGTAACTCCGTGGATGATCCCCTTCAGATTTTCGCCTGGGATGTTCACGCGCTGCGGGAACTGGGTGCCGGTGGCGATGTAGACGGCGTCGTGGCCGTTCCTGACGTCACGGAATTCGATGTCCTTGCCGACAGTGGTGTTGAGGTGAAGGTGGACGCCCTCTTTAAGGATCGTATTGACCTCGTGCTGCAGTACGTCGGAGGGCAGGCGGTATTCCGGGATGCCGAAGGCGAGTACGCCGCCCGCGACCGCCTCCGCCTCGTAGATGTCCACCTCGTAGCCGATACGCGAGAGGTAGTAGCCGCAGGTCAGCCCGGAAGCGCCCGCGCCCACGATCGCCACCGATTTGCCGTTGCGCGGGAATACGACGTCGTGCACATAGGCCGGTTCGTTTTTGAAGGCATAGTCCGCGACGAAGCGTTTGAGGTCGCAGATCGCCACCGGTTCGTCTACGCTGCCGCGGCGGCAGCGGCCCTCGCAGGGCCTCGTGCAGATGCGTCCGCAGATCGCGGGCAGCGGGTTTTCCTGCCGGATCAGGTTGTAGGCATCCATGAAGCGTCCCGTGGCTATGAGCGAGAGATAGCCGGGGATGTTGACGTTGGCGGGGCAAGTGTTTTCGCAGGGGGAGATGAAGAGGTCCGCGCAGACGCTGGCCCGGCAGTATTTGTTCCGTATATGCTCCTCATATTCCTTGCGGAAGTAGCGGATTGTGCTCAGCACGGGATTCGGGGCGGTCTGTCCCAGACCGCACATCGCGGTGTCCTTGATGGTGTTGCCGAGCTCTTCGAGCAGTTCGATGTCGCCCTCTTCGCCGCGTCCCTGGGTGATGTTTTCCAATATCTCCAGCATACGCTTTGTGCCGACGCGGCAGGCGAGGCATTTGCCGCAGGACTCCTCCTGAATAAATTCCATAAAATAGCGGGCCGTATCCACCATGCAGGTCTCTTCGTTCATGGAGATGAGGCCGCCGGAGCCCATGATGGCCCCCAGCAGCGTCAGCGATTCGTAATCGGTGGGGGCGTTAAGGTTGTCCTCCGTGATGCAGCCGCCGGAGGGGCCGCCGATCTGGGCCGCCTTGAACTTTTTATCGTTCTGCATGCCGCCGCCAATGCGGAAGATTATCTCGCCGATGGGCATGCCGATGGGGACCTCTACGATACCGGTATTGACGATGTCGCCCGCCAGGGCGAATACCTTTGTGCCCTTGGCCTGCTCCGTGCCGAAACCGGCGTACCAGTCGCCGCCGTTCAGCAGGATCGGCGGGATGCTGGCGAGCGTCTCCACGTTGTTGATAATCGTCGGCGCGCCGAAGAGGCCGTTTTCAAATGGGAAGGGCGGCTTGGGGCGCGGTTCGCCGCGTTTGCCTTCGATGGAATTCAAAAGGGCCGTCTCTTCACCGCAGACGAAGGCCCCGGCGCCGATGCGTATTTCGAGGTCAAAGTCAAAACCCGAGCCGAGGATGTCTTTGCCAAGCAGCCCATATTCGCGGGCCTGTTCGATGGCGGCTTTGAGCCGTTCCACCGCGATGGGATATTCGGCGCGGACGTAAACATATCCCATATTGGCGCCGATCGCGCGGCCTCCGATCAGCATTCCCTCGATCACCGTATGCGGGTCTCCCTCAAGGATGCTGCGGTCCATGAAGGCCCCGGGGTCGCCTTCGTCCGCGTTGCAGACGATATATTTTTCTTCGCTTTGGGCGCGGCGTCCCGCCTCCCACTTGACGGCGGTCGGGAAGCCCGCGCCGCCGCGTCCGCGGATGCCGGATTTCTTTATCTCCGCGATAACGCCGCTGCCGTCCATCTCAAGGAGGGCCTTCGCCGCCGCCATATAGCCGCTTTTTGCGATATAGGCGCGGATGTCGTCATAGGCGATGACTCCGCAGTTGCGCAGAGCGATCCGCAGCTGTTCCTTGAAAAAGGTGATATCCTCCATCTTCGGAACGTGGGTCCTGAGGACGTTGTCGTAAAAGGTGTGCTCTTCCAGCACCCGCCCCTCGGCGATGTGAGCCTTGATAATTTCCCGCGTGCTCTGCGGCGTGAGTTTTGTATAGAAGATGCCCTCCGGCATGATGAGCATTACGGGGCCGACCGCGCAGGTACCCATGCAGCCCGTCTCTTTCAGCGCCGTGCTCTCCGCGAGTCCCAGCTCCTCTATCGTCTCGGCCGCCGCTTCACTTATGGCGCGGCAGTCCGAAGAGACGCAGCCCGCGCCGCCGCAGACCAGTACCTGATGGCTGAAACGCCACTCTTCCCGTTCGTAATCCTCACGGATTTTGATCAGGTCTTTTATTGAATTGACATGATTGTGTTCCATTATGCCCACCTCCTTTTAAAGCCGCGACAGTACGGCGTCGACCTTGTTGGGGGTCATCTGCTTGTAGATGACGTCGTCTATCATCAGTGCGGGAGCCAACCCGCAGGAGCCGATACACCGCGCGATCTCAAGCGTGAAGCGCCCGTCTTCGGTGGTGTCGCCAAGATCCACATTCAGCGTCTTCAGCAGGTGGTCGACGATCCTCTTGCCGCCTCTGACGTAGCAGGCGGTTCCCATACAGACACGGATCGTATGTTCCCCGCGGGGGGTTACGGAGAAGAATGAATAGAATGAGACGACCCCCGAGACCTCCGAGAGCGTTATATCCAGCGAATCAGCGATGAAACGCTGCAGTTCAAGCGGCACGCAGCCGAAGATCGTCTGCGCGGCATGGAGGATCTGGATCAGATTCTCCGGTTTGTAGCCATACAGGTCCATTACGTTGTCGACCTTCTCATAGAGCTCGTAATCCTCCATTTGGGATATATACCGCTCTATGGCAGAATGTTCTTTCATCACGCCACACCTCCGTTTTTCTTGTAATATAAAGTTTCAAAAAAAGTGCCTTATGAAATCTTCTGACGAAAGTATAAAATATTGATGTGAAGGCAGCGTGACGGACGGGGGCCGCTGAAAAACTATTTTTTTATCACTTTTGAGTACGGCCTCTTTCCGGGAACACAAAAACTTCACAAAAGGCGGCCGGTGAAGGTATGGCCTACGGGTGGAAGGAGTGATTTTAATTACCGGCACGGCGTGCGGCGCGTGGCCCGAAGGAGGAACGGCAGATATTAATGTATCTTACAGCGGGGAAATTGTTATAAAATAGAGCCCTGAAGAGCGGAGGTAAGATGCGATGGATCACGAAGAGCTAAAAAAAATACGCGATGAGATAGACGTTACGAACCAGTCTTTGATCTCCCTGTTTGAGCGCCGCATGGAGCTTGTCAACCGGGTCGCTGAATATAAAAGAGAGCGCGGTCTGCCCGTTTTCGACGGGGCGCGCGAAAAAGAGGTCCTTGAAAAATGCGCGGCATGGGTGAAGGCACCCCACTACCGCGAGAGCTGTCTCTGGATGATGGCGCGCGTGATAGAGGCGAGCCGCCGCTACGAAAATAAAAAGATAGCGGAGCAAAAAGAGGCGGAGCCCCGCGTAACAGCAGCCTCCGCGCCCTGCCGCCGTGTCGGCTATCAGGGCGTCCCCGGCTCATACAGCCACCAGGCCCTGCGGAGCTATTTCGCGGGACGTGATGTCAGCGAGCGTAACTTCAAGCTCTTTGGCGACGTCGTCTCCGCCGTCATGAGCGGCGAGGTCGACTGCGGCGTACTGCCGATCGAAAATTCCTCCACCGGCGGGATACTCGAGGTCTACGACCTGCTGCGTAAGAACGACTGCCACATCGTCGGCGAAAAGATCGTGAAGGTGGATCACAACCTGATGGCGGTCAGGGGCGCGAATATGGCGGACATCCGCAGGGTCTACTCGCATCCCCAGGGATTCAGCCAGTGCGCGGAATTCTTCGCCCAACACCGTGATTGGGAGCTGATTCCCTACTTCAACACCGCGAAGAGCGCGGAGATGGTGGCGCTTGAGGGGGACCTCTCGAAGGCCGCCGTCGCGAGCCGCGAGGCTGCGGAGCTCTACGGCCTTGAGATACTGGCCCCGAACATAAATTCCAGCGCCAGCAACTACACCCGCTTCGTCGTTATCGCCGCCGCCGCGGAACGCGACGAAGAGGCCGATAAGATAACCGTCGTCATCGGGCTCCGCCACGAACCGGGGGCGCTGTGCAGGGCGCTATCCTGCTTCTGCGGCAACGGCCTCAATCTGACCAACATCGAGTCGCGACCGCTTGAGGGCGGCTCATGGGAATACTTCTTCCACCTTGATTTCAGCGGCCACCTGCGCGAGAAGAACGTCGAGAGGGCGGTGGCCGAGCTTGAGAAAAATACCAGCTATCTGAAGATTCTCGGCAACTACCGCGCGGACCGCGCGGGTTAAAGGAGCTATATCCTGTATTAACTGCCGGATCGCCTCAAACGGGGCTGGACTTATAAAGATATAAACGGCGTTTTAGCTTTGTCATGCAGGGCTTGATCCGGCATCCAGCGGCCTCAAAAGCCCTGGGCTCCGGCGCGGAGGCCGGAGCGGCGTGGCAGAGGCCGATTTACCATTTTTAGACGCGTTTTCCCTGTTTCGCGCCCCGTGCCGGATGGCTGCGGGGCGCGTTTTTTGCCGCGTGGGTGTATTTTAGACTGCGCGGTAGCCGCCCTTGAGCAGCTCTATTATCGAATCGAGGGCGTTTACCACCTGGCTCAGCTCTCCGTCGTTGCGCACCTCGTAGTCCGCGACGGCGCGGTAGGTGGGCAGGCGGTCGGCGTAGAGTTTGTATATCTGTTTTGGGTCGCCCGCGAGCAGCGGCCTGTTCGAGAGGTCGACGCTCTCCAGTATCTCCTCTACGGGGCGGTTGACGAAGAAGACGTAGCCGGTGCGCCGCAGCGCACGCGCGTTTTCCGGGCGCATCATCGTACCGCCGCCGGTGGAGATGACCGCGCCGCCGAGCGACGAGACCTTTTTCGACATCTCCGTCTCGGCGTCGCGGAAGTATTTTTCGCCGTTTTCCGCGAAGATCCTCGTGGTGTCTTTGCCCTCCTGCTCTTCGATGAGGGCGTCTGTATCGTAGTATTCCATGCCGATCTGAAGCGCGAGCGCCTTTCCGACGGCGTTTTTGCCGCTGCCCGGCATCCCCACGAGGACGATGTTGCGGCGCTTGCTCTTGTAGTTGCCGAGGATGCGCAGGAAGTCGCACTCCTGTTCGACGAGCGCGAGCGCCTTTTGGGTGTTGGCCTGCGCGATGTCTCCCGTGAAGTCGGTGAAGAATAGGTATTCAAAGTCCGCGCCGCCGACGGGGACGGATTCTATCTTGGAGAGGTTCAGGTGGTAGTCGGCGAAGATGCCGAGGACGCGCTGAAGCGCCCCCGCGCGGTGGCGGACGGTGAACGCCATGCTGACCTTGTCCCCGCCGGGGGATATCTCGAATTTATCCGTGAGGATCACGAAGCGCGTACAGCTGCCGGGGTTGTCGCTGATGTAGGGGGCGATCACCTCAAGCCCGTTCAGTTCGGCGGCGAAGCCCGAGGTGATGACCGCCTTGTGCGGCGAGTTTTCCTCGGCGATTTTTTTTACGCATTTAGAGGAGCTGAGGCTGGGAACGGCCTTGATTTCTGGATGGTCTTCAAGGAAGGCGCTGCAGCGCGCGAGCACCTGTTCGTGCGCGTGTATCTCCGTGATATCTTCAAGTCTTGCCCCTTTGGGGGCGGCGAGGCAGTCGTCAAGGCGGACGTTCTGTTCGCCCGCGATGTAGAGGCCGTATTTGTTTATCAGTTCGCGGACGCCGGGCATCGCCCCAGCGGTGTTTGATTCGAGGGGCAGCACGGCGTAATCAGCGTCGCCGTTTTTGACGGTGCGGCAGACTTTTTCGTAGGTGGAGCAGCCGCCGAAGCCGCCCGTGCCGAAGTAGGCCGCGGCGGCCTCGTGGCCGTAGGAGCCCTCGCCGCCCTTGTAGACGACGCGCGGGTTTTCCTTTCTCTTTGCCGCGCTGCGTATCATTTCGCGCAGCCATAACCCCGTGATGTTGTCGCCGGTGACCACTTTATGCTGCACGGCGCGGCTGTTTTCGAGCATCATACGCCAAAAGCGGCGGATGTACGGCACGTCGTCCTCGCGTTTCGCGAGCGATACCACGTGGTCGATTACGTTTTCTTCCTGCGCGGCGTCGGTGACGGGGATGTCCCTGTCCATTTTATATTCGGCGATCGTGCGCGCTATCTCCAGCCGCCGCTCTATCAGCTCCAGGATTTTTTCGTCAAGTTCTCGTATCTCTTCTCTGTATTCTTTCAGCATGATTTTTCCCCGTTTCGCATCTGGTATGGATTTTCCCGTAAGGTCACTGCCGCCGCCCGCACAGGCCGCGTATCCCGTATAGTTTCTGGACTGCCTCCAGCAGCGCGAGCGCGGCGGCGGCCTCGATCACCGGTACGGCGCGGTGGACGATGCAGGGGTCGTGGCGTCCGGGAACGACGAGTTTCGCGTTTACGCGCTCTTCCATGTCGACGGTGTCCTGCTCGCGGGCGATCGAGGAGGTGGGGCGCAGCGCGGCGCGGAAGAGCAGCGGCGCGCCCGTCGAGATGCCGCCGCTGACGCCGCCGTTGTTGTTCGTCCTCATCGACACCCTGCCGTCCGCCATTTCCATGGGGTCGTTGGCCGCGCTTCCCCGCATCTCCGCAAAGGCGAAGCCGGCTCCGAATTCGATGCCCTTCACGCCGGGGACGGCGAAGCAGGCGCGCGAGATGAGGCTCTCAAGCGAGTCGGCGCCGGGCTCGCCGATACCGGCCTCCAGGCCGAGGGCGGCGCATTCTATCAGGCCGCCGAGAGAATCGCCCTCTCTTTTGGCCGCGGCGATCGCCTCGCGCATTTTCTCTCCCGCGCCGTCGTCGATCACCGGCAGCTCTTTGCGCGCCGCCGCCCGTAATACCGTTTCGGCGGTTTTGTCTTTCAGGAAGCCACCATCCGTAAGCGGGATGTCGCGGATTCCGCCGATCGCGGCGATATGCGCTCCCACGAAGATACCGCGGGCCGCCAGCAGCTGCTTTGCCACCGCGCCCGCAAAGACGAGCGGCGCGGTGAGGCGTCCCGAGAACTGGCCGCTGCCGCGCATGTCCGCGAAACCGTCGTAACGCGCGGCGGCGGTGTAGTCGGCGTGGCCGGGGCGCGGAAAGCGTTTGAGCAGCGAATAGTCGCCGGAGCGCGCGTCGGTGTTTTTTATCATCGCGCAGAGCGGCGCGCCGGTGGTGAAACCGCCGCAGAGCCCGCTGAGCACCTCGGGAACGTCGGCCTCTTTACGCGCCGTGGAGATGGCGCTTTTGCCGGGGGCTCTGCGCCCCATCTCGAGGGATATCTCCTCCATGTCCAGCGTAACGCCGGCGGGGATGTCGTTCAGCAGGACGCCGATCGCCGGCCCGTGCGATTCTCCGAAGATTGAATATTTCATTATTGTGCCTCCTTATCCATTACAAAGCTGCCGCCCATCGCGCGGTATTCCTTCCAAAAGCCGGGGGCGCTCTTTTTCACGCAGTTTGCGTCGTCTATCGTAAGCTCCCCGCCGCATGCCGAGGCGGCGACGGCCAGGCTCATCGCGATACGGTGGTCGTTGTGGGCGCTTGCCGCGCCGCCGCGCAGGCCGCCGCCTCCGGCGACGGTGAGCGAGTCCGTACCCTCTTTTACCTCCGCTCCCAGCGCGGCCAGTTCGGCGGCCATCGCCGCCAGACGGTCGCTCTCTTTGATGCGCAGACGGGCCGCGTTGATAAGCCGCGTTTCGCCCTCCGCGCAGGCGGCGAGCACGGCGAGTATCGGAAAGAGGTCCGGGGTCTGCGAGACGTCGATCTCCGTGCCGCGCAGCTTTGAGGGGACGGCGTGGAGTTTATCGCCGGACCATTCCACGGTTGCCCCCATCCGGCGCAGCAGCTCCGCGATCTTTGCGTCTCCCTGTTTGCTCTCTTTTTTCAGGCCGGAGAGCGCCGCGCCGCCGCCGAGCGTTCCCGCCGCGAGCCAGAAGGCCGCGTGGCTGAAATCTCCCTCGACGGAGACGGCGGCGGGGGAGAAGCGCTGGTTTCCGGGAATGTTCAGCGCGCAGCCGCGTTTATTTTCCTCCCATTCGGCGCTGACGCCGAACTCCGCGAGCGCCGCGAGGGTGAGGTCTATGTAGCTTCGGCTCTCAAGCCGCGTGGTAATCTCTATGCGGGAGTCTCCGCCCAGCGTCGGGAGGGCGAAGAGCAGTCCCGAGATGAACTGGCTTGAGACGTCGCCGCGTATTTTAAAGAGGCCGGGGCGCAGCCGCCCGCACAGTTCGATATAGTCTTCTTTTTGGATAAATTCGATCTCCCGCTCCGCGAAGAGGCGCGCGTATTCCTCCTGAGGGCGGCTCAGCAGCCGTCCCCGCCCCGTGAACCGCCGCCGCCTTCCGTCGAGCGCCAGCGGGATGAGAAAGCGCAGGGTGCTTCCCGATTCGCCGCAGTCAAGGGGCGCCGTATCATTTGATACGCTTTTTTTTGAGCGTGTTGCGAGCATGTCGCCCTTCAGCTCCATTTCGCAGCCCAGCCCCCGCAGCGCGCGGCAGGTCGCCATTATGTCCTCGCTGAGCCCCAGGAAGCGGACCCGCGAATCTCCCGCGAGCGCCGCGCAGATCGCCAGCCGGTGCGACATGCTTTTGCTCGGCATGATCTTTATCTCTCCGGAGAGGGGCTTGGGGGTTATCGTCACGCTAACATTTTTCATCGGGCCGCCTCCTTTGCCGCCGTGTAAGGCGTTTTCAGATATTCTTCTTTGCGCCGTGTGGAGGAGGCGAGCGCCGCCGCCAGCTCACTTTGGTCTCCCGCCTCTACGAGTCTTCTCAGCACCGCAATGTTATCTTCCAGCTCCGCGAGGACGCCGCCCAGCGGGGCCGCGTTCATGGAGAAGAGCTCGCTCCACATCTCGGGGTTAAGCGTGCCGACCCGGGTGAGGTCGCGAAAGGAGCCGCCCTCGAATCCTTTGCTCTCAAAGAGCAGCCCGCTGTTCAGGATGGCGGCGGCGAGCACGTGCGCCATCTGGCTGGTGTAGGCGATCATCCGGTCGTGTATCTCCGGCGTCGTCTCGATGACGCGCGCCGCCCCCGCGTAGGCCGCCATCTCACGGAGCAGGGAGAGCGCCTCGCGCGAGTTTTTCTCATGCGGCGTGATGATAAAGTTGCAGCCCGTAAAAAGTTTTCCGTCGGAGGCCGCGTAGCCGGAACTCTCGCGTCCCGCCATCGGGTGCGCGCCAAGGAACTCCGCGCCTGCCGGCATTGACCTGCGCGCCTCTTCTATCAAGGGACCCTTGATGCCGGTCAGGTCGCTCCAGAGCGCGCCCTCTTTGGCGCGGCGGGCGCAGCCGCGCAGGAAGTCCAGCGCGGCGCGCGGATAGAGGGCGATCACGACGAGGTCGGCGTCGAGCGCCTCCTCAGCGTTTGTTTCATCCAGCACGTATCCGCTGTCTATCACGCCTTCGGCCAGCGCTCTCTCAAGCACCGCGGCGTTGGTCTCGACGCCGCAGATAGCGGCGTTCCGCCAGCCGCGCAGGGCCTTCGCGAGCGAGGCTCCCATCAGTCCCAGACCCGCGATGGTAATTTTGAACCCCATAAGTACCGCCTCTTTCCAGTTGCCGTCTTCCTCGTAAAATAAAATCACCCGGGGCCTTCGCTCCGGGTGAGATATCTTTTAAGACGGTTTTTATATATCACACAAAAGAGCTCAAGCCATAACAAATTGACTGCGGCTAAAATAATAGTCCCAGTTCCAGCCTGTAAAGTAAAAATAGGAGCTCTTAAGGTTTGTTGCCATCGATTTTTCTCCGTTTCCGCAAAAATCATTTCCCGTGTATTTAACACCCGAAAATATATTTTTGTCAATGCTGTGGCTGATTTTCCACTCTCCGGCAAAGAAAATGGCGGGTGCAGAATGCGCCCGCCATTTAGATACTACGATGTCTCCCCGGCGGGATTTAACCGCCGCTGATGTTGTGGATCACCTGCACATTTGCTCCGTCTGGAATCTTCGCCTCCGAATAGCGGCTCTTGTCAACGACATTGTCGTCGACCCATACGGCGAGCATCTTGAAGGTGAAATTCTTGTCGTCAAGAAGCTGCTGTACCGTGAGCCCCTCTCTCCAAGGCGATTTTTCTCCGTTGACGGTTATCATGCGCATAACTCTCCTTCAATATTAATCTTCGAATTCGTCCTCGGGCTTCAGATGCTTCTCAAGAAGCGCCACCACGTCGGGATAGTCTATACCAAGACGCTTCACCGTCGCAAGGGTGGGAATGCCGTTCTTGTTCCAGCCGCGGCGCTTGTAGACGGCCATCTTGAGCATGTGCCACTGTTCGCGGCGGTGCTTCTGGAGCAGATCGATCTTCTCCTTCACGGAGAGGCCGCTGATATCGACGCCGAATTCTTTGAGTTTCTCGTCAAAGTATTCGGGACGCGCGTTCCACTCGTCCTCCCACACGGGGCCGAGGCCGCGGTCCGGCGCTTCGTGGTACTTCGCCGTGCCCTTGCCCATGCGAAGGTTGAAGATGCGCTCGAAGTTGTAGACCTTCTCCGACTGTTCGATGAGGCCGTCGCGCGTCAGGTGTTTGCCGGTGATCGCCTCAAAGATGTCAAGGTAGTTCTGAAGGTGTTCGGGCACGCGGGCCGCCTCGATACCCTTGTACTTCATGCCGTTGTCGGCGGGTTCGATGTCGTTCCACGGCAGCTTGCAGAGGCCCTGCAGCGAGAACCAGAGACGGAAGTTCGGGAAGAAGAAGAGCGCCTCCGCCTTATCTTCGTATGTCGGGAGCTGCTTGTTGACCATGTCCATGAAGATGAGCCACGCCTCGTCGTGCTGCGGTCCCTTGAGGGTGAGGAAGTAGCCGCCCCACTGGGCGATCGATTCCTGGCAGCGGTACTCGGAGGCCTCGAGTCCCTGGCAGACCATGCCGATCTTCATCATTTTTTCCATGTCCGCGCCGTAATGCTCGGCGAAGTATTCACGCGCCACCTCGATGCCCTTGCCGCAGGCGATCGCGAATTCGTCTTTGCCGTATGCGATGCGGTGGATGAGCTCCATGATGTCGGCCTTCTGTCCGAAGTTGAGGTCCAGGCCGTGCGTGTGTTCCTTGTTGATCAGTCCCAGCTCGAAGCATTCGCAGACAAAGGCGATGCCGGTGCCGAGGGAGATGGTGTCAAGGCCGTAGTGGTCGGCGTAGAAGTTGGCCTCGATCGTCCAGAGCGGATCGAAGATGCCGAGGTTGGAGCCGAGCCCCGCCGCGGTCTCATATTCGGGGCCGTCGACGATGACCTCTTTGCCCTTCCAGGGACCGGTCTGGAGCGGGAAATGGTCAACCGCCTTCGCGCAGGCGAGCGAGCAGCCGTACCAGCAGCCGTCCGCCATTCCCTGCGTGAAGAGCTTTATGTAGGATTCGGAGCTGATGTTGTTGATATCCTTGTGACGGCCGAACTTATAGTTGTTGACCGGCAGCAGCGTATAGTCGTCCATGATCTCGGTAAGGTGGGCCGTACCGGCGGAACGCATCTTGCACTGTTTGTCGTCGAGGTCGTGGATACGCTTGTGGAGGCTTGCGCCGGCGCGCTGGATCGCCTTGATGTCCACGGGATCGTTTTCCAGCCCCGTGAAGTGCGTGCGCTTCACGACGAGCGCGATGACGCCCTTGTTGTGGAGAACCGTACCGCCGCCGCCGCGCCCGGCCTGCTTCAGACGCACGGCCTTGCGGCGCACGTCGTAGAAGCTGAAGTTCATGCCGGCCCAGTAGCTTGTGCGAGCGCCGATGCCGCTTGAAACTACGGAGATGGTGCGCTTGTCGGCCTCGTCCTTCGCGAAGTACTCGTGGAGCTCCTCCGAGACGGCGTAGGCGTTGATATCCTCAAGCGTGGACTCGAATATCTGTACCTTGTTGTTGTCGCCGTCGATAAAGACGACTACGGGACGGTCGGCCTTGCCCTGCAGCTCAAGCGCGTCGAAGCCCGAGAACTTGAGGAAGGGGGCGAAATAGCCGCCGGCGTTGCTGTTATAGGTCTGCTTGGTGGCGGGGGAGAGGAACACGGAGTAGCATTTGCCCGCGCCGGGATACTGCGTGATGCCGCAGAAGGGGCCGCCGGCGATGACGATCTCGTTCTCCGGGTCGTCCCACTTTGTCTTTTCCGTTACCGCGTCCCAGAGCAGCTTGAGGCCGAAGCCGCGGCCGCCGGTGAATTTTTCTATCATATCCTCGGAGACGGGGCGTTTCTCAAACTTATAGTTGCCGTCTTTATTGCCGAGGCCGATGTAAAGTGTCTCTTTTGAATAGCCGTGGTGTATCTTTGCGGGCTCGAATGACCACTCCGCCAGAAGTTTCATCGGTGCGTTTGCCATATCTTTATTCTCCCTTCTATGCCTTTGCCGGTACGTTTACAAGCTCAAGAGCTCCCGTGGGGCACTTGCGCGCACATATGCCGCAGGCGATGCACTTGAAAGGCTCCGTCTGCTTGTCTCCGTCGAAGAACATCGAGGCTGACGGGCAGAAGCCGACGCACATCAGGCAGGAGGTGCACTTGTCCTTGCGGACCTGAACCACTCCGTTGGCGTCGCGCTCAAGCGCCTGTGTCGGGCAGACGCCGATGCAGGCGCCGCACTGCGAGCAGATATTGATATTGGCAAAGCCAGCCATGTTATCGACTTTGACCCTCGACAATTCCGGTGAGTTTTCCTTGAAATATGCTTTTGAGCACGCCTCAGTACATGCGCCGCACTGGACGCACTTCTCAGCGTTGACTTGCATGATTTTCACACAAAATCCCTCCACTATATTCAATTTTTTTAAGACCGCCAAAAGCCGAAGAGACCTTTGACAATCTTCCCCAATATGAAAATTTTATCACAACCCCACCCTCTTTTGGGTGATATTGCTCACTTTTGTTCACGCTAAAATTTGTAAAATTGAGACAAGAGCGCCGGATTTGCCGCCAACACCGCGATATGCCGGCCACGGGCAGCCACGCATGACGAAATTTACCGGAAAAATGCCGAAAAGCCTTGCCAAATTCGGGGATTATTGATAGAATCACCTACGTTGTACGAAATGAGTCAGGGTGGCGGAACTGGTAGACGCGCTAGATTCAGGATCTAGTGAGCATTAGCTCATAGGGGTTCAATTCCCCTCCTTGACACCAACTTTATACAAACCGACGACGCTTTTAGCGTCGTTTTTTTGTTGTATTTGAACGGGAGCGGGGGCATCTATCGTAAGGTAAGGTAAGCGTCAACACTACTGTTTCTCGGAGATCGGCGAGAACGGCAATGTCGTTGAAACGCCAGCTCCATTGACTCGCGCAAGTAAAGACGGACAGGTTTTTGATCGGTTGGACTTTACGCAATGGTTTGAGTCCCTGAGCGGAGCAGGTCAGGAAAAGTACCTCGGTGTCGGTTGGTGGAATCTATACAAAGACGGCAAGATAATATTTTTTAGCCTCATAAACCAGAACGGGCGAGGGCTGACGATAAAAGAGCTCTATCAGATGTTAGCCAAGGACTTGACTTTACAAAATATAAGATTACAGAATGAAAAGTTTACTCAATATTTGCTCTCGACAGAAAACAAAGTCGGCAAGAACAAAGCACGGGTATTCAGCACCGCGCTGGGGTATAATATTATTGGCAAGAGTTGAAGAAGGCTATACAACGCGGGTTGGATGAAAATCCAACGATGAAAAGATACACTAATACGATGGAGTATGGCGATAAGTACAACGCAGCAATCAGTATCACATGGCCGAATCGAATGGCGCGACAAAATAGTCACTACAGCTTGGATAAAGAGATTCGGAGAGATCCATTTTGATTTCATCCAAGGCCATTTTAGAAAAGGAGGCGAAGAAGCAATGAAAATCAACCTGTACGATGAAGTAGAGCTAGACGATGGCCGTACTGTTGTTGTAGTTGCAAATGACGTCCCCGGGTTTCTTTTGTGCGAAGATGAATCAAGGGCGGAAGAAGAGACGGAAGCCGGCGAAGATCGAGATTGGGTTGTCAGCGTGCCCATTTCCGCCGTGAAGCGAGTGTTGGGCAGGCAGCTCATTGCTGGGGATTTGTTTGTATGATGTTGTTGCGAGCCCTTGGCACAATCTAAAATGACAGGCCCGGCTTTGGCCGGGCTTTTTGTCTGCCTTTAAGCGGGTAAGCGGCGGCGACGCCGCGGCGGTTTTCACCAGAGTATTGACGGAAGAAAAAAAGATGGTATAATACCTTCTGTTGGCCGGGGTGGCGGAAAGGTAGACGCACGGGACTTAAAATCCTGCGAACGCAAGTTCGTGCGGGTTCAAATCCCGCTCTCGGCACCACAATTTTAACGTCGCGGGGTGGAGCAGTACGGAAGCTCGTCGGGCTCATAACCCGAAGGTCATAGGTTCAAATCCTATCCCCGCAACCATTTTTTTGGCGCTGTAGCTCAGTTGGCTAGAGCATTCGGTTCATACCCGACAGGTCACTGGTTCAAGTCCAGTTAGCGCCACCAGAAATAATCGGCCTCTCAGAGATGAGAGGCTTTTATATCAAAAATTTTCGGGGCGTAGCGCAGTCTGGTTAGCGCGCTTGGTTCGGGACCAAGAGGTCGGAAGTTCAAATCTTCTCGCCCCGACCAGTAATTTCAAGGGTTCAGACGTTTTCGGCTGAGCCCTTTTTGTGTGCCTGTATCCTCTATGTATCCTAGAAGATTATAAAACTAAAAAATCACGGACGATATAATCGATGAGACGGGCTATCGAGAAAAAGGGACTCAATGTATTAAAGATTAAAGAGAAACTCCTCCGATAAATTTATTGGTGTACTTGAAGTACAAGGAACTTCGTTCCCTTCTTGATTGCTGCTTTGGTAAACACTTAGTACGAACTTTTCCGAATCAGTTTTAGGAGGGTGCTCTCTGATGAACCTATCGATATCAATGCCATTTAATAAAAGATTATATGTATCCTTCGAAATATAGTAATTATAATTATTGCCGATATTAAAACTTATGGCATCTCCTAGTACTCGATATATGTTTCTGGTAGAAATAATATTTAGCATGTAATCCTTTATAATTTTTGTTGATTTCTCGTAATGAGCTAATAGTCCTATAATGTTATGAAAGTGATAATTTTCATTCAAGTATAAATCTATTTTTTTAGAGACAATAGTATCACACATATTTTTATATAACTCTTGTATTCGCGTAAGATGAGTACCATTATCTCTTTCCATATTTCGTAGAATTTGGTAAATAATCGCTATTTTTGAATATGCCTGGCTTACCTTTAGAATAAAATCTTCTATCTCTGTTAAATTAAGTTTATTTAATAAATTAGAAATAATTAAAATGGCACGTCTTCTTGCGCTAAAATAAAAAAATCCGCTAGAATCATCAACATAATACATGCACTTAAAAAAAGTAATAGCTGTTGATAGTCTTTTTTGGGGAGATATCTTTTCGATAAAAAGATGAAAGTATTCAAAATAAAGCTTTTGCTTGTCGCTGTTCATATCACTAATGTTAATGTCGGGAAAAATAGCGTCATTGTTTATTTTATAAATATAATTAATTACATTATTTCTTATGTCTATAAAATCGTTGGTTAAATACGAAAAATAAAGGTCGAAATACCTTGCACTACATATTCGTACATTTTCTGCAACCTCCTCAGTATCACGCTCTGGCTGGACTCGATCGAATTGACTGTTCGCGGAAAAATCTTTGCTGGTATTAGGAAACATATCACTCAGAAGATTTATATATAACTTGTTTTCTGATTTGTTATTCAAATCAGCAAAAAAAGTTGAAGCGTCTTCTTGAAATTCCTCTGATGCTAATTGAGCGCTATATATTTCTTGATCATCAATACCATCATGAGAAACAAAGAATATTTTATGCTCGTAAATTTTTTGGTACAATTCTCTATTGCAATATTTTATATACTCTAGCCCTAGTAGATCTGGTTTATACAGATGTGTTTCATTAACCATAGGTGTATATAGTATGGAGTTGATAAGTCTTTTGAAATTTCGCATATTGTTGATATTGCTACTGATACAGTTTATCAGCAAATCGTAGTTTTCCATTTTTTCAGGTTTGTTTTCATAGGCAGACAATATATTTCTTAGACAAGTAGAATAAATACCCTTTAGATTATTGGTATTAGGTGTATCAAGTTTAACTATCATATTAATGATTTTTTCAATATATCTTTTGTCGATTTTTAATTCACACTCAAATATCTTTGATATTTGTTCTGGGTCATATGATAATACGTAAATAGTCCTTTTGAAGTCAAGAATAAGACTCAATGCTTTAAATAAAAAAACAATATTTTCTGGTTCAGATCGATCTAGATCATCTATAAAAAAAACAATTACTTTATTATTGTTTTCTAAGTACCTGTTGATTTCTGCTTTTATATCATTAATTCTATTGCTGAGCCCATGTTGTGAGCAAAATAGTGTTTTTATAATGCTACTTGTCCTATTAGAGGACAAAAATTCGCTAATATTTGCTATAGACTTTCTGCTTTGCAAAAAACTATAATTTATACCAGAAGCTTCTAGAATAGAGTCGAACATCCCTAATAAAAATGCTTCTTGATTTTCATAAAGCCATGGAGAAAATTTATCAACGATAACATATTCATAATGTTCGCTATTATTTTCTTTTATCCCGTCTTTAACAATATTTATGATTGTTGTCTTTCCACTTCCCCATTCCCCTTCTAAACCAATTACATATGAAAGGTCTGGCTTACTATATGTAATTGCGTTAAATAGGCTGTCTATGATATGTCCACGGTTTAGTAAATCATAATGCACATCTCTCTCTTCCACTAAAATAGGAACGTTCGTATTATCTGCCTTTATAAAATTATTCCTGTATATATCACATATATCATAGAAAGTTGATTTATATTCTTCTGACTGCATTCTAGTAAAATAAAATGCTATGATTCTTGCGAGTATCACTAATGCTAATAAAATAATGAGAACAATTACAATATATATTTTACACCCTTGATATCCTATAAATTTTAGTAATATGGAATATTCGACTAAAACTAAGCATAAAACAAAGAGATAATAGTCTATCAGAACAATAGATGTGACAGACAGTGCCTTTATAACTTGATGTTTAACAAGTAGAATTACTATGATGGAAAAGGTAATAATAAGTAATATTATCTGTATATTTAAGGAAAAAATTGCAATATAATGAAAATATAACCTTGAGAGTAGGTTTAATTCATCGGCTATAATTAATAATGCAAAGAATGTTAAAGATGTCATTATGCATGAAAGCTTCTTATTTTTAAATGTTAATGAAAAATAATTTTTAATTGAGCTGATGGAATACATAATTATATCGCCTTTCTAAATAGAAATATAGTTTGCCTAAGTAAACGGCAGGCGTGGAACCTTTTATAAAACCGATTTTATCAGATCATTTTACCATTTTGTCATGAAAGATGATTTGTTGGAGGACGATAAATGCGGAGTCGGTTTCGGTTTTTCTTGTGAGGTGTATAAGATACGGAGATAGATCTGGGCGTGCAGTAAACGGAAATTGCTTGATTCCCATAGTTCTTGTCGCTCCTTTTTGAGTATACAGGTTTCTGGCTACGTGTTTCCGTTATTTTACTAGGTCCGGTTATTTTTATATTTTGGGGGTGCTTTTATCATCTGATTGTTATTTATCAGACGTGGCACTATGGCTACAATACCAATGTCTATATCGCCTTTATTCTTTCGCTGGGCTCGCTATTCACAGCTCGCTGACAGGCAGCTAGAATGTTTAAGAGCATTCTGCGGTCGTAGTCTAGGATAGGTTTCTTTATATTGTCCAGATAAACTCTTATCTGTGCCTGGAGGACGATGATCTCTGGAAATGACATGTGCTCGATATTGGTGATCTGGAGCTTAGTAGGCTGATCTTGACTGCCTTTTGTTAAAGACAACATATCAGTCGATATCGCTTTTGTATTTATGGGCAGATCTCCGCCTTCAGGAGTAAACCAATAGGAAATATCGACTCCCTTTTTTTCAACAAGCAACAGCAACAAAGAAATAGTAGGCTCCCTTTTGCCGTTTTCCAAGTAGCTCAAGTGATTTTGCGAAATGCCTATAATACTTGCAAAGTCTTTTTGAGATACCTTTTCACGTATTTTTTAAAGTAATCTCCGAATTTCAAAATCCTCATCATACTTAAGAGTATATATTTCTTTACCAAAATTCCTAATCACTATTTGTGATATATATTTCGTATTGGGGGTGATCAAATGGCTTTTAATTTTGTTCGACTTAAAAACTGGCAGAGGGAAAACAGATATACACAAGTTATCGCATCTCAGGTATTGGGGATGTCACAGAGCTATTATGCAACATTGATCGCAGGAGGAAAGTCACCTAGTTTTAAAACATTAGAAAAGATATGTTCTAAAACAGGCTATAACCTTAACGATTTCTATATCTCAGACGAAGAAGCCTTGAGGCTTAAGGCAAAGATGTAGAGCGAGAGGCCTATCCGAAAAGGGAGATCCGATAGTGTTTTGTCCGGAGAGAAGGGGCGTTGATGGGAATTGAAGAGATATGCGCTGAAGCTGTTGCACGGGAGGTTAAGACGGCGATGCCTGAGATCCTTTGTGCTATCGAAAACGCGATAAGGGAGGAGGCTCGCGCCCACCTCCTGGAGAAGCAGAAGGATGACGAGCCGCCGGAGGTTTATTACTCTACGTCTAGCATAAGTAAAGTAGCAAGACGTTGGTATTACTGTAATTAAGGCGTATTTTCCTGTATCATAATCTTATGAAAGAGCTTATACGGGAACTGGAAGGGTTGAAGAATAAATATGCGGAGCTGGAGAAGAAGGTCGCTTATTATGAAGAGTGCCTTAGGCTGAGTCGTCACAGGCAGTATGCGAGTTCAAGCGAGAAGAGCGATGCTGATTCCCGTCAGCTTCTTCTTTTTGACTAGACGGAAAATGAGTCTGGCGTCAAAAAGCCAGAACCCACAATTTGTGAGATAACATATACAAGAAGAAGCTATAGAGACAGATCAAAGCCGGATGATGATTTTGAGGGTCTTCCCTCAGAGAAAGTGGAATGCACTCTTTTGGAAGATGAGCAGCATGTCCGGAATGCGGCAGCAAAATGCATCTTATAGGATACGATGAAAGACGCGAGATAGAGATCACCCCAGCCAGCGTAAAGATCGTGGTCCATGCTCAGGGAATATACGGCTGCCGCTGATGAGAGAGAAACACGCACATTCCGATAAAAAAAGCTGAAATTCCTGCTTCCGTGATAAAGAGAAGCATCTCCTCCGCGTCGTCTATAGCGCACATCATGACACAGAAATACATGCAGGGAGTACTATTCGCCAGGAGCTCTCGTTCATGAATAAGGGAATAAAGCTGAGCAGACAGACGATGGCAAACTGGATTCTTCGTGCTGGAAAAGAGTGGCTGTACCCCTATATAATCAAATGCGCCGTAAACTTCTGGAAGAAGAGATACTCCATGCGGACAAAACTAAGATACAGGCGCTGCGGGAACTTTAAAAGGCCTCATGTACCAAATCCTACATGTGGCTGTACCGTACCGGAAAATACTCCGCTTATCCCGTGTCTTATTTCAATACCGGAGATCTGTTCAAGCTCACACCCCATAAAATGCCTCAATGGTTTCAGAAGCTATTTACACACAGACGGCTATGCAGGATATGGCAAACTCGGTGCAGATATTCGCCGCTGTGGCTGCTGGGCTCATGTGAGAAGAAAATTTCACGAAGGGATACAGGCGGTCCCACAAGAAGAACAACCGACATGCGCATCACATAAAGGACTTGAATACTGCGACAGACTCTTCGCTCTTGAACGTGACTATGCAAAACTGACGCCGGAAGAGCGCCGTGTCAAAAGGCTTGAACAAAACAAGGCAATAACGGAAGCTTTCTTAGCGTGGGCCTCGAACACCCCTGCCCTTCCAAAATCTGTCCTCGGAAGGGCTTTGTACTATGCCATTGAACAGAGGCCGTTACTTGAGACCTCAAACTTGGCGCGTTATGTAATCTTTTTTGTTGTGCTGAACTACGATAAAATATGGAATTTTCAGAGGATTGGGGATTGTAAAGTTTTCTGTCTTCAATTTTAGAGATTATCCCCGATTCTGTGTAACCCACGAAGAAGTCGTAGAATATATCTAAGACAAACGGAGGGTTACATATGACGAGAAGAAACCGCACACCTGAAGAGAACGAAAGAAGGAAAAGGATACGTGAACTGCTTCAGATTGCCGACATCGGGAGTATGCAGGATATTCAGGAGCTTTTCAAAGAGACAATAGCCGAGTTCATGGAAAACGGCCTTGAAGCAGAACTCGACGAAGAGCTCGGCTATTCCAAGTACGACTACAAAAACAAGAATACCGACAACAGCAGGAACGGGCACAGCTCCAAGACTCTGCGCACAAGCTGCGGCAGCGTTGAAGTCTCTGCACCCAGGGATAGGAAGGGCGAGTTTGAGCCACAGATACTCAAGAAGAACCAGACCAGCATAAGCCAGGATATCGAAGAGAAGATAATCTCCATGTACGCAAAAGGCATGAGCACGGATGACATATCAGACCACGTTCAGGACATATACGGCATAGCCGTATCTGACACGACGGTAAGCCGTATAACGGACAAGATACTTCCCCTGGCCAAGGAATGGCAGCAGCGACCACTTGAAACCATATACGCAGTAGTATTCCTTGACGCCATTCATTACCACGTCAGGAGTGAAGGCCAGATAGTCAAGAAGGCAGTCTACATCGCTCTGGCCATAGACCTTGACGGGCATAATGACGTGCTCGGTATGTGGGTAGGGGAGAACGAGAGCGCCAAATACTGGGCTTCCGTATTGAACAGCCTTAGAAACCGCGGAGTCGAAGACATACTTATCGCCTGCACAGACAACCTAAGAGGCTTCGACTCTGCTATAAACGCTGTATTCCCCAAGACGGAGATACAGAGCTGTGTCATACACCAGCTTCGCAATTCTGGGCGGTACGTTTCATATAAAGATATAAAAGAGCTCATGAAAGACTTGAAGGCCGTATATACCGCTCCAGACGAAGCATCCGCGCTGGAAGCTCTCGACGCCTTCGGTGAGAAATGGGACAAGAAATACGCCTATATAACCAAGTCCTGGAGGGAGAACTGGGCGAACCTCAGCACATACTTCAAGTACCCGTATGAGATAAGAAAGCTGATATACACGACAAATGCGATAGAGGGGTTCAACAGGCAGCTGCGAAAAGTTACCAAGTCCAAGTCCGTATTCCCGACAGATGACAGTCTGTTAAAAATGCTCTACCTGGCAATGATGGACATAACTAAGAAATGGACGGGGCGCCGCATAGACTGGGGACAGATACTCGCCCAGCTCTACGTATACTTCGAGGGCAGAATCCCGGAATAACCCCCTGGCAATAACTAAAAACAAGCCGGACGCCATTGACATCCGGCTATGGTGAAGCTATGTTTTACGTACAGAGCAGAGCCAAATCGCACGATTGAAACGCGCAGGGGCATTAGTCTCGAACTACAGACTTAGGATGTTTACACAGAATTAGGGACTGCCCACAATTTTAATATCTTTCGTCTGCTCTGTATCTTTTGAATCTTCCAGTTAGCCATAGAATGTCACTTCATTCTCATCGCTGATACTATCCTTCTCGAAAAGAAGCTAATAAATAGTACCGGAGGCGTGCAGTGTAAAGCGACTCTAAAATCTTCATCAGTGAAATAGAATCTTTCATGAGCTAGTACTTCCCCCTTAACGGTACTTTTTGCTAGAATAAAATTAAGCAATGTGTACTTTATCGGTATATTCGAAAAGATACATCCTTGCACCTTGCGTATTGTTGCCAATAGTTATTCAGCATATCAGCCAGTCATCTTAGTCTTACTTTTACTAATACAGAGCTGAACATTTTTTCGCGGCACAGAATTTCAAACGGGAATGTTAGGCCAATTTCACGATAGAATCTGCGTATTCTTCGAAACATTATGATTCGTGCTAACGGGGCGATGCTACGCTCCATTTTCAAGTAGCCAAGATAGCCGTTTTTATGTAAACCTTTCAGATCTATGAAGAAAAATCTTTTTGCCTTTTCGCAGTTTCTAACAACAAAATTACCCCAGTTGAAGTCATAAAAAAAGAGGCCACATGATATGATTGTGCTCATTAGATTGTCTATCTCATCTTTGATATCTGTGATGTTACCACCAGAATGCAAATATTTTATAAGTGGCTGCGCGGGGAGACCGTCATCATCGTTTTTAACAAGGCCGCAGACAAGTCCTGCCCCTTTATTGGTATCGGTAAGACTATCTTCATAGTCAACGATAAATTCTTTAAGAAAGGGGTATACGAGTTTCGCTATTTTTATTTCTCTTTCAAGCTCTGGAAGATTAGACTGTTTTTTCACAACTTTAACACATTTATTTTGATCGCATGGCTGTAGATAACAATCTCGTACACTACCACTACCGATTAATTCTTTTAGATATAACATAAAACAAGACCTCCTTATAAAGTAGCAATATATATGTCAATGTCTTTGATATATGGCACGGGGAAAAATTCTTTATCGTTTCAGACATACACAATCAAAACATTTACATACTTTTATCTTTGTTTTGTTCAAATAAATACGATAATATTAAACTTTTTCATAAAAATAGTATATATATTAAAAGTAAACCTCCAATATCTCATATCAACTTTTTATTTTAATACGTTTTCCAATAAAACGAAAGCCTCTCTAACAAAAGTACAAATTTCTCTGCCTTTTGACAAAGATGTAGCAATGTACTGTCCCATTCGTTATAACGAAAGTAGTATGTGGCGTATGGAAACCTACGTAGTATCATTACGTGTTTTTATGGCAACGTTTTGTAAGAAGATTGAAAAGCTCCCTTTGTACCGCAATATATTCAAACTCACGTGGTATAGGTTACAGGATGCTTTGTGCTGAATATTAATTTGATAATTTCTTAGACTATGTGTTATAGCTTTCTATTGTATATTCAGTTGTTTCATTTTTCTCGCTGGTACTATTTCTCCTGAAAAGAAGCTTAAGCATATATTGTCCTGTAGGAAATGCTTAACTATTATGGCATGGGATGATGTTAGCCGTTAAAGAACAATCATTATCTGTCTACGCAGATGTGGCGTTAATCAACTTTATAGTGTCTGTTGTGGCAAGTGTGGCTGGTCACTTCATTTGCAAATGGCTAGACAGGCATTCAGGCGACAGCTAGCCAGCAAAAAGATACCCCGGATCTGGCCATCCGGGGTATTTGTGTTCATGACGCTAATCACCTTGGTTAGCTATATTGTAGCACATCACGTTGCGCCGTCAAGGCGGTCTTCCGTTGCAATACTTAGTGGAACATATTATGATATTCTAACAGAAGATACTTCTGGAATGAGGGCGAAAGAGATGCGTTATGCTGAATATGATGAAAAATATGGCTGTATTCCCCTTCGTAATATAGATAAAGAAATAGAAAATATCGAACGCGAGATGGCAAGAGTAAAGGCTGAACATGACAAGTGGTTCAAAAAACTTCCTTTCGAAAAACAGCAAGCCTTAGAGAGAATGAGCTGGTGGGACAATGTCTGGGATAACGTCATAGTAATCGGCGTTCTCTTTGGGCCTCCTGTCGTGTTTTTCCTTATGAATTAAAACTACGCAAGGGATTGACCGCTAAAAGGGGCCGACCCGCCGTCAGCCCCTTTTACTTATTTATTTTGGAACTACCAGCTTTCCCCGGTTGTCCTCAAAGGTCTTTTTGCATTTCTGGTTTCTGCAGAGCCAGAAGTAGCCGCGCGTTCCCTTTATGCGCACGCTCAGATGGCCGCAGATGGGGCAGACGGCAGTTTTCTGGGGTTTGCCGCGTTCGTTGGAGAGTATCAGGCCGCAGTCGCTGCAGGCCCAGAATTTATTTTTCTTGTCTCTGCCGATGCGCAGCAGCATGCGGTTTCCCTGGCATCCGGGGCATTGGGTTCCCTGCGGCTCCTCTCTTTGAGGCGACGCGGGGATGTATTCTCTGGCGGTTTTTTTGCGCTGTTCGGTCATTTTTTTGACGGTATCCGATATTTCGCCGATGAAGGAGTCGATATCCCTTTCACCTCTCTGGATGTCGCGCAGGGCCGCCTCCCAGAGCGCCGTCATGTCGGGATTGCGCAGCATGTCGTCGATCTCCGCGATGAGTTTGCGCCCCTTAGGCGTCGAGATGAGCGCCTTTTTATCTTTGACGATGAACTGCCGCTGCTGAAGCGTCTCAATGATCTTTGCCTGCGTGGCGGCCGTTCCGATACCGGAGGTCTCTTTGAGGATTTTCTTTACCTCCGGGTCTCCGACATAAAGGTGAATGTGGTTCATGGCGTCAAGTAGCGTAGATTCCGTAAAACGTTTAGGCGGCGTGGTCTTTCTCTCCGAGATCATCAGCTCGCGGATGCCGACCGGCTCGCCGGTCACGGCGTCGGGGATCCTGGTCTCCGGCTCCCTTTCGTCCTCTTCGCCGTCCCTCTCTTTGCCGTACAGCAGGTGCCAGCCCTCTTTGGTGCATTGACGGCTCGTGGCTTTGAAAAATTCTTCTTCGATGTCGTATTCGATCGAGACGACGGCGAACTCCTGCGGAGGGAGGAACTGGGCCGCGTACCGTCTTGCTATGAGGTCGAAGATGAGCTGTTCCTCTTCGCTTAAATTCCGCGGTATTTCGCCTGTGGGGACGATAGCGAAGTGTTCTTCGATTTTGCCGGTGTTCCATGCCGCCGATTTGAGGGCCGCGTCAAAGTTATAGGTCTCGTACTCCGGGCTGCTCTTTTTTATCACGCCGAGAACGCGCGCCCTGTTTTCGTAGAGCGATTCCGGGAGATATTGGCAGTCGGAGCGCGGATAGGTGGTATATTTCAGTTCGTAGAGGCGCTGTGCGATCTTCAGCGTATCGGCGGGGGAGATGTCGTATTTTTTCGCCGCCTCGCTTTGCAGCGTAGGCAGGGAGTGCGGCAGCGGAGGCTGCGCCAGCGAGCTCTTTTTCTCAAAGTTAGAGACGCGGCCTACCTTGCCGGCGAGCTTTTTTTCAAGCTTGGAGATGGCCCCGCGGTCGACGACGCGCCCCTCTTCGTCGAGCCCCTCCTGGTCTTCTTTCGGCTTCCAGGAGGCGGTAAATTCCCCGTTTTTGATGACGCTGCGTGCCTTGACGTCGTAGAAGGGTTTGGAGATGAAATTTTCTATCAGCAGGTCGCGGTTTACCACGAGCGCAAGCGTGGGCGTCTGAACCCTGCCGACGGAGATGATCTCGCCCCTGCCTCTTTCGGTGGTGCAGGTAAAGAGCCTTGTAAGGTTGAAGCCGAATATCCAGTCTGCCCGATGACGCGCCTCCGCCGAGCTTGAAAGGTTTTTGTATTCCAGGTTGGGACGCATCTCATTTATCGCCGCCCGTATTGCGGAGGCGTTCAGATCGGTTATGAGCAGACGCTTTACCTCGCCTTTGAATTTGAAATATTGGAGTATTTCGTCTACGAGCAGCTGCCCCTCTCTGTCGGCGTCGCCGGCGTGGACGACGCTCTCGGCCTCTTTGAGCAGTCTGCCGATGTTTGCCAGCAGATCTTTTTTCTCCTGATCCGGAAGTTTCGGCCATTCCCGCGGAATTATCGGCAGCGGCGCGACGCGCCATCTTTTATATTCGGCGTCGATCATATCCGGCGTGCGCATCGTTAAAATATGTCCGGCCGACCAGCAGACGGTGTCTCCGTTATCCATTGTCACAGACAGTCTGTCACGTGATTTTATCTTACCAGGATGAGCCTCGATGATGGCCTTTGCCAGCGAGGCTTTTTCTGCGATGAAGAGTCTCATGTTCTTCCTCCGTTCTTTTGTCCTATTTTATAATATATATGGGAGGTATGCGCTCAATATTTAACGCCTATTTTTCAGACAAACTTCAATATTTCCCGCGGCCCAGGGGTATCTCTTTCAGTTCATTTATCCTCGCGGCAGCCGTGAAGGTATAGAGCGTTAACAGCGCCAGGCGGAAACAAACAGCGGCAGCGGTACAGGCCGCTGCCGTCTTATAAAGCTATGTCCGCGCCGCCGGAGAGGCGGTGTTTACCGGGAAGGGGACGACTGCAGTTTTAAGCGGTGAACCCCATACGTTTTGATAATTCTTCGGCGACCCGGCATAGTTCGGGTTTCACCTGATCGGAGATGAAATCGTCCGTCATTTTTTCCACGGAGGAGAAGCAGCTTGTGGCGGCGACTATCTTGCCGAAGGAATCGCGGACCGGATAGGCGATGCAGCGCAGCCCTAACTCGCACTCTTCGTTGTCCGTCGCGTAGCCCTTTTCTTTTACATCCGCTATCTCACGGTCCAGCAATTCCCGCGTGGTGATGGTGTTGTCCGTGAGTTTTGCCAGGCCCTTTTCCTTGATGAGACTATCCAGCTCGTCTTTGGAGAACTCCGTCAGGAACAGCTTGCCGGAGCTGGTCGTGTGCATCGGCGTCTGTTTGCCGATCCTTTGCAGGCTGAAGTCCATCCGGCCCGGTTCGTAAACGCAGTCCAGGTAGATACATTCCATATTATGCTGAACAGAGAGAGAGGCCCCCACGGAAAGTTTAGTCGACAGGCCGCTGATCATCTCGCCGGCAAGGCTTCTTATGGTGACGCGCGAACGCAGCATGTCCGCCACGCCGCAAATTTTAAGCGTTAAGGCGTACCGCCCCAAATGTTCCTCCTGGTAGCAATATCCTTCCTGAATGAGGCCGTTCAAATGCCTAAGCGCGGTGGCCTGGGATATTTTCAGCCTTTTGGAAAGGTCCAGCAGGCGCAGCGGCGCTCCCGCCTCCGCCATAACGGAGATCAGCTGCAGGAACTTTGAGAGGGACTGGTTAGTCGGTTTGTCCTTTGTCTGTTCAGTTTTTAGGGCCGAGTGTCTGATGATAAAAACCTCTCAATCTGAAATCGCATCCATAAATTTATCAGTATTATATCACGTTTGTAATATCGTTGTTATTTATTGCAATTACAATATGGATTTTAACTATCACTGTTGTATAAATAGCGTTAATAGTCCGGTATTAACGCTATTCGTACTGAAGTGTTTCAAATATTGGAACTACAATGATATTACTGATTCCGGTATAATTCCTTAAAGCGCTTGACGGCGGCCTGCGCCGCGTTTGCGACGGCACCGACGTCGGAGAGGAAGTAGACCAGGGAATATCCCCTGTCGTAGAGGGCCGCCGCGGCGTCGATATTCGGCGCGATCGTGGCGAGGAATTTGCCCTTTTCCTTTACAACGCATTCAACTTTATGGATGGCCTCCTGCACCTCCGGGGCCTTTGGGTTAAAGAAATGTCCCATTGAGGTCGACAGGTCCGAGGGGCCGATGAAGATCCCGTCCAGGCCGTCGACGGAGGCTATTTTGTCTATATTTTCCACACCCTCGGGCGTTTCAATCGCGGTCATCACTATAATGTCCCTATTTGCGGCCGCGAAATATTCCTGCTTCTTCATTCCGTAGCAGGTCGCGCGCTGGCTGCTGGCCAGCCCGCGTATCCCCTGCAGCGGGTATTTACAGCATTTGACGGCGTATTCCGCCTCTTCGGCGGTGGAGACATAGGGTACGTGGACGCCGTGCGCACCGCAGTCAAGGATCTGCTTTATCAGCACGGCGTCGTTCCAGGGAGCCCGTACCATCGCGAAGCAGTCGTTGGCCTTAATTGCCTGCAGCACCGAGACCAGGCTCTCCAGCGTGTAGGGTGCATGTTCCATATCCGGGACGATCACCTCGAATCCGGCTTCCGCCAGTATCTCAGCGCTCATATTGCTTGTCAGCTGCGCCCATGCGGCGCTTATTTTTTCACATTTACGCAGACGTTCCGCCACTGTAGACATAATTTAATCCCTCTCTCATATAGATGTAGATGATCAGCGCTGATAGTTATAGGCGTTGATGTAGTCGTGATTTAATTTAATTCCCAATCCGGGAATGTCCAAAAGTTTAAGTTCCCCAGCCTTTGCCACGGGAGCGAGCTCAAAGGCGCCCGCCCACCAATCGGGGATGTTTTCCAACAGCCCGCCCGTGGGGGAGGCCGCCATTACATGCGCGCTCACCTCCATCAGCACATGCGCCGTAACGGGCACGCGGAAGGCGCCGGCCAGGGAGCAGACCTCGATGAATTCGGTGACGCCGCCGCAGCGCATAAGGTCCGGGTTAATTATATCCGCTCCCCGCAGACGCAGCAGTTCAAAGATTTCGCGGGTTGTGAAGAGGCATTCTCCCGAACATATCCGCATCGAGGTGCTCTGAACGAGCTCCGCGTTGCCCTTGTAGTCCTGGCAGTGCAGAGGCTCCTCCAGGTAATTTATACCCAGCCTCTGCAGTTCGGGGATGATCTCCAAGGCCAGCTTAACGTTCCAGCCCTGGTTTACGTCGACCATGATCTCAAAATCATCTCCGACCGCCTCACGCAGGGCGGTCAGGCGTGATATATCTTTTTCCCAGTCGGGGAATCCTAATTTGAGCTTGTACTTTGTATAACCTTCGCGTTTAAATTCAAGCGCCTCTTCGATCATCTCTTCCAGCGGCACCAGCCAGCCGCCGCTGCCGTAGACGGGCAGGATGTCTGTCTTCGCGCCAAGCAGCTGGTACAGCGGCTTGCCGGCCTCCTGAGCCAGCAGGTCCCACAGCGCGGTGTCTACGACGGCATAGGCCGACATCGGCAGTCCGGTCTGGCCGCAGCCGCCCATCGTGCCCTGTGCCTGCTGCCAGTATTTCCGAATATATGTGGAGTCTTTGCCGACTAAATTTCGGCAGTAGCCCTCAACGAGGATTTTCATCGCTTCTGCCTGGTCGGGGTTAAAGGTATAGGCCATGCCTACGCCGGTAAATTCTCCGGTGTCGAGCTCCAAAAACACATGCTCGATATATTCCAGGGCATATACCGCGTTCGGCAGCGGCTTGCTCAGCTTTTTCGATACGTGATGGACCTTATAGCCTCGTATGATCAATTCCTTGACCTCCTTGTTTTTATATAGTAGGTTTTTATCCGGTTTGAGAACGCTACCGGCTGATGAGGAACAGGGAAAGCTGAGGAAAAGCGCATATCACGAACAGCGTTACCAGCATCGCGATAAGATATGGCGCTACATTCTTTAGCAGCGGCATCAGCTTGACTTTCGCGATATCGCTGATGACGAAGAGGCAGAGCCCGAACGGCGGAGTCACCATGCCGATGGCCAGGTTGGTGATCATCATCACGCCAAAATGGTAGGGGGTTATCCCAAAGGCCAGGGCCGCCGGCAGCAGCAGGGGGGTCAGGATTATCACAGAGGCGCTGATTTCCATGAACATTCCCATTATTATCCATATGATATTGACGATGACCAGATACAGCGTCTTGTTGGCGACGACACTCATCATCAGCGCCGTGATCTTTGTCGGTATCTGCTCTCTCGTAAGCAGCATGGCGAAGACCGCCGCGCAGGATATTATCAGCAGCACGCCCGCCGCGGCGACGGCAGACTCGATGAATATCTTTGCCATATCGGCAAGCTTCAATTCCTTGTATACCAAACCGCCGACTATCAGTCCGTAGACGACGGCGACGCAGGCCGCCTCGGTGGCGGTGAATATTCCTCCGTAGATACCGCCGAGGATTATAACCGGCATCATTAGAGCTGGCAGCGCGTCAAAAAAGGCGCGCGCCTTTTCCCGCATCGAGTAGCGTCTCCCGTCCGTGCCATAACCGTTGCGCCCGCAGACGAAGTACGCCACCACCATCAGCGCCGCGCCGAACAAAATTCCGGGGATCATACCTGCCATGAAGGCGTCGCCGACGGAGACGCTGGCGGCGATACAGAAGAGTATCATCGGGACGCTCGGCGGAATGATTATGCCGATGCTGGAACCGCTGGCGACGGTCGCCGCGGCAAAATTTTTGTCATATCCCTTGTTCAGCATGCCGGGGATGAGCACCGCGCCGACAGCCGCGCAGACGGCGGCGCAGGAGCCGCAGATCGCCGCGAAAAACATGGAGGCGAGTATCGCGACCAGCGCCAATCCCCCTTTAAGACGGCCCAGAACCGTTGTGGCAAAGGTGATCATACGGTCGGAGATGCCTCCGCTGGCCATCAGGTTACCCGCCAGTATAAAGAAGGGCAGGGCGAGGTAGGGAAAGGAGTTGATCCCCTGGAACATGCGCTGGCAGACTATTACCATATTTGAGCTGCCGTTGAGCAGCATCGCCAGCGCCGACGCGCCTCCCAGCGCGAACGGAACGGGAACCCCGACTATAAAGAAGGCGAGAAGCAGCCCGGCCGCTAAAGATCCCATACTAATCATTTTACCAGCCCCCATCTTTCAAAACTTGCGGCGAACCAATTAAGCAGCATCAAAACTACGCTGACGGGAATGATCATATAGACGATCCACATCGGCAGTCCTGTGCCGGGGGCCGTCTGCATCATTCCCAAGCTGACAAATCTATTGCAGGCTGACAGCACGATCAACAGGAACATCAGCGACAGTATCTGTGCCACTTCGACGATAATTTTTTTAGAGATGCCGTGCAATAGCTCGGGGACGGCGTCGACGCAGGTCAGCTTCCATTTCTTCCCTCTCACCAGAAGGGAACCGGAGAAGTACGCCACGCTGATCATCATGAACCGGGATATCTCTTCCAGCATGGAAGTTTTAAAATTCAGAAAGGGCAGGCGCGACAGTATCTGCAAGGTGACGGCCGCGACCAGGATGATCATGAATATCAGTAACAAATATTCGATTACACGGTTGATTTTATCTATAAACAGCACGTAGTTTTTCAATTTTACGATCCCCTTCTATTTATCAGGCCCGGCAGATGACCTGGGAAGAATTTCCGCGATCATTTGCCGGGCCTCTGTTCGTTGCTTAATACTCTTTTTTGAGTATCCGATCTATTTTGTTGCCATAGACTTTGCTGTATTTCTTATAAAGGGGTTTGACCGCGTCGCGGAAGGCCTGCAGATTTATTTTATTCACCTTCACGCCGGCCTTTTCCAGGAACTTCAAGTCCTCGGCCGTTCTGTCGTCCAGATGCTTTCCGCTGGCGCGGGCCGCTTTCTCAACGCCCTCTTTGACGATCGCCAGCTGCTTGGGCGTAAGCTTCGAGGCTACCGCGTTGCTTACGGGCAGAATGTAGAGGCTGAAGGTGTGTCCTGTCAGGGACATGTACTTCTGCACTTCGTAGAAGCTGTTTGATTTGATCGCGGTGATCGGGTTTTCCTGTCCGTCGATGACGCCGGTCTGCAGGGCGCTGAAGACCTCGCCGACGTTCATGGAGACGACGTTCGCCCCCAGCAGCTCCCAGGTCTCGACCGGAAGGTTTGCCACCATCGTGCGGATGGTCAGCCCTTTAACGTCGGCCGGTACGGTGACGGGGCGGACGTTGTTCGTCAGCATTCTAGCTCCGAGCGCGGCCGCGCCGTAGGGCTCCATGCCCAGCGCGCGGATCTGCTTCTTCATGGGCTCGCAGATATCGCTGTTCCAAATGGCGGAGGCGGCGTCAAAGTTTTCTATGATAAAAGGAATGTCAAAGAGCCCCGTTTCACTGCACCAGTTCTGGAAGACGGAGATGGTGATCAGCGCCATGTCTATCGTACCGGCCTGCAGCCCTTCAACATAGTCCGTTTCGCCGCCGAGGGACGAAGAGGGGTAGATGTCGATCTTTATCTCGCCGTTTGATTTCTTTTCAACATAATTCTTCACGTCGCGGGCGATGTCCTGCGCGATCGAATTTTCGGACATAACATGGGCGAAGCTAAGGGTTACCGGCTTTGCCGCGCAGAATGCCGGTTTGCACACGCCCAAAATACCGACGCAGGCTATGGACATTATCATCAGAGCCGCCGCGAATGATTTTTTACTGCTTTTACTCATTTTTACCACTCCCTATTTAGATGTAAACTAATCGATCTACGGATTAGAATTGCCGCCTCCAAAAAGATTCCGATACCGCTTCATGTCAATCGCCGGCAAAAGAAGCTAAGTCAAAGATATCCCTCCCGCCTTTCAAATCATTGTTGGGACGAGCGCCGGAGGCCCGGCCGCGTCAGGATACGAATGAGACCATAAGATCTCCGATGTTGTCGCTGAATACCGCGTGATAATTCTCACCGGGGGCGATGGGATGCATGAGGCATATCGAACCCGTCATTATTACTTCGCCCTCATAGAGGCCGACTCCGAACTGCGCCAGTTTATTTGCGAGCCACGCGACGGACATGATGGGCGTCCCTAACACGGTCGCGCAGCAGGCGCTGTCGATCAGGCTCCCATTCTTCTCCAAATAGACGCCGATGCTCTTTAGATTAAGATTTTCTATGGGAGTGAGCTTGCTTCCGAGGACGATCTTCCCGCAGGCGGCGTTGTCGCATACGCTTTCTTCTATAGTCTTGGAGAGCGGGTACATACGGCGTTCCACTATCTCAAAGGCCGGCAGGATCCCCTCCACCGCGTGATACGCCTTCGCTACGGTGACGCCGGGGCCGATCAGGTCACGGCGCATGACAAAGGCCAGCTCGACTTCAATGACCGGATGGACCATCAGCGACGCGATACTGATGGGGTCTCCCTCGGGGATGATGTTATGGTCGAAGATATGTCCGTAGTCCGGCTCAAGGATTCCGCGCTGCTTTTGAACCTCTTTATTGGTCAGTCCGACCTTTTTGCCGACGATTTTCCAGCCAGAGGCGAGCTTATTTTCCGCCGCGGCCATCTGGACGGCATATGCCTCTTCTAGTGTAAGGTCCGGGAATTCGTCGTGAATGGGAGCGATCGGCTGTTTGGTAGTTTCGGCCTTAAAAAGCCGCTCTGCGATATCCTTGATCCTTGCCGTTCTCAAGGTAGATTGTTTCTCACACATACTTATCACACTCTCTCTTATATTATTGATTCGAGGAACCTTCTTGTGAAAATACCGTTTTACACTAAAAATATAACCTAATTCCGCTCTTTGCCAAATATATCACGATAATATTAAAAACGCAATATTATCAAAATTTAATTTTATATATCCTGAAAAATATCTATTTTTGATATTTAATTATCATTTTTGATATTGACTTTTTATAATTGAGAATATAATATCTGCGTTGCAGAGAGCAGTATCAATGTTTATTAAGGGGGAGAAATAATGTCGGAAGTAAAAAAGATGAAATATTTTGCTGGCGGAGAATGGCTTGATACCCGGACAGGGAACTATTCTCCTGTTTTTAATTCGAGTACCGGAGAGGTCATGGCCGAAATTCCTAATTGTTCCGCCGATGAGGTGGCCCACGCTATAGAGTGCGCAAAAAAGGCTTTCCCGATGTGGCGCGACACGCCGGTCATGAAGAGAACACAGGTCCTATATAAGTTCCGTGAGCTGCTGATGGCCCATTTTGACGAACTGACAGAGCTGTGCGCCCGCGAACACGGGAAGAACTGGACGGAATCGGCCGGCGACATAGCGAAGGTAAAAGAGCCGGTTGAGTTTGCCTGCGGGGTTCCCTCTCTTATGGTGGGCGAATCCCTGATGAACACTTCAAAGGGTTATGACACCGTCACATACAGGGAGCCGCTGGGAGTATTCGCCGGTATCTCTCCCTTTAACTTTCCCGGAATGATCCCTATGGGATGGATGGTCCCCATTTGCATAGCGACCGGCAATACGATCGTCGTCAAAGCGGCCTCCAAGACGCCGCTTACCGCTATCCGCTGCGCCGAACTGTGGCAGGAGGCCGGGCTTCCCGACGGCGTTCTCAACATCGTCACCTGTACGAGGCACGAATCGGAGCAGTTCCTCACGCATCCCGATATCAAGGGCATCTGCTTTGTCGGCACATCTTCCGTCGGAAAGCATATATATGGGATAGCCGCTTCGCACGGCAAACGGGTGCAGGCGCAGACCGAGGCCAAAAACCATGCGCTGGTGATGGCGGACGCCGACCTTGAACGGACCGCCAGGAGCATCATCAACTCCGCCTTCGGCTGCGCCGGTGAAAGATGTATGGCGCTTCCCGTGGTATGTGTTCAGGAGAGCGTCGCGGACAAACTGGTGGAACTGGTCGTAAAATTCGCGAAAGAATTAAAGATTGGCCCCGCCTACGATAAAACGACGGACCTCGGTCCGCTGGTGGACGCCGCGCATAAGGCCCGTGTCTCCGGCTGGATAGATAAAGGCGTCGAAGAGGGCGCGACGCTTGTGCTTGACGGCAGAAACGTTGTGGTCCCCGGATATGAGAACGGTTTTTACCTCGGCCCCACCATCTTCGATAACGTAACGCCGGGGATGTCGATCGGAGACGAAGAGATATTCGGCCCCGTCCTCTGTATAAAGCGCGTCAAGAATTTCGAAGAGGGGCTCGCCGTCATGAACGGCAACCAATTCGCCAACGGTTCGGTGATTTACACGCAGAGCGGCTATTATGCGCGCGAATTCGCCTATAGGACCGACGGCGGCCAGGTTGGCGTCAACGTCGGTATCCCCGTGCCGGTGGGGATATTCGCCTTCAGCGGACATAAGGAAAGTTTCTACGGCGATCTGCACTGTCTCGGCAAAGACGGCGTGCGTTTCTTCACCGAGGTGAAGGCGGTCACGACGCATTGGTTCGATGCTGAGGAGAGGCCCTCCGGCAAGGTGGATACCTGGGAGGGCTCGGTCGGGGGAAGTATGTAAAAAGTCAATAAAATTTAATAGATGGTAAAAAGCTGATGGGTGGACGCTGGAGATTATCCAGGCGTACATCCATTAGCTTTTTCGTCCGCCAGCCTTTCTATAGTCCTCCATGCCGGTCCGTATCTTTTTCCCGCCGCCTATGTTAGAGTAAATGTGTTATATGATAGGAAGCGGAATTTGTAATTGCTGTGTGGAGGAAGACGATGGCGAAGGTATTATGTTTTGGTTCCATGAATATCGATTATACATATAAGGTACGCCATTTTGTAAAAAAGGGAGAGACCATCTCCGCCGATTCCTTACGCATATTCAGCGGCGGGAAGGGGCTGAACCAGGCGATTGCTCTCTCAAGGGCGGGGGCGGAGTCCTGCCTCGCCGGCTGTATCGGCGAAGACGGCCTGTTCCTGCTGAAAGAGCTGGAGGCCGCGGGCGTCGATACCGGATACGTTCGTGTGCTGGGAGATGTGCGGACTGGCAGCGCGGTCATTCAAAACGACGCGGAGGGCGATAACTGCATCATCCTGTACGGCGGCGCGAACCGCGCCGTGACGCGGGAGCAGGCGGATATCGTCCTGGCCGGTTTCCAACGCGGCGACTGCCTTGTCCTGCAAAACGAGATAAACGAGATTCCATACATCATCCGCCGGGCGCATGAAAGAGGGATGTGGGTGGTGCTGAACCCTTCGCCGATGGAGGTCTCGGTTCTGGACTTCCCCCTGGAATATGTGGACTGCTTTATGCTGAACCGCGTAGAATCGGCGCAGCTGCTGGGAATTGAGAACGAACCGCGCGCGGCGGAGGCGGAGCTTATGGCGGCACTGGGTGAAAAATTCCCAGCAGCGGAGATCATCTTGACGCTGGGTGAGGAGGGCTCCGCCTATATTGGCTGCGGCGAGACGGTGCGCCAGCGCCCCTATCATATAAAAACGGTCGACACGACCGCCGCCGGAGACACCTTCACGGGGTTCTTCATCGGCGGCAGGATGAGAGGGCTTTCCGTATCGGAGGCGATGGATCTGGCCTCCAAAGCGGCGGCGCTGAGCGTAACCAAACCGGGGGCCTCTCCCTCAATCCCCACTCTGGCGGAGGTCACGGAGTATTTTTCGTAAATACAGCGCGGTTCACTGCCATAAAATCATTCCCACGATGTTATTTATCGGCGGCTCGGCCCTATATCGGTCGGGCCGCCGCTATGCGTATTTGCCGTTATATAGTTTAAATACAGCAAAACCTCGCTCTAAAGTCCGTGAATATCACATTAAACGACAACCATAATTTTACCCTCTGTATTTAATCAAAATGTTTCCAATAAGGCTTTGCTATGTTATGCTACCTTATAGGGAGTAGATATTGAAAGGGAGCGGTCTTTTGACAGACGGCGTCTTTAGAAGAGGGGGATAAAATGGGAGGACTTTGGGATCTGATAACGGCGAATCCGGTGATTTTCTGGCTGATCGTCGCGGTTGTGGCCGGGATTTTTGAGGCGGCGACGGTCGGGCTTGTCTCAATATGGTTTTCGATCGGCGCGCTGGTGACGATGCTGCCCGCCGCCTTTGGCATCGGTTTCAATTTTCAGATCATAGTATTTATCGCCGCCAGCGTCGTTGCGATGATCTTCACGCGCCCGTTTTTGAAAAACATCCTGCACGTGGAAAAGACTCCGACGAACGCCGACCTGGTGATCGGGCAGAAGGGGGTCGTCGTCTCGCCGGTAGACAATATCCTGGAAAAAGGACGCGTTCTGGCGAACGGCCTTGAATGGGCGGCGCGCAGCGCTGACGGGACGAAGCTCGATAAGGGGGCAGTCGTCCTTGTCAAAGAATTGCGCGGCGTAAAGCTGATCGTGGAAAAGGTTTCTGATAAAGAGGAGGAAAATTAAATGCTTTCAACGATATTTCTGACATTCATCGTATTTGTGCTGATAATGATCGTCATGGCCAACGTCCGCATCGTGCCGCAGGGCAGCGTCTACGTTGTGGAACGGCTTGGGACCTACCTCTGCACCTGGGGCGCGGGGCTGCATGTCAAACTGCCCTTTGTGGACCGTATCGCGAATAAGGTCTCGATCAAGGAGCAGGTGGTGGATTTTGTGCCGCAGTCGGTCATCACCAAGGATAATGTTACGATGCAGATAGACACGGTGGTATTCTTCCAGGTGACGGACGCCAAGATGCTTACCTACGGTGTGGAATATCCGCTCTCGGCGATAGAGAACCTCACCGCGACCACGCTGAGAAACATAATCGGCTCTCTGGAACTCGACCACACCCTGACCTCAAGAGACCAAATAAACTCCACCATTACGGAGACGCTTGACAAGGCCACCGATAAATGGGGCATCAAGGTCAACCGGGTGGAGGTCAAAAACATCGTGCCGCCGCAGGAGATCATGGCGGCGATGGAACGCCAGATGAAGGCCGAACGTGAGAAACGTGAATCGATACTGCTCGCAGAGGGAGAAAAGCAGAGCAAAATCCTCATCGCCGAGGGTGAAAAAGAGTCGGCGATACTGCGCGCCGACGCCGTCAAAGAGCAGAAGATACGCGAGGCGGCCGGCGAAGCGGAGGCTATCCTCGCAGTACAGCGTGCGGTAGCAGACAGTATCAAAATGCTCAACGAATCGGCCCCCTCCAAAGAGGTGGTGGCCCTCAAGAGCCTGGAAGCCTTCGGCAAGGCCGCAGACGGACAGGCGACAAAGATCATCATCCCCTCGGAGATACAGGGACTCGCGGGGCTTGCCGCCTCGCTCAAAGAGCTGGTCAAAGAAGACCCCAAAGAGGCAAAGTAAGGCGGGCGAAATTATTTTTTAGATATAAAGGAATCCGATCTCGGCGGCCCTCTGTTTAGCGGCTGCCGAGAATTTTTTATTTAAAAATGTAACTATTTCAGTCATCGGTATTTCTACCGTTCTTTTCCTAAATAAAATGGCTATGCTTTGTGTAGTATTCGTGGTATGCAAATATAGGAAAATTTCTCGTTAAAGTATTCATTTGGGGGATACTTGAGGAGTTTTGTGTGTGCCCGCGGAGGCTGTTCAGTTTTTTAGTACAAATAACTTTAATGGGGGAATATCTTCATGAAGACCGGACGTTCTTTATCCGTTCTGTTGGTTGCTTTTGCCTTGCTGTTGTCTTTTTCTGTCTGTGGGTTTGCGGCGGGGGAGGGTGATTTATTGATTTCAGATGCAGACGGTCTCCGGGCCTTTGCGAAGGAAGTCAATGAAAATCAAAATTCATACGAGGGCAAAGTTGTTAAGCTCACGGCCGATATTGATTTGGCAAACGAGCCGTGGACGCCAGTGGGGAGCAATAGCGGTTCCTTTAAGGGAACATTTGATGGGCAAGGATATGCTATAACTGGTATGTACGTGGACGCTCCTTTTAATAATAGGGCTGGTTTTTTTGGTCTGATAGATAACGCCGTTGTAAAGAATCTCACGGTATCTGGCGATATAAAAGCATCAGCAAACAACATTGGTATTATTGTAGGAAATGTCTCGTGGGATGGTGGCAGCAGGATTGAAAATTGCAGAGCAGTTGGTTCGATATTAAATGAAGCAACTGGCAACAACATTAACATCGGCGGGATCATAGGAACTTCTCAAGCTGGTGGTGCGGAAATATACATAATAAATTGCATTTCGGAAGTGAACATTACAACTGGCAATTTAAAGTGTGGTGGAATTGTAGGTTTCTCTGAAAATACTTATATACTTAATTCCTACAGTTCTGGACAAATTAAAATTAATGTTGAAGCAGGGGCAAGGAATGCTGGTTATGGTGGAATTGCAGGTTACGCAAACGATAATGTACAGGTAATTAACTGTGTGTCGTCTGTGAAATTTGACACAGAAACAGATTACGTGGGCGGTATAGTGGGAAACTGTAACAAGAAGATCTCTATATTTAATTGCGTTTCTGGTTCCGAAGTTGAAGGCCGGAATAATCTTGGCGGTATATCTGGCAATCAGCAAAACGTGGACTGTTCAATAAGAAATTGCGCAGTAGTTGGTAATGTCAAGTCAGTCACAGGCGGAAGATATCCGGATGTGGGTGCTATATCAGGAAATGATGCCGGTGCGATAGCTAATTGTGGCTGGCTAAAGAGTGTGGCAGCGAAAGCTGTAGGTGGGGGGGATACTAGCAACCAAGGCACGGATATCTCAAATTTTAGTGATTTGTCTAACGTAGTCTGCGCCTACACCGTGGACCCTGCCTCCCTCTCATTTAATAGGGAAGCAGGCATAGCTAATCCTCTCTTTCGTACCTGGCCCGGCAATGATCCATCGGCGGTCTTAAATTGGAGCTCCAGCGATGTTCCCGGCGTCACCTTAACGCAGGATGGTGATAATAACACCGTAATCTCGGCGACGAAAAAGGGCGTATTCAATGTCGGTGCCTCCCTGACACTCACCGCCACAAAGTTTGGGAAAAGCGACGTCTTACCTTTGCGTTTGGCCGGCGATACCGCCGACACTTCCTCCAATCCGTTATTGGCCCCGGCGCTTTCCGCCGCCGTCAGGGTCACGAGCGACATTACACGCGTAAAATCAATAAAGATAACAAACGCTCCGCAGTCGCTGAAAGAGGGTGAGGCCTTTAATCTCATCTGCGAAGTGCTGCCGGAGGACGCTACAAATAAAGATCTCGTCTGGAGCAGCAGCAATAATAAGGTGGCGGCGGTCACGGGGCAGAGTGGGGAGATCACGGCGCTTTTGGCGGGTGAGACGGTGATAACCGTGGAGGCGAGGGACGGCAGCGGCATACGCGATCAGTTTACCCTCACGGTGAAAAAAGATTATCTCTCCAACCCGAAGCCGGAACGGCCGGCGGTGAAGACCGATACGGCGGCGCTCTCCAAGCCTGAATACTACGGAGAGAGCGAAATAGAGGAATTGGCGAAGGCCATCAGCATGGATAAGAGCCTGTTGACGGCCAAGGAGGACGGCAGCGTAATTTTGCGCCAGGATGTTGTCGGCGGGGCGCTCGAATCTGTGAAAAAAGAGAACCCCGGCCTTTACTACGAGAGCGTGATGCCGGTGCCTCTCATCAAGGCGGCCTGCGGTTCAGCCGAGAGCGGCCGGATTATCGCCTTTGGTTTTACGGTGAGCGGGGATAACTTCGGCAAGGCGGACAGCGCGCGGGATATTAAGGTGATGAAGGTGCTTCCGGACGGCAGGGGCGTGCTTTTCAAGGCCATCGGCGAAGAACGCGAGATCGAAGACCGCAGCTGTGCCCTTTATAAGGACGGCGAAATATACAGCGGTCCGGTGATGCCGGAAGAGAATTATGTCCTGACTCTCTTTATAAAAGACGGCGGGGAGTTCGACCTTGACGGCGCGGAAAATGGCTCTGTCATAGACCCGCTGGTGGTGCTGAAGGCGAAGGAGGCCCCCGCGCGTGAGAGTTCGTCTGGCGGCGGCTGCAGCGCCGGGTTTGGCGGAGCCGCGCTTCTCGCGCTAGCGGCGCTGCCGGTACTGCTGCGCGGACGGCGCCGGAGGTAATTTGAGAAGATAATAACAGCCCGCGGCCTGATGACAGATGCCGCGGGCGTTTTTGTATTTTTTAAGTTATCTCCTGCCGAGCGCTTTCTCGATCAGGTCGCCCGCGACGTTTACGATATCCTTCGGCGTGCCGAAGGGCGGGGCGTAGCAGAGTTCGATGCGCGTCAGGTCGTGCGCTGTTGCGCGCATACGGATGGCCGTTGCCATCACGTCGCAGCGTTTGTCCACGCCGTCCAGTCCGGTAAGCTGTGCGCCCAGTATCCTCCCCGTGCCTTTTTCAAAGACCACCTTCATGAATATCTCCTCGGCTCCGGGGTAATAACCGGCGTGCGAGGGGTATTCGAGGCTTACGCTGCCGCAGTCTATGTTGTGGCGGCGCGCCTTCTCCTCATTGATACCAGTGCAGGCCGCCGTCATGCCGAATATTTTCAGGATGCCGCTGCCCTGCGCGCCGTCGTAACGGCTGTCGCCGCCGAGGATATTTTCCGCCGCGACGCGCCCCTGCCTGCTGGCGGGGCCGGCGAGCGGGACAAAATCCGCTTCGCCGGTGACGAAGTTTGTCACCTGTACGGCGTCGCCGACGGCGTAGATGTTGGGATCGGAGGTGCGCATACCCGCGTCGGTGATTATCGAGCCTTTTTTGTTCATCTCCAGCCCCGCCGCCTGCGCGAGGCCGGTGTCAGGGCGCACGCCCGCGGCGAGGATCACCATGTCGGCGCTCCTTCTCTCAGGACACATCTGCACCGCGAGACCTCCCTCATCGTCGATGCGCCTTACCTGGCAGCCTATCTGTACGCCGACGCCGTTGTTTTCGATATGGCGCTGGACGCGCGCCGCCACATCCGTGTCGAAGGGGGCCATCAGCTTGTTGCCCATCTCGACTATGAATGTGTCTATATCCCTTTTTTTGAGGTTCTCGGCGCACTCCAGGCCGATATAGCCGCCGCCGATGACGACGGCCTTTTTTACGCCGCGCTCGGTTATCCAGCTCTTAATAGCCTTTGCGTCGCCGAGGCTTCTGAGGGTGAATACTCCCGGCAGCGCCGCCCCCGGGAACGGCGCGCGGTAGGGTTCCGCGCCGGTGGCGATCAGCAGCTTGTCATAGCTCTCAGTGTACCGTTTTCCGTGAGACTCGACGGTTACGTTCTTATTTTTACGGTCTATCGCGGTGACGCGGCTCTCCACCCGTACCTCCGCGCCATGTCTTTCTTTGAACTCCTCCGGTGTGAAGGGAGTCAGAGAGGAGGCGTCCTTTATTTCATCGCCGATGAAATATGGAAGGCCTCAGGTTCCCAATGAAATGAAGGGCCCCTTCTCAAACATCACCACCCTGGCTTCCTTTGACAGTGAACCGATACGCGCGGCGGCTGTGGCTCCTCCGGCCACGCCCCCGATGATCACAATTTTCATATACTACCGCCTCCGCCGCCGCGCCATGACGCGCGGCGCAAGATATAAACAATGTAGCCGATCTCCGCCCATTTTAGTGTGCCTCCCGCGTTACGCAACTGAAAAAGGAGGGATATGGGTGCGTGAAAACACGTAACGGCGGCAAATACCCGCCGGCTCTGAATCAGCGTCAGCTCCAAACTCTCTTACCGCATAATAGCATACGGCGCCGCCAAAGCGTATGACCGGTTTTGCCGGTCGTTACAAATATCTCTGCGATGTCCTGTCGGGCATTTTTGTGAATAACATCTTTATTGCCGCTATCTGCCAATATATTCAAGGATGGGGTTAACAAAAATAAAATCTTATTATATAATGTCCAGACATTAATCATCGTCCGTGGTCCCTGACGGATAATTGTGGAGCACCACAGTGGGATCACGGTGATATAGAGCCGACCGTCTGGGCAGCATTCCTTTTCGATGCTGCCCTTTTTCGTGTTTTACATGAAAAAGGGCGCAGGGAAGGAATGTTTTTATTATGAACGGGAGGAAAGCTGTATGAGAGAGGAATGGCAGGGTTTTCGCGAGGGGAGATGGCTGGAGGCCGTCGATGTGAGGGATTTTATCCAAACAAATTACCGGCCTTATGAGGAGGGCGCGGAGTTTCTCTGCGGCCCGACGGAGCGCACGGAAGCCCTCATGAAAAAACTTGAACATCTTTTTGACCTTGAACGGCAGTTTGGCGGCGTGCTGGATATCGATACGCAGACGGTGACCTCGCTGACAAATTACCGCGCCGGGTATCTGGACAAGGAGCGGGAGATCATCGTCGGCCTGCAGACAGACAGGCCGCTGCGCCGCGGCGTCAACCCCTTCGGCGGCATCGCGATGACGCGCAAGGCCTGCGAAGCCTACGGCTATTCGCTGTCGGACAAGGTGGAGAGGGAGTTTCAATACCGCACGACACATAACGACGGCGTATTTCGTGTCTATTCCGATGAGATCAAGACAGCGCGTCACTGCGGCATTATTACGGGACTGCCCGATTCTTACGGGCGCGGGCGCATCATCGGCGATTACCGCCGCGTCGCGCTTTACGGCGTGGACCGCCTTATAGAAGAAAAGAGGAGAGACAAGGCGCGCATCGCGGCTGCGGGCGTGATGCTGCAGGATAACATCCGGCTGCTTGAGGAGCTTTATCAGCAGATAAATTTCCTCGGCAAGCTCAAGGAGATGGCCTCCCTTTACGGCTTCGACATCTCCCAACCGGCGGCGAACGCCCGCGAGGCCGTACAGTGGCTCTATTTCGCCTATCTCGGCGCGATCAAGGAGCAGAACGGCGCGGCGATGTCCATCGGGCGCGTTTCGACCTTCCTCGATATTTATTTCGAGCGTGACCTGGCGCGGGGACGGCTTGACGAGCGCGGCGCGCAGGAGATAATGGATGATTTTGTGATGAAGCTGCGCATGGCGCGTCATCTGCGTACGCCGGAGTATAACGAGCTCTTTGCGGGCGATCCGATGTGGATAACGGAGGCCCTTGGCGGCGTGGGCGAGGACGGACGTACGCTGGTTACAAAAAATACCTACCGTATGCTCAACACCCTCTATAATCTGGGGCCGTCCGCCGAACCGAATCTCACGGTGTTGTGGTCGGAGGCGCTGCCGGAGGCCTTTAAACGCTTCGCGGCGAAGGTCTCCTGCGATACCGACGCGATACAGTACGAGAACGACGACCTCATGAGGCCGGTCTACGGCGACGATTACGCGATCGCCTGCTGTGTCTCGGCGATGCGGGTGGGTAAGGAGATGCAGTTCTTCGGCGCGCGCGCCAATCTCGTGAAGCTGATGCTGATGAGCCTCAACGGCGGGCGCGACGAGAAGAGCGGCGAGCAGGTCGGCCCCGCGCACGCGCCGTATGAGGGAGAGATCCTTGAATATGACAAGGTGCTGGCGCTGATGGATCTTTACCGCCCGTGGCTTGCCGGGACCTATGTTTCGGCGATGAATATGATCCACTATATGCACGACAAATATGCCTACGAAAAGACGCAGATGGCGCTGCACGACACCGAGGTGCACCGCTATATGGCCTTTGGCGCGGCGGGACTCTCCGTGCTTGCCGATTCGCTGTCGGCGATAAAGTACGCGAAGGTGCGTGCGGTACGCGGCGAAGACGGGCTTATCACCGATTTTATCACCGAGGGCGATTACCCTGCCTTTGGCAACGACGACGACCGGGTCGACGCCATCGCGCGCGAACAGATAGAGCTGTTTCTCAACGAGCTGAAAAAGAACCCAGCCTACCGTGGGGCGGAACACACGCTGTCGATCCTCACGATAACCTCGAATGTAGTCTACGGAAAAAAGACCGGCTCGACGCCTGACGGGCGCATGGCCGGCGAGCCGTTTGCGCCGGGTGCGAACCCGATGCACAACCGCGAGAAGAACGGGGCGCTGGCCTCGTTGAACTCCGTCGCCAAGCTGTCTTACGCGGCCTGCCGTGACGGCATCTCCAACACCTTCTCGATCATCCCCGAGGCGCTGGGCCATTCTCAGGATGAACGGCTCGGCAACATGGTATCGGTGCTTGACGGTTATTTCGCGCAGGGAGCGCACCACCTCAACGTCAACGTGCTGAACCGCGAGACGCTCTGCGAGGCGATGAAATATCCGGAGAAATATCCGAACCTCACGATCCGCGTCTCCGGCTATGCCGTGAACTTCCATAAACTCTCGCGCGCGCAGCAGCGTGAGGTGGTCTCGCGCACCTTCCACGGCGTCATGTAGGATGAAGGGGCGCGTCTGCGGTTTTCAGAGCATGGGAGCGGTCGACGGTCCCGGCCTGCGCTGCGTGGTATTCGCGCAGGGGTGTCCGCTGCGCTGCGCTTACTGCCATAATCCGGAGAGCTGGGCGGCGGACGGCGGATATGCGGTCTCCGTGGATGAGCTGGCCGCGAAGATCGAACGGCTGCGCCCCTACATTATCAAAAATGGCGGCGTCACGCTCTCCGGAGGCGAGCCTCTTATGCAGCCGGATTTTGCGGCGGCGCTGTTTCGTGAGCTGAAGGCGCGCGGCTGTCACACGGCGCTTGACACCTCGGGGGCCTGCGGAACGCGCGGCGCGGCGGAGGTGCTGCGCTGTACCGACCTTGTGATCTGCGACATAAAATTCACGACGGAGGAGGACTACGCCAGATACTGCGGCGGCTCGCTCGCGCCGGTGATGGAGTTCCTCGCGCTGACGGCGGAGATGAAAAAACCGCTGTGGCTGCGGCAGGTGATCGTGCCCGAGATAAACGACGGGGCGGCGGAGGCGGCGCGCCTTGGCGAACTGGCGCGCGGCTTCGCCAATCTGGAGCGCCTCGAACTGCTGCCCTTCAGAAAAATATGCGCCGCGAAGTACGAAAAACTGGGTATCGCCTTTCCGTTGAAGGATTATCCCGAATGTCCAACGGAGCGGATCGCGGAGCTGCAGAGGGCAGCCGGTATCCGGCGGCCATAAATATCTTATGCCGAGGCCCCGCCTATCGGCAATACTACGATTTGACTAAAGTTGTTCAAACAGGTATAATGCCTCTCGAGGTGAGAATAGTGCCGGAAGACAAGACAGTTGCCCAGAATCGAAAGGCAAGGCATGAGTATTTCATCATAGACTCCTTTGAGACTGGCATCGTTTTGTCGGGGACTGAAATAAAGTCCATCCGCGAGGGCAGGGCCAATCTTAAGGATGGTTTTGCCTCCGTAGAGGGCGGCGAGCTATGGCTTCACAACGTCCATATCTCTCCCTATGAGAAAGGTACTATCTACAACAAAGACCCGCTGCGTCCGCGCAAGCTGCTCGTCCACAAGACGGAGATACGCAGGCTGCTCGAAAAGACGCGCGAAAAGGGCTTCACACTCGTCCCTCTCAAGATATACTTAAAAGAGGGAAAGCGGGCCAAAGTTGAGCTTGCCGTGGCAAAGGGCAAGCAGCTCCATGACAAACGCGACAGTGCCGCCGAACGCGACGCCGCGCGTGAAATAGAGAGAGCAGTCCGCCGCAAAGGCCGCGGCGAAGACTATTAACTGAACACCGGAACGCGGCTTACGAAAGCGGCCCGGCGTTTTGCACCATCCGTACCACCCACTGGGGACGACAGGTTTCGACAGCAGATGGAGGGTCGGAGGGAGCGTGCCGAGGATGGGGAATCCTCGTTAATCCGGCTCCAAAACAATAATTGTCGAAGACAATTACGCACTCGCTGCTTAGTTAAGCAGCGCGCTCTCCGGGACTTCCGCCGTCGGGTCCCGCTAGAGCGTCACAAAGATGGCTGGGATTGCGGCAGAGCTTTTCGGCTGACGTCCGAGATTCAGGAAAGGCTAGGGAAAGAGTATCCTGTCTGTGGGAGCCTCCAACCCGAAATTTAAAGCATAGACTACGCACGTAGCGCCCTCCAGGTCGGCCTCTGTTGGACCGGGGTTCGATTCCCCGCGTCTCCACCAGACATTATTATCAAGCCCCCGCAAGGGGGCTTGTTTCGTTTTTCAAGCCTTCTCAAAGTATTGTTGAATACTGTATAATACTGGAAAATTCGTGGTTTGGGGTATTGTGTGCTTTCTCATTTTGTCTCATGTAAAATCAAGCCTAATCACGAAGAAATTGTACTATAAACTTCTTAAAGTTGTACTAAAACGAAATTTATAGTACAAGGGAGGTCGAGATAGGATGTTGACGGAGATTTCCGTGCGTGATATGAAGCCGCGCGACGTTCGCTATATGAAGGCTGACGGCAAGGGGCTTTATCTGGAGGTTGTTCCGGCTGGACAAAAGTATTGGTGGCTGCGTTTAACCATGGATAAAAAAACTAAGAAGTTTATGTTGGGAAAGTGGCCCGACCTTTCCGTGAAGGAGGCCCGCGAGGCCTGCGCTTTGAAGAAGCGGGAGATCGGTATCGCCTCCGGGCTTGACGTGCCTGATGTTAGGTTTGGCGAGCTGGCTGAGGAATGGTATAAAACGCGCATTTTGCCGCAGTCTGAGAATTATAGCCGGACTGTCCGCATGAGGCTGGATAAGTACGTCCTGCCGCGGTTTAAGGATAGGCCGGCGGCTTTTATAAAGGGTAAAGAGATTCTTGCTCTTTGTAAGGAGATCGAGCAGGAGGGGTATATCGAGACGGCGCATCGGGTGCTGGATATTTTTGCGGCGGCGTTTCAGTTCGGGATTCCTACCGGTATTGTCGCGGCCGATCCTACCGCCGGTCTTTCCGTCAATCTAATGCCTGTACGGAGCGCGCATTTCGCCGCGCTGACTGACAGGCGGGATGTGGCGGAGCTTATGCGCGGAATAAGGTATTATAGGCAGCGGCGGGTGCGCAACGCGCTTTTTTTCAGCGCTTATACTTTCTGCCGTCCAGGGGAGGTTAGAGGCGCGTTGTGGCATGAGTTAGACCTGTTGCGCTGCGAGTGGCGCATCCCTGCGGAGCGCATGAAGGGCAAAAGGGAGCACGTCGTGCCGCTGTCACGGCAGGCTGTCGAGATATTAAAAGACGAAAGGCTGCTGCTTGACGAGGATGGCAATAAGTCGGAGTTCGTCTTTCCCTCGGAGCGGTCACCGCTGCGGCCGATGTCGGAGAATACGGTGCGGGTAGCTATCCGCTCTATCGGCTTTGGAGCTGACAAGATGACGGCGCACGGTTTCCGGCATATGGCCTCAACAATTCTCAATGAGTCCGGGCTATGGTCGCCGGACGCGATTGAGATGCAGCTTGCACATTACGCCGGCGGGGTGCGCGAGGTTTATAACCAGGCGAAGTATATGCCGGAGCGAGTGAGGATGATGCAGTGGTATGCGGATGAGCTGGATGGGCTGAGGGATGAGGGATAGTAGGCGGATGGTCTATTGGGTGAGCGTAGGTCTTCATGCAGGTACACACATCTTACGCCTATGAGTTAAGTGCGGCTGGTGGTACTTGAAACTGGAGAAGCATTTTAGATGATTGTGACAATAAATGTGTGCAATGAAAATAAATGGGCGTTGAGAAATATATCAGCGTCCAATGATCTTTAAGTGTCTTGCTATGCTCTGTGCTATCACTCTACCCAGTTCCACAGGAACGGCATTGCCGATTTGTCTGCCTAAAATTTTAGTGACATACTTTCCACCGGGTTTTACAAATTGATAATCCATCGGAAATGTTTGGAAGAGAGCGGCCTCGCGCAAGGAGATTGCCCTATCCTGTTCGGGATGCCCAAATCTCCCGTTACCATATCCGAAGCATAAAGTCGTCATCGTCGGAGAAGGCTCGTCCCACGACATTCTGCCATAGACGGAGGCGAAAGTCGCGCCGCTCGTCTTTTTATGACATTCTGCGATTATAGAGTCGGGCCAGTCGCGCCACGTACCTCCTGGCTTCGACGCTTTGATTCTGCTCAGATTCTTAGCTTCCAGCCTAGCGCATCGATGCAGCGGATCGTCCTGCGACGTCTCGCCGGCTTTTAAGGGCGGCAGTGCGCTTATTGCGTCTCTCACTGTTTTATAATCCGCAGGTGTTTTGCACGTCGGTGGGATGAGGTCTATCGCTGCGTATTTGGATCCGAGGACCACCAAGCGTTTTCTATGTTGCGGTATCCCATATTCTTCACAATTTACAATAAATTCAGTGACATAATATCCCGCTTCTAGCAGAGATTCTTTAAAATCCGATAAGACTTTCCCTTTATCAAAAACTTTCAGCGCCGGAACGTTCTCCATGGAAAAGACATCGGGAGAGACTTCTTTAATCAGCTCTGAAAACTTATACAGCAGCCGCCATTTGCCGTCTTTTTTCCTATCGTCGGCGTTGTTGTATGTGGAGAACGGCTGACACGGGGCGCATCCGATTAGAATTTTTATATTGGTGTCTTTCAGGTATCCTTTGATTGTATCGCTTTTTAATTTCATTACGTCTTCTTTTAAAAAGACGGCGTGGTTGTTGAATTCGAAAGGAAATTGGCAAGTACCGTCAAAATCTATACCCGCCGTGATATTGAAACCTTCTTTTATAAAACCATGTGTCAATCCGCCTGCGCCGCAGAAAACGTCAACTACAGCCGTACGCTTTACAATGCACATATCTGTCACCTCTTTCTTTATACAGTATTATAGCTAAATCATGCGTTCTCGTCGATGTATTCTTTAAGATACACTAGAGAACCCTAATCTTTCAAGTTTCTTCTTGTTATCATCTCGTCCTTTAGGTTTGTAATGTAGATATCTGCTGATATGTTCTATAAATTGGCAAAATGTGTCGAAGTTTACACTGTCAGCACGTAGCCCTATGCCGTCTATGCGTTGGCTGGTCTGCCAAGTAGAAAAAACATCAAGAGGTTGTTGGGGTTGAAATTCGTTTATTGTAAATATTTTGTGCTCAGAGCGAGTAATCCACGCCGCTCCAACCTCTACGAGCGCACCCCAGGAATTCCTCATATCTAGGCTTGTTATAAAAATTACAAAAATATTTTGATCAGACCTACTTTTTACAAAAAAATCTCTTAAGTAATCATAAACTCCGTATTTTCTATTTACGCCAACTGGAATTCTGGCGGTTTCGTCGTCGCAATTTGTATAAAGAATGTCGGTTTTAGGAATGTTGTTGAACAGCAACATCTCGTATACGACGTCTGCGAAATCTTTATCACTCTTAGTATGGCTTATAAGCAACTTCTTTTTCGCTTCGTCTATGCGCGGTTTCAGTCCAAGCTCAGCGCTGTTGTCGTTGATCGTGTCTCTTATAATTTTTTCTGCTTCCTGCGGGGTTCCTTGGCCGAAGGCGTTCACCATGCGCTGGGCAGCTTCTGAAGACGTCTTCTTTATGAATGTTTCTACTTGTTCTTGAAATTTCTTTTCGTTTTCTTTTTGTTTGTCGAGTTTCTTTTTGTTCTGCTCAGCTTTCTTAAAAGAAGCATATTTTGTGCGTAGCTCCAATATTTGCGGAAGCAACTCGTTTCTTGCGTATTCAATCACAGTTCGGTAACGAACGTCGTCGGTTCTATATCCTTGCCTGTTGCTGAGCGCCATGTCGTCAAGCTCTGAAAGTTCAAATATATCGACATGAAGCTGTCCTACCACGTACACCTCATTTAATTTATTCTGCCCGATTGATGGAAGAATATTGAATTCTCCCATTTTGTTATTCGCATATAATGAAATAAAATTATCTGGAAAATCAGATGCCACCTGTTTTCTGTTGGAAGTAGTTTTATATGCGCCGATCCAGCCCTTTACGACGATATTGTAAGGGCGTTTTTCTTTTAGGTTGTTGTTCATAATTTCAACGCCTTCGAACACCTTTTCCGGCAATATTTTTAGCAGCTCACCTTTTGTGCCATCAATGCCAGAGTCGAAATACGTCCCGTATTTTGCAAATGGCTCGCCGAATGTTATCAACGCGCACAGCTCTTCAACCATCGATTTGTCCGATCTTGTGACTATCTTATCTTCATCGTTTCGTATTAAGTGTATTTTGAAGCCTTCTCCAATCGTTGGGAAGATTCGCAGCAAGTTCTTTTTGACTGCGTCCAGAGTAGCGTGAAGTGTATATTTAGGTTTCAGCATTACTACCGCTGTTCCATGCCTTTTCACTTTATTAAATTTGACCTCTTGTTCCGTCAACGGCTCTAGAAGATTTCCCTCTTTAGGGTACCTGGACAGTATGAAACCTGATTTTTCACCATCGGCGATTGTCTTAATGACTACATTTTCGGATACTGACAGCGCCGCCAATTTGCCCACGCCTTTTCGTCCCATTTTTTTCCTGCCGGACGGAGTGTATGCGTCTTCTTCCCCAGTCCTTGTGACTTCGGCAACGTTGAGGTATTTCTTTATATCGCCTTTTTCGTACGACATTCCTTTGCCGTCGTCTTCGACTGTAATTGCATCTTTGTCATCAAAAATCCACACATTGTGAGCGTCAGCATCATAGGCGTTTGCTATCAGTTCGGCAAGTATGTAGTATATATTTGTGTATAAGTTCGGGCCAAGAAGTTCTAGAATGCGTGGTGATATGTCGATTTCATATTTTTTGTCCGCCATCGGAGACACTCCTCAAAAGTTTGTTAGTATGTCTAAACCTTGTTAATTATATCCGTTGCTGCTGGTTTGTTACAAATTTTTTTGTATTTGTAGAATCTTTTGCATTTCATTAATGTTCTGTTCGACTGTCTCTAATACTGATTCGACGCATACATCTAAATCGCGGGTTATCTCCCTTCCCCAGAAGCGCAGCACCGTCCAGCCCAGTTTTTGGAGTTCGGCGTCTACGCGACGGTCGCGCTCTATGTTTCTTTTTATTTTTGCTTCCCAGTATGACTTGTTCGTATCGAATCGCATCTTGCCAGCCTCGAAGCCTTTTCCGTGGAACAGCTCTCCGTCGCAGAAGATTGCGATCCGGTATTTTGTTATGGCGATGTCTGGCGTGCCAGGCAGACGTTTGTAGTTTTTGCGGTAGCGCACGCCGCTGTGCCATAGGGCTTTGCGAAGTTTTAGCTCTATGGAAGTGTTTTTCGTCTTAATTCTCGACATCGCTTTGTGGCGTTGCTCTGGTGTCAGTTTGTCCATATTTACCTGTATTTTATTATTTTGTCTTAACGTCCGTAGTTTTCTTGACTATTTTTATAGTAAAACTTTGTGTTGTACCTTCATTGTGATTTTGCACCTGGACGTCGTATTCTGATTCTTTTTGTTCTGCTCTGACAGCACTTACTATTGACGTTGCCGCTGAAAAATAAAATGCCACAATAGTAAATGTGGTTGAGAGCAAAAATAGTGTTTGGGGCTGAAGGTTTGCTATCAGCAGATAGTCGCTAGTATTAGATACAACTATATAATATATTCCCCAATATATAGCGAGGGTGAAGGAAAAAGTTGAGATAGAGATGTTCCATAGTTGGTTTTTATAACTTACTTTGTTTATATTAAATCTTAAAAAGGTAGCAAATGAAAACAACAGTATAACGAAAAAGAAGACGATAAGTGTATGGAAGGCCGGAGGGACTATTGCCCTGGCAAAATAAAATACTGTAATGATAGATACCAGTGTTGTAAATGGGCGTGTGAAAAAAACTCTGTAAATATGGACCTTCTGTGAGAAATCCAATACAACTAGGGCTAATAACGATCCCTGTATAACAAAATTATCAACCTATTAAGTGGCCAGTGTCAATACAAACACTGGCCGCTTTTTATTATTCTTAGCCTATTCAGGCATCCGTCCTTCATACATTACAGCTAGTTCACCAAGGATACTGCGCCAGTTCCTAACTGGCATACTCCATTTCTTGGTTGCTTCAAAAGTAGCAAGATATAAGGCTTTCAGAAGGGCGCCTGCGCTGGGGAATACGCTTCTTTGGCTGTTGAGCCTGCGATAGGTGGAATTAAGGCTTTCTATCGCGTTTGTCGTGTAAATGACCTTTCTTACCTGGCAAGAAAATTTAAATATCGGAGAGATCGTATCCCAGTTGCGCTCCCACCCCTTCACTGCATTTGCATATTTTAATCCCCACTTCTCAGCAACATGCTCCCTCGCTTCCAGCGCATGGGACTCGTCGGGAGCTTGATATATTGTTTTTAGGTCTGCGGCAAATTCTTTGCGGTCTTTTTCAACCACATATTTCATAGTGCTCCTGACCTGATGTATAAGGCAGCGCTGGTATTCAGTCTGCGGGAACGCACTTTCTACTGCTTCGCGCATTCCGCTAAGGCCGTCTGCACAGAGAATGAAGATATCCTTTACACCACGGTTCTTCAGGGAATTCAGGACTGTCAGCCAGTATTTGGCGCTTTCATTTTCTCCCACCTGCAGACAAAGCACTTCTTTTATACCGTTGCTGTTGATTCCAAGTATTACATAGGCTGCGAGCTTCTTTACAGCGTTATCTTCCCTGACAGAATAATGAATCGCATCTATAAAAACAATGGGATAGACTTCGGAGAGTGCCCTGTTCTGCCATTCTTCGATCTGCGGCATTATCTTGTCAGTCACATCCGATATGAAGCCTTCTGAAACGTCGAACCCGTAAATATCCTGTATCGTTGCCGATATCTGACGGGTAGTCATTCCTTTAGCGTACATAGATATTATTTTCTGGTCTATCTCGGAAATATCTTTTTGTCGCTTTCTTACTATCTTAGGATCGAAGCTGGATTCCCTGTCCTGAGGAACGTCTATGCAAAACTCTCCAAAACTTGAGTTTACATGCTTTTGTTTGTATCCGTTGCGGTAGTCGCTGCCTTCTGAACGCTGAGATTTCTTATAACCGAGATGTTCGTCCATCTCAGTCTCCATCATCTCTTTAATCGTACCCCCCAGAAGATCTTTCAGCGCATCCTGGATATCCTTTGCAGATTTGATATCGTATTCCTGAAGTAGGTATCTGATGATATCTCTTTTCCCGTCTGTCATCTGAACTTTGTGAGTAATCTTCTTATCTTTTGCCATTTTAAAGGCCTCCTGTAAGTAATTTTAATTTATCACAGAAGGCCTTTTTGGGCGATTTCTTTATTTACAGAGTTTGTTTCATAGGCTCTTGTAAATGGATACGATATCACCATTCTTCCTATAAAGTTTTTCATTTGTGTTAATATTGCTATCATGCTTACACTCCTTTTGTGTCAATGATGACTTAGTATGATATTTTAGTATATGGATGTAAAAAAGATGCTGTCATTTCCCATGTCACGTACATGTTCTTCTGAAGCCTGCTGCTTTGGTAAGGGGTTTTTGTTTTCTTCGCCTCTTCTATCCACGATCTTCAGGTGGGTCATTTTTCTGATCAGAAATGTTACCGAAAACAGGTCAATATCCATATTTTGCGAAGTTGTTGTATTCCCGGATGAATGAATTTATTTCATCTAGGGCGTCGTCACGTTCTCTTTGTATGCTGAGGATGTCCTGATCGCAATTTTCGATGTATTCTTTTCCTCGCCGGACATATTCCTCCGCCTCGCGCTGGTAGTTTGAGAGGGAGAATTCATCATCGGAGAAGGGTTTTCTGGGACGGCGTTGTTCCATGCTAAATGATGGATATGTTATAAGGTTGCCGTATAAGAACCCCATGGATGCGGAAGCTGTTATTATAACTAAAATAAGTGCGGTAGTTACAGCCAGTTTCTTCATATCGACAGGTCTCCCTTTTTATTGTTTTTCCTCTCCACGATCTTCATGTGGGGCATTTTTTTGCCTAAAAGTATAGAGGTGTTGTCCATGTAGGACATAGTTGCTTGGGCTGAAGGTAGCTTTGTATAAAGCGAAGCATGGGTTATTGGTGATGTGACTAAATGTCCATCCTAGCCCAAATCAAGTGATTTCCACATTCCCATGACGTTAAGTGTAACCGTTGTTGTAACGCGTTTTTGAAGTTCTATCGTGAGATACCCGTCGCCCATATGTATGATTTTAGGTTGCTCAATTCCTATAAACTGCGCAAATAATGGAGACCCCGCAAACATTGCAGGATAAACAATTCTTATTTGTTCACTTGTATATTCTTGAGCCCCAATTCCGTCAAGGACTTTTGTTATTATCATAAGGCCGTTCTTAAACTTAACGTATTTACCATTAGCATTGGATCCTACTTCAAGGGGGTCTTTCTCTATGAGTTCATTGTGTGCTAAAATATCTTTTATTTGCGGCATTTCTATCTTCCCCTTTGACTTTTTAATGTTTTCCTGAACTTCTTCGGTTCTCCGTTTTATATTTTTTGCCTTTTCTTCAATTATCGAGAGATTATCTTTACTTAAAGAATCTAGATTTAATGAATTCAAAATCTCATTTGCATCATCATGGATGCTATGTATGCTGCTTTCCTGCATACTAAATGATATCTCAAGTAAATTTAAAATCTTTAATCTGTTTATCTTTGCCTTTTGCATAAAGTCTATTATTTGTAATCTATAGATGTATGCAATAATTACAATCGCTGATATGAATGAAGGCAGCCACGCGCACGCAGATACTCCAATAGCTATAGATATGGCTATCAATAACACTGCTGCGATCCACAAGACGGTAGCACGAGGGCTGTCTTTACAACAGTTTTTAAACCATTCGGTTATCTCACGCCATAGTTCTTTCATAATAATCACGTCCTGGTATTTTTACTTTATTACAGGTCTTATTTAGTTTGCTGTAATACTATGATTTGTTTTTCTAGCTGGTGGATCTGTTCTTGCATTTGGTAGTGCTTCTCTGAGATGCTTGTGTTTACGCTGTTGTTGTAATAGGCAACTGCCGCCCATCCAGAAATTACAGCGGCCATGATTATAGGTAACAATACGACGGCTATTGTCTTAAATATCACTTTTGAATACCGCTCTGTAATTTCCTTTTTAATAGGTTGCTGTAACTCTCTCATCATTTCTTTCATAACTTCTTCATCGAAGATAAGGTATCCTTCTTCGTTAATCGTAAACATTGGCTTCTTGTCGTTTTCTTGGCTATTCTGCTCTGTCATCCTGCCGCTCCACCTTTTATTTTTCTCTTCGCTTTTTGTCCTTTATCTGAATATTTGTCTAGCTTATTTATTGTGGACATAAGCGATCCTCATTTTTATTAGGGGTTGCCGTCTAATAGATCTTTTCGTCCTTTTTTGACAACAGCTCTCCAGTTATAAACCGTAACCTTCTTATAATATTCTGTAAAATTTTTGTAATTATATAATGAATATATTCCGCTATTATTCTCACAATAATCTTTCCAGCTAATGTAAAGATTAAAAGATTCCGCAATAAATCCATAAAAACAAAGGCCAACTATGCCCTTAAGCAATAGGTCTGTAATATAACTTCCCGTATAAAATCCATTACGTTGAACAAAGGCTACGATAAAAAATAAAGTTACGGGCGTTAATAAGGCATAAAGCCAATTAGAATACAGTGAGAAATATACAGGGGTAAGCATAAACGCAACATAAACGGCCGGTACTGATAATGGTCTCCAATCTCCGGTGAAAATTCCCCATGTGATACCGAAAATCGTGCATAACACCATAAGAGAAAAAATAATCATCTTGTACTCCTAACGCTTATTAGGATTTATGTAGATTACGCCGTCTTGGCCGATTCTGTATCTTTTTTAGCTTGCAATGTTTCCTTGCAAAGATCTAACATTGAGCAAACCACAGTTGTTTCAGCTGTTGTTAAGATAGGTGCCAGTTGCTTCAAGTTTTCGTTTAGTTGATTAAGTGTCTCCAGCAACTGCTTTGATTCGCTTATTGGATCTTTCATTATTATTTTATTCTTATAAGTCTCGACCTCTTCTTCTAAGAGTTCTAAATCATCACGTAATATCTCTATAGGGTTAACTTTAAACGCCTTTGCTAACGCAAAAATGGCCTCAAGCGAAGGTACAACCAACCCCTTTTCAAATTTACTAATTTGAGCCTGGCTTATTCCAGTTATATTATAAAGTTCAGTCTGCGATAAATGCGACGATTGCCTCAAATCCTTGATTCTATCTTTTATTGCCATTCTCTCACCCTTTCTAATTATTCCATTTGATAATAAAAAATGCAAACAACAAAACAGAATAAATTATTCATAATTACTTGACATATTATTCCTATACGCTATAATTATAACTAATGAAATTTTTATATTCAAATAGAATATTTAGGGAGGTCAACACGATGATTCTAAAATGCCGGTTAAAAGAGCTTTTCTTCTTTATCTTCTTTATCTTCTTTATCTTTTTTATATCGGTCTGTGTTTTGGTACTTTTTTTAATGTTCGGCATGTGCGTTGTTTTTTTTCGTTACGGTTTTCTGTTGCTGATAAACTATTGTGCTTTCCCATGGATAGCTGCGTATATCGTCTGCTTTATTGCCTGTTCCAGCGTGGCGACAATTTGCTGGTGGGTCGCAATGTCTTATTTTTTTAAGGATTGACGAATGCATATTGTTTCTACGGGAGGTGGATTGCATGGCAAAATGGAAATTACAGGCATCTATCCTAGATCTGGATGACCGCCTTAAAAACGATCTGTCGCCTGGTTTCAGACTAATTTTCTCCTGTTTAAGAGAGCTGTATGCGCACGCTTCCAAGGTAGAAGAGATTTTTGAAGCTGAGAAAGAGACACGTTATATAGAGATTCGGAGGAGGTGATTTTAAATGATCGACACGAAGCTGATGAGGTTGCTGAGGCTTGAGGCTGGGCTGACTCAGATGGATATGGCGGAACGGACGGGGATTTCACAGGCGCATTATTCTTTCATCGAGAAGGGCAAGCGTATTCCGGCGATTCCATATCTGGAGGCTATTGCGGCGGTGTTTGGCGGCACGGCGAAGGATTTTATTGTGGAGGAGGCAAACCCTCCCACCACCCGGAAGGTGGCGAGGTCGAGAACGCGGGAGTCCGGGATGGCGGCGGTGGCGTAGGGGCAAGAGACGCTGATGAACAAACTGGCCGATTCGCACAATTTGCGGAACCGGCAAATTGGCTCTCTGTCCATGGATCCCGCATAGAGGCATTGCGGGATGACGGGCGGGAGAATGTTATAAGGCTGGAGCTGGTGATCCGGCGGGAAGGAGTGGAGGTTATGAATTGCGGAAATATGGCAGCGGCGATGCAAAGTGAGATGCGGGTGGAGTTGGCGATCGTGGGTGGTGAGCCGCGCGTGGAGGTCTGCGGGCGGACGGTTCTAGGGGCGACGGCGGAGGATATTGCGAAGCTGTTTGACGATCTGAAGGCCGGCGCGATCGCGGCGCTGAGGTCGTTCGCTCCGGAGGTAAAGAATACGTCGGAGGCCGGAACGACGGAGAAAGGAGATGGCAGATGTGTTGGTATCAGATAAGTGCATGTTGACGACGGAGCAGATAGCGGCGGCGGACCGGGCACGTGACCGTTTGCTGGATCTAAATGAGGAGATGGACGAGGATTATGCGCGTACTAAAGCAATATTCCAAGCGGTACGGCTGTTCGACTCGCTGGGGCTGCGTGATGTGGCCGACGCTTTGGAGGAAATAGTTTGTTTAGAGGCTGTTTCCCGAGGCCGTGTTGGCGCACGGCTTATGCGAGATCTTAAGGCTCTTTTGGATGGCATTTACGGGCCTTTCAGCAGGCTTTCGGCGGAGGAGCGCAGTGTTTTGGCCCTGCGTTATTGGCGGAAGCTCGACGTTGCGGCCGTCGCGCGTGAACTTACGTTCAGCGAGAGGAATGTTTATCGGGTGACAAGCCGTGCGCTCGGCCGTCTTTACCGGCCTGTTTTGGAGGTGCAGGGACTGCTTGAGGACTGGCGGGTGGGTAGGCTGAAATGAACTTTATGCTCTGTGTAATGAAAGCCGGGTCATCCGTATAGTGTCGTTCGATGTGTATTGGTCAAAGTTTTGGCCGGATGAATTATATAGAATTGTTGTCAATTTTTTGACAGGATTTTCTGCTATACTTTTCTATAATGGATTTTGCCGTAAACGAAAAACAGGAGCCGCTTCTCTCGTCAGGGAGGCGGCTCCTGTTTTGTTCGCGCGTTTTTATTTCTTTTATTTGTTGAATATCTCGGCGTGGCTGCCGGTACGGGTGAGGGTGAGGACAAGGACGTCGTTTTCGATGAGATAGATGAGCAGCCAGTCCGGCGAGAGATGGCACTCTCGATAACCTTCCCAGTTGCCGGTGAGGGCATGATCTTTGAATTTAGGCGGCAAGGGCTCGCCGGAGGAGAGAAGCGCAGCCGTTGTTTTCAGCAACGCCATGTTCTTGCCCTGTTTTTCGGCGCGCTTCGCCTCTTTTTTAAATCTGGACGTGTACTTGACCGTGTATTTACTCATCCGCCAACAGGTCTTTCATCAGCTCGTCCATGTCGGTGTAGCCTTTTACGTTCGGATCGTGCGCGATGCGTTTAGCCTCTTTCATGGCCGCGATGGTCTCGGCGTTGTATGTCGGTGCGGTCACTTCAAACGGAAAGCCGGATGAATAGATGGCTTTGTGCAGGAATATTTTAACGGCGTCGGAGGTCGTGATGCCTATTTGCCCGAAGATGTAATCGGCTTCTTCTTTTATCTCCGGTTCTATCCTTATGTGCAGCATGGCGGTCTTGGTGGCCATTATGATTCCCCCTTTGTTTTTTTATGTGTCTATATTGTATCTCAAACAGGAGCAAATGTGTAACGTATTTTATGAAACCAGAAAGGAGGCGGTACGGATGGCGCTTAGCGAGATGCAGGAGCGTTTTTGTCAGTTTTATGTCGGTGAATGCCGTGGCAACGGGACTGAGGCAGTCGTCCGCGCCGGGTATACTGAGAATAGAAGTTCTACCGCTGTTATTGCCAGCCAGAACTTAAGGAAGCTTAATATTATCAGTCGTATCAAGGATTTAAGACGTGAAGCACTCGAAGCCTCCGGCTTTGATAAGGAGCGGGTGCGTGAGGCGATAATGCGGCGAATGATGGGGATCGTGAGCACGAGCCTGACGGATATCGTGCATATTTCACCCAGCAGGGACGATCCTCACCGCGGTGAGATATTAAAAGAGCTTGCTGAGAAGAACGGCGGCCAGCAGATACTTGATTTCGGCGAGCTGCTTTTTGTGCCGACGACGGGGCTGACCGATGAGGCGGACGGCGCGATCAAGAAGTTCAAGGCGATTCAGCCGACGGAGCATTCCGACGGCGGTCTTGAGGTGGAGATGCACGACCCCATTGCCGCCGCGCGTCTGTTGGCGGAGATATCGGGGCTCAAACAGCCGGATACGGAGGTAAACGTGAATGTCTCTCCGGCGGTGATTTTACAGCAGGTGGAGGCCCGCAAGGCGGGGGCGAGCGCCAATGGATAACGGTCTTGTAGAACTGGTGGAGCGCTGGCGTGATTCTCCTCGCGATTTTGTGATCGAGTGTCTTGGCGCAACGCCTACGGAGCAGCAGCGGGCGGTGCTTGATACGCTTGCAAGCCCGGGCGCTAAGATTACGATTCGTTCCGGGCACGGAACTGGAAAGAGTACGCTGTTTGCCTGGACTGCTTTGTGGGCGCTTTGCTGTTTTTTAGATGTTAAGGTTCCGGTTACAGCTCCTACGGCGCACCAACTGTCGGATGTTTTGTGGGCGGAAATCAAGAAATGGCACGGGAGTATGCTTGAGCCGTGGAAGAGCTCTATTAAGTTTAAAGCAGATAAGATTATTATGGAGAATTCGCCGGGGTTTGTGGCGGCACGCACCGGAAGGAAGGAAACGCCGGAAGCTTTGCAGGGGTTTCACGCGAAGAATTTAATTTTCCTCATAGATGAAGCGTCCGGCATTCCGGAGCAGGTTTTTGAGACTGCAAGAGGTTCTCTTTCGACGCCTGGGGCACGTATCTTAATGGCGGCGAATCCTACACGTCTGACTGGATATTTTTATAATTCGCATCACAAGAACCGAGACTTATGGTCGCGGTTTGTTTTTTCGTGTGTCAACAGTCCCAACGTGGATGCTGAATATGTGAAGCAGATTGCCGAGGAGTACGGGGAGGACAGCGATATGTACCGCGTGCGCGTGCTGGGGGAGTTTCCGCACGCCTCTGTCTCGCAGTTTATGCCCGGCGACGTCGTAGAGGCGGCGATGGGGCGATGTTTGGCGGCGACCGTTCGGTTATTTTTCTGAGGCAGGGGCTTTACAGCAATATTCTCTATCAGGTGCGCGGCAACACCCCAGAGACGCTGGCGGCTCACGCGGCCAGGCTCTATGACGAATACAAGGCCGACGCGCTCATCGTGGACGCGACTGGCGTCGGCGAGGCGGTTATGAGTTCTCTCCGCCTGATGAACCGCTCTCCCATCGCCTTTTACGCCGGCGAGAGATCCCTTCTTCCCAACTGCGTCAACAGGCGTACGGAGGTCTGGTATAAGATGCGCGAGTGGTTTCGCTCTGGCGGAGCGATACCGGATGATTCCGATCTGCGAGACGACCTTGTGGGGCCGGAGTTTCAGTACACACACGGCAGCCACAAGATTCAGCTCGAACGCAAGCAGGATATGGCGAAGCGCGGACTTGCCAGTCCGGATCTTGCCGACGCGCTGGCGGTTACTTTCGGCGCGGAGGTTCAGGCGAAGAGGATGAACGCGGCAGGTCCCGGTATTCAGAATTTGCGGAGCGCATGGAAGCCGACGGATATGAAGAGCCGAAGGTATAGAGCTCTGGACAGGAGGCGGTGAGATGACGTGAGCGGCGTTGTCTGTCAGTTTAAAGGAGTTTTTATAGAAGGGAGGAGAAAAGATGTGTACAAGTTCACCAAAGGTTCCAGATCCCGCGCCTCTGCCGCCGCAGGTCGAGGAGCCCTCTAAGAGCGTCGGCGAGGCTAATACCGGCGCCAGGGATACGACTAGAAAGAAAAGGGCTGCCGGTCTCTCGCGAAGCGACACTCTGCTTACGGGGGATTCTTCTCTGGGAACGGCCCCGGGGCAGAAGAAGACGCTCTTAGGTGGCTGAGATGCCGGATATCAGGCGCATTAAGGCCAGGCTGGAGGGGCTCAAGAAGGAACGGCAGCGGAATCTTATACTCACCACAAATTACTTATTCCCTATTTAGGTTTTGAATGTTAAAAGATAACTATAAAAAGTACTATAACAGTTAATGTATACTTAATTTGCTATTTGTATATCTGTATATTTTAAAAATTTGCGAAGTTAGCGTCTCCACCAGACATTATTATCAAGCCCCCGCAAGGGGGCTTGTTTCGTTTTTATGACTTCTCAAACATTGTGTAACGCTGATCAGACTGTGATTTTTACTTTAATAATCTTACCTGCTGGACTATCTACAGAGCTACGGCCTGCATACCTTGCAGGGCCGGTGACCGTCGTTTATCGCCTCGTCTCTTGTGCTGTAATAGACGGCGTTCTCCGGGGATATCTTCTTTGCCCAGCGGCAGCTAAGCGTATGAAAGGGCTTATTATGACGCGAGGCGACATACTTTTCTCCGGCGGCGCATAGGGCTGCCGTCATAAGTATCGCCAGTATGACGATGGCTGTGGTCAGCCTTTTCATTTTTTTGCCTCCCTCTCTACAGTTGAAGGTACGGAATATTCTTGTTGTGCTCTGCCAATATACCAACTATAGCATAATAAAGCGCGGCGAGATATTTTCTTTGGGAATGCCGGCAATAAAAATATCCGAGTATTTTTCCTTTGATCTGTGAAATTGTCACCCTTGTATCTAGTATTTCGTGAAATTTTATGTCATACTTAAACGTGCACTTTAACGACGGCCGGAGGTGACGGGGCGAAGCCCCTGCTATGAAAAGAGAGAATAAGATACTTATTATTGACTGCGGTTCACAATATACACAGCTGATAGCCAGACGCGTACGCGAGCTGGGTGTTTACAGCGAGATACTTTTCTGGGATTCACCGATAGAGAAGCTCAGAGAATCAAATCCGACAGGAATTATAATTTCCGGCGGCCCGCGCAGCGTACTTGACGGCGACGCGCCCGCCGTCCCGATGGAAATCCTTAACGCCGGCGTCCCCGTGCTGGGGATATGCTACGGCATGCAGCTGCTGGCGCATCAGTTCGGCGGCGCAGTCGAGCGCGGCAGCTCAGCGGAATATGGGCGCGCGGCGGTAGAAGTTGATGAGGGACGCCTCTTTACACGCTGCGGCGGCGATAAAAAACTGACGGTCTGGATGAGCCATTGGGATGAGGTAAAGAGACTCCCAGATGGTTTCAAGGTCACGGCGCGCAGCGAGAGCGGCGCGATGGCGGGCTTTGAATCGCCTGACGGCCGCGTGACGGCACTGCAGTTCCATCCGGAGGTGGCGCATACGCCTAAGGGACAGGAGATCCTCTCCGCGTTTCTCTTTGATATCTGCGGCTGCACTGCAGACTGGACGCTTGGCAATGAATGGATAGACCATGAAATAGAAAAAATACGTGCGAAGGTCGGCGGCGGAAAGGTCATCTGCGGCCTCTCCGGCGGCGTCGATTCGACCGTCTCGGCGGTGATCACGCAGCGCGCCGTCGGCAGCCAGCTCCACTGTATCTTTGTCGACCACGGGATGCTCCGTAAAGATGAGGGGCGGCAGGTCATGGAGACATACCGCTCGCTGAACCTCAATGTGCATTTCGTGGACGCCAGCGAGCGCTTCCTGACCGCCCTCGCCGGAGTGACGGAGCCGGAGCGCAAGCGTAAGATCATCGGCGAACTCTTCATCCGCGTATTTGAAGAAGAGGCGCGCCGCCTCGGCGGCTCCGACTGGCTGCTGCAGGGGACGATCTACCCCGACGTCGTAGAGAGCGGGCACGGCGGCGGCGGCGTTATCAAGAGCCACCACAATGTCGGAGGCCTGCCCGACGATATGAAGATGGGACTGCTTGAGCCGCTGCGCGACCTCTTTAAGGACGAAGTGCGCCGCGTCGGCAAGGTGCTCGGCATTGCGCCGCATTTCCTTGGACGCCACCCCTTCCCCGGACCGGGACTGGCCGTGCGCTGCCTTGGAGAGCTTAAAAAAGAGCGTCTCGACATTCTGCGTGAGGCGGACGCGATATTTATTGAAGAGACCCGCAAAGCGGGGCTATATGATTCCATCTGGCAGGCCTTCTGCGCTCTGCTGCCGGTGCGCAGCGTCGGCGTGGTCGGCGACGTGCGCACCTACGGCGAAACGATCGCGCTGCGCGCCGTCTCCTCGCTGGACGCTATGACGGCGGAGTGGGTGCATCTGCCCTACGAACTGCTCGACACAGTCTCGCGCCGCATCTGCAACGAAGTCCCGCAGGTCAACCGCGTGGTGCTTGACGTAACCTCCAAGCCTCCGGCAACTATTGAGTGGGAGTGAGTTTTTGAAACTCCGAACCCGTTGCGGCACAACGATTTTGCGGTTTTATATCTCTCTTTTGATAACGATTTGATAACGCTCCCCATAGGCCGTATCATTCTGTATCCCCAGTGGATTGCGGGTAAAGAATGTTCTTTTGCGGCTTATAAGTGAGGACAACCATATTAGAAAGCCCTTACCGATGGCAACGTCGGTAAGGGCTTTTGCTGTCTATTCATCAGTATCGGGGCTATCTTTGAGTGCATCCACCAGGAAATCACTCAATTCCTGTGAGGGAACTTTTGCCCACCGCAGGGTGGTGTCGTACTTGGGGTAGTTGTACCGCCAGCGGTCATAGTCCTCCCTGGTGATCTCCCCGGCCTCCAGCTTCTTGGCCTGCTCCGCCCAGGCGGACAGCATATCAAGCATATTGGCATAGGTCTTGCCTTTGGATTTGTCCAGACGCAGACAAACCTCGCCGTCAATCTCCCCAATAGTCAGCCCCCGAATATCCTCCAAAGCAAAGAGGGTGTGCATCAGGCCGATGTCGGTATCTATGTCAGGGACGGTCAGGGCATCAGGGGAAATATCAAAGAAGTCAGCCAGGGTCTTTGTCAGGTCGGCCTTGGGGGTGCGGCTCCCGGTTTCATACTGTGCCATACGCACATCGGCGGAGCGTTCCGGGAAACCCACCACCATGCCAAGATACTTCTGTGTGATGCCCTTCATGTTGCGGAAGAAACGAATACGTTCACCAATCGCCATAACTGCCAACTCCAATCTATGTAATGGGGACACTTGAAGTATAACAGATATGTTTAGACCAGTCAAGAGAAAAATAAATAAATTTGTTTATATTTTCTCGTTGGAAGGTCTTGACATAACGGAATAGAGTTAGTATAATAGGACTACGTTAAGCAAATAGCGTTAAATCAAAAGAAAGGAGGAATCCATATGGAGAACAGATTCATCCGGGCGGAAGAAGTTGCGGACGAGCTGGGTGTATCGAAGCCCTACGCCTATAAACTCATCCGGCAGCTCAACGAAGAATTGAAGGACAAGGGCTTCATCACCATCGCAGGGCGGGTCAACCGCCAGTATTTCAACGAACGGCTCTACGGGGCCAGAAAGGAAGGGAACTAAATGCCAGTCTTTAAGGACGAAGCAAGAGGAACATGGTACGTCATGGTGCGGTATCAGGACTGGACGGGGGAGCGCAAACAGAAGTGCAAGCGTGGCTTTGCCACCAAACGGGAGGCCCAGGAGTGGGAGCGCAGTTTCCAGATGCAGACCTCCGGCGACCTGGATATGACCTTTGAAGCCTTTACCGAGCTTTACACCAAGGATATGAAACCCCGGCTCAAGGAGAACACCTGGCTGACCAAGGAGAACATCATCCAGAAGAAAATTCTGCCCTACTTTGGCAAGCGGAAGATTAGCGAGATCACCACCAAGGACGTGATCGCATGGCAGAACGAGTTGCTGGCCTACCGGGACGAGAAGCGCAAGCCCTACTCGGCTACCTACCTCAAAACCCTGCACAACCAGCTTAGCGCCATCTTCAATCACGCTGTCCGCTTCTATGAGCTGCGCTCCAATCCCGCCGCCAAGGCTGGGAACATGGGGTCAGAGGAACGGAAGGAAATGCTGTTCTGGACGAAAGCGGAGTACCAGAAGTTTGCAGATGCCATGATGGACAAGCCCGTTTCCTACTACGCCTTTGAAATGCTCTACTGGTGTGGTATTCGGGAGGGGGAACTGCTGGCCCTGACCCCGGCAGACTTTGACTTTGAGGCCGGGACGGTGAAAATCAGCAAGTCCTATCAGCGGCTCCACGGCAAGGACGTCATTACCACGCCAAAGACGAAGAAAAGCAACCGCACCATTAAAATGCCCAACTTCCTCTGTGACGAGATGAAGGATTACCTGGGGATGCTCTACGGTATCAAGAAGAAGGAGCGCATTTTCACCATCACGAAAAGCTATCTCCACCATGAGATGGACAGAGGGGCGAAGTCGGCAGGGGTCAAGCGTATCAGAATCCACGACCTCCGGCATTCGCACATCTCACTTCTGATTGACATGGGCTTCTCCGCTGTGGCGATTGCTGACCGTGTGGGGCATGAGAGTATCGAGATCACCTATCGCTATGCCCACCTGTTTCCGTCCAAGCAGACGGAAATGGCAGACAAATTGGACTTTGAAAGGATGGGAGCGTAATGTCAGCTAAGAATTTGGACACTCACAACCGCTGGAGGAACAAGACCGTGGCCTTCCGGGTATCCCCGGAGGAAAACAAGCAGATTGACGCCGCTGTGCGGCTCTCTGGCCTGACGAAGCAGGACTACATCACCCGGCGGCTCTTAGACCGGGCCGTGGTGGTGCAGGGCAATCCCAGGGTCTACAAGGCCCTGCGTGACCAACTCGCCGCCGTCCTGGGGGAACTGCGGCGCATTGAGGCCGGGGGCGACGTGGGGGATGAACTTCTCGCCACCATTGACCTTATCTCAGTGACGCTGGGCGGCATGAAGGAGGATTGATAGATTGATGGATTCCAGAGAAACGAAAAGGACTGTCCCGGTTCCGTCTGTTGGCGCAGACGGGGAACAGCCCAATTCTCAAACAACTACCCAAAGTATAGCAGAGGAAACGGCTGAAAACAACCCCCAAGAGAAAGATTTAGAGGAAATGCTCCGGGATATGCGGCGCATGAACGACCCAGCCTACCTCCACACAGTTTCCATGAACGACCTTTACCAGAACATCTACCAGAGCAGACCGCCCGTAATAGACGGTCTGCTCTACCCTGGGACGTACCTCTTTGCGGGAGCGCCCAAGGTGGGCAAGTCGTTCCTGATGGCCCAGCTTGCCTACCATGTCAGCATGGGCCTCCCCCTGTGGGGCTACCCTGTCCACAAGGGGACTGTCCTCTATCTGGCGTTGGAGGACGACCACCGCCGCTTGCAGGGGCGGCTATACCGAATGTTCGGCACAGAGGGCACCGACAATCTGCTCTTTGCGGTCTACGCCAAACAGCTTGGCGTTGGCCTGGAGGAACAGCTAAAGAAGTTCGTCCGGGAACACCCGAACACCAAGCTGATTATCATTGACACCCTCCAGAAAATCCGGGAGGCTGGTGGGGATAAGTACAGCTACGCCAACGATTACGAGGTGGTGGGTAAGCTGAAACGCCTTGCCGATGATTGCGGCGTCTGCCTCCTGCTGGTACACCACACTCGAAAGCAACAGGCAGATGACAAATTCGATATGATCTCCGGCACCAACGGTCTGCTGGGAGCGGCGGACGGGGCCTTTCTTCTTCAAAAGGAGAAGCGGACAGACGGCAGCGCCGTTCTGGACGTGGCCGGGCGTGACCAGCAAGACCAGCGATTCTATCTTACCAGGGACAAGGAACGGCTGATATGGACGCTGGAGCGTACGGAAACGGAGGCATGGACAGAGCCGCCCGACCCGGTGCTGGAGGCCATAGCCGCCCTTGTGACGGCGGAGAAGCCGACCTGGGGTGGTACGGCCACCGAGCTGGTAGCGGCGCTCCAGACCGACATGAAGCCCAACGCCCTGGCGATGCGGCTAAACGTCCGGGCCGGGAAGCTGCTGATAGACTACCACATCCGCTATGAGAACAGCAGGAGCCACGCCGGGAGAAGTATCAGCCTGACGCTGGAACCGTCCCAGGCGTGACGACCGTGACGGCTGTGACGGCTTTTTTGAGAGTGGCGGCGGTGTCTGAAACATCGTCACGGTCGTCACGGCTGTCACGGGGAGCAGCAAAGTTTAGGCGGGGTGCAGGGTGCCCTTTTCAAAGGGCGGCCCTGCTGGGGGAGGCAACCGCAGTTGCCGGGGGCAAAGCCCCCACACCCCCTCGGAGAGCCCACGACACTTTGCAGACCGAAGGGATGAAAGTGTCATAGTAGGTTATTACACTTCCTGCAGGAAGTGCCTCCCCCGAACCCCCGTCCTCTTTCAACAACCCAACATCTGAAACAGGAGGATTTTTGCCTATGGCGAGAGGCGACGGTATTGACCGTACCAACGCAAGAAATATGAGGCTGACCGAAACCAAGATCGGTAACACCCAGCAGCACAACGAGCGTGAGAAGGATTCCTATGTCAATCAGGACATTGTACTGGAGCGGACGCCGCTCAATGTCCATTTCAAAACCCCGTCTGCCGGGTATCGGGAGATGTTTGCTCAAATGGAGGCCGACGGCGTGATCTCCACCCGTGGCATCAAGGAGGATGCCTTTCGATACGGTGAGTTGGTCTTTGATGTAAACTCCGCTTACTTCTACAATCACGGCGGGTATGACTTCGCAAAACAATTTTACACCGAAGCCTATAAAGCCGCAATCAAAATCGTGGGCGGAGAGCAGTATATTTTGTCGGCGGTCATGCACGCTGACGAGCGCAACCGGGCCATGTCCGAGGCGCTGGGGGAGGACGTGTACCACTACCACCTCCATGTGGTTTATATCCCGGTAGTGGAGAAGGAGATACGCTGGACAAAGCGGTGCAAGGACAAGTCCCTGGTGGGCAAGGTCAAGGAAACGATCATGCAGGTGAGCATGAGCAAGAAGTGGGCGTCCAAGCCCATTCTGGACGAAACTACCGGGGAGCCGTTACGCACAGCTAAGGGCAAACCCGTTCTACGAAAGTCGTACAGTGTCCTGCAAGATGATTTCTTTGAGCATATGCGCTCCGCTGGCTATGACGATGTAGAGCGTGGGGAACGTGGTAGTTCCGAAGAACATTTGACTGTTACGCAGTTCAAGACGGAGCGTGAGCAGGAACGGCTTGCACAGCTTCAAGAGGTGTCGGCGCTGGCCCAGGTTGAGGCCGACAAAAAGAATAAGGAGGCAGCATCAGCTGAGAAGAAAGCGGCCCAGGCCAGGGCTAAGCTGGACGATGTAGCGCCCTTGCTCAAGGGCATGGAGAAACTGGCGGCGGACTTCTCCGACGACCCGGAGCGGACGCTGCCGGAGGCGGGGCCGCTGGAATCGGCCAAGTCCTACCGGGAGAAAAAGGCCAAGCCCCTTTGGGAGAAGATCGTCAAGGTGCTGCGCTCCGTCTACCGGGCCTACTTCGACCTCAAGAGCAAGTTTGAGCGGTTGCAGAGCGCCTATGATCGTGAGGTCAGTAAGAACGGCTCCCTGTCAGCCAGGATTTATGAGGTTTGTGCCGAGAGGGACGGCTTGAAAGGGCAAGTCAGGGACTATGAGCGGGTCAGACGGGCCATTGGCCCGGAACAGGCGGACAGGATACTGGAGGCAGCTTACCAGCAGGAACAGGTCGAAAAGGAGCAGAAATGGGGTGCAAGGTCAAAAATAAGGGTAGGCGCACGATAATCACAAAAAATGGAGGTAATTTCATGGAAAAGTACATCTTTGACGAGGGCAACGGTCTGTGGTATGAGTTGCAGAGGGACTAACAATATTCGGGCGTGTGCGGCGGAAATCGTGGACACAGAAATTATTTGCGCATGAGGCCCCAAATCGGAGGGTGTCCCGGTGAATGCCCTCCTGATTTATTTGGGACAGCGGGTAAAAACTTCTTGCATTTTAGAGTGTGCTATGCTATACTGCTGTCATCCTGATTTGAGGAGTCTATTCAACATGCGGCAAGGTATTCTTAAATAAAATTTGATAATGGGCACAAAAATAATTGCCCCTTGCAGGGGCTTGGTTTTTGTACCCAATTTAAGAATGCTTTTGCCTTTTTATCAAATATCGTGACGGATAACGGCTCATGTTAGCTGAATGCGTTTCTATGTATCCGAAGTCATGATCCCCAGCGGTAAAAGTATTTGCCGCTGGGGATTTTTGCGCCCTTTTGGGCCTTGTATGGAGGATAGACATGAACATTATCAATATCGGGATTCTTGCCCATGTAGATGCGGGCAAGACGACACTGACAGAAAGCCTGCTGTATGCCAGCGGAACCATTTCAGAGCCGGGGAGCGTCGAAAAAGGGACAACGAGAACGGACACTATGTTTTTGGAGCGGCAGCGTGGAATTACCATTCAAACGGCAGTCACTTCTTTCCAGTGGCACAGTTGTAAAGTCAACATTGTGGATACTCCCGGCCACATGGATTTCTTGGCAGAGGTATACCGCTCTCTGGCCGTTTTGGACGGGGCCATCTTGGTGCTCTCCGCTAAAGATGGCGTGCAGGCCCAGACCCGAGTTCTGTTCCATGCCCTACGGAAATTGAACATCCCCACCATTATCTTTATCAACAAGATCGACCAGGTTGACATTGATTTGGAGGGCGTATATCAGTCTGTTCGGGATAAGCTCTCCGCCGATATTATCATCAAGCAGACGGTATCGCTGTCCCCGGAAATAGTTCTGGAGGAAAATACCGACATAGAAGCATGGGATGCGGTCATCGAAAATAACGATGCATTATTGGAAAAGTATATCGCAGGAGAACCAATCAGCCAGGAAAAACTTGCGCGGGAGGAACAGCGGCGGGTTCAAGAAGCCTCCCTGTTTCCGGTCTATCATGGCAGCGCCAAAAAGGGCCTTGGCATTCAACCGTTGATGGATGCGGTGACAGGACTGTTCCAACCGATTGGGGAACAGGGGAGCGCCACCCTATGCGGCAGCGTTTTCAAGGTTGAGTACACCGATTGCGGCCAGCGGCGTGTCTATCTGCGGCTATACAGCGGAACGCTGCGCCTGCGGGATACGGTGGCCCTGGCCGGGAGAGAAAAGCTGAAAATCACAGAGATGCGTATTCCATCCAAAGGGGAAATTGTTCGGACAGACACCGCTTATCCGGGCGAAATTGTTATCCTTCCCAGCGACAGCGTGAGGTTAAACGATGTATTAGGGGATCAAACCCGGCTCCCTCGTAAAAGGTGGCGCGAGGCCCCCCTCCCCATGCTGCGGACGACGATTGCGCCGAAAACGGCAGCGCAAAGAGAACGGCTGCTGGACGCTCTTACGCAACTTGCGGATACTGACCCGCTTTTGCGCTGCGAAGTGGATTCCATCACCCATGAGATCATTCTTTCTTTTTTGGGACGGGTGCAGTTGGAGGTCGTTTCCGCTTTGCTGTCGGAAAAATACAAGATTGAAACAGTGGTAAAGGAACCCACCGTCATTTATATGGAGCGGCCGCTCAAAGCAGCCAGCCACACCATCCATATCGAGGTGCCGCCCAACCCGTTTTGGGCATCTATCGGACTGTCTGTTACACCACTCCCGCTTGGCTCCGGCGTACAATACGAGAGCCGGGTTTCGCTGGGATACTTGAACCAGAGTTTTCAAAACGCTGTCAGGGATGGTATCCGTTACGGGCTGGAGCAGGGCTTGTTCGGCTGGAACGTAACGGACTGTAAGATTTGCTTTGAATACGGGCTTTATTACAGTCCAGTCAGCACGCCGGCGGACTTCCGCTCATTGGCCCCGATTGTATTGGAACAGGCATTGAAGGAATCGGGGACGCAGCTGCTGGAACCTTATCTCTCCTTCACCCTCTATGCGCCCCAGGAATACCTTTCCAGGGCTTATCATGATGCACCGAAATACTGTGCCACCATCGAAACGGCCCAGGTAAAAAAGGATGAAGTTGTCTTTACTGGCGAGATTCCCGCCCGCTGTATACAGGCATACCGTACTGATCTGGCCTTTTACACCAACGGGCAGAGCGTATGCCTTACAGAGCTAAAAGGGTATCAGGCCGCTGTCGGCCAGCCGGTCATCCAGCCCCGCCGTCCAAACAACCGTTTGGATAAGGTGCGCCATATGTTCAGTAAGATTCCTTGATACGCCACAGCAAGGATGGTTATTGCATTTCCCTGCCTTTCGTGGTAAAATGTAGTTGTAAACCACCAGAGAAAACAACAACCCTGCTACCCCCCGTTATCACCACCGATAACAATTTGATAACAGCCCATCGTATAGGGCTGGATAATATGGACACATCAAATAATCAAAAAAATGAGGTATCAAATTTATGAAGCAAAATCCGTTAAATATGATGCCCAACAACGAGTGGGAATAACACCATACACAACAAAGATACGGCCTTCCGCAAACAGGGAGGCCGTTTTTTATTGCTGCCGCATTGTTTCGCCTCTTTATCTTTCTTGCAATTAGACCGACGGCGTGTCATAATGAGTAAGGTTAATCTTAATAACGTATTTTTAATAATAATTAATGAAAGATACCCTTTCTGAGGAGTTTTTTGCTATGCGCGGACGCGTATTATCTCCTTTTGTTATATTTTGTTTAGCTGCACTGTTTTTGTTTTCCCAGTTTTTTTCTTCCGAGGCGTATGCTCAGCGGCGTCTGCGCGTGGGATTTTTTCATTTTGACGGCTATCATATGGAGGACGAACAGGGAAACAGGTCCGGTTATGGATATGAATATTTGCAGCACATGCTGTTATATGCGGACTGGAAGTATGAATATGTCGGGTACGACAAAAGCTGGAGCGAGATGTTGGGCATGTTGGAGCGCGGTGAGATCGATATCCTCACGTCGGCGCAAAAGACTAAGGATCGTGAGAAACGCTTCGGTTTTTCAAAGAACAGCATAGGCAAAAGTAAGACCATCGTCACCGTAAAATCAGGAAACACAAGGTATATGAGCGGCGATTGGCGGAAGTGGTCCGGCATCCGGGTCGGCATGCTAAAAAATAATTCGCGCAACGAGAGCTTCGCGGCGTTCGCGCGGGAAAAGGATTTTTCATATGTCCCCGTCTATTTTAACGATATGCAGAAGATGCTGCGGGAGCTTCAGGAGGGTGGTTCCATCGACGCCGTCGTTACCAGTAATCTGCGCGCGACCAGCAGCGAGTGGGTCGTCGCCGAATTCTCTCCGTCTCCATTTTATATAATTACCCGCAAAGAGGACTTCGCCCTGCTGCATGAGATAGACGACGTCCTTTCCAAGCTGCAGGCTGACGACGTCACTCTGGAAGAATCCCTGATGGACAAATTTTATACGCCTAAAAACGGCTCCGAGCTCCCATTCACGGTTGAGGAACGGAAATATATAGAGAATGCGCGCCGCAGCGGCAGGCGGTTCAAGGCCATGTTAAATCCAGAGTGGGAACCGTTTTCCTACCGTGACGAGCAGGGGCGTCCCGCGGGGGCTTTTGTTGAAATTGCCAAGCTGATCGCCGCGCGCAGCGGGCTGGAGTTTGAATTTATCACCACAGCGAACAGAGAGGAGCATTTAAAAAAGAAAGAGAGCCGTGAGGCAGACATTATTCTGGATCTCCGCTGCGATTACAATATGGCGGAGAAAAGGGGCTATCGGCTGACAAATCCCTATATCCACCTGAACGTTACAAAACTTTCTCTGAAGAATAATCATGGGGACATGAAAACGGTCGCCGCGCTGCGTTTTTCAAACATAACCGAGCAGTTTATAAAGACGTATTTTCACGAAAAAGACATCGTATTTTATGATACCCAGCAGGAGTGCGTGGACGCGGTGCTGGCTGGGCGTCAGGACTGCCTGTTCCTCTACGCGGGCGGCGCCCAGTTAGTGATGAACAGGGATATAACAAACAGCCTCCTCGCCAACGTGATTTACGGGTGGAAGACCTATTATGGAGTAGGGGTTACCTACCGTGAGCCGCCGCTGCTGGCGTCGATCATGGATAAAAGTATGCGCGGCCTCGAGGAGCGCGAGGTAAACGACATTCTCGCCAAGTACACGGCCTTTCCGCACGAAGATCTCTCTCTGAAGGCCTTTCTTTACGGTAACCCTCTCTTCGCCGTAGGGGGGATTTTTGTCCTCTCTATGCTGGCGATAATCCTCGTGCTCTATCTAACGACGCGCAGACGCCGCGCCGAGGCGCTGGCACGCGGCAGGGAGCTAGAGCGGTTTATAACCTACGTATGCGGCGCCAACGACGTAGTCGGCGAGGTGGACGTCTCAAACGGAACAAGGGTGCTGTACGGCGTATCCGACGGCAGGGTCATGCAGCAGACGGAAAGTTACAGCCTCGAAAAAGACCTTCTGCCGCACATTCACCCCGACGACTGCGAAAGGGTTGGGGCGCTGCTTGGAGCCGCCAGTCTCGGCAGACTTGTGGATGAGGGCGGGGCGCTATATTTCGAATGTCGGATGAAAAACGGCGGCGGCCAGTATGAATGGTTTTCTTATACGGTGCTGGCAATGAACAGAGAAAGCGTTTCGAGGACCGGCTTCATGTTCTTCATCCGCTGTATAGAGGAGGCCAAGCGCCGTGAGGATATGAGCCGGCGCGCGCTGGTCGACGCGCTGGAATCAGCGCGCAACGCTTCAAATTCCAAGAGCTCTTTCCTATCAAGGATGTCACACGACATTCGCACGCCGCTCAACGCCATCATCGGCTTTACGGCGATCGCCAGGGAGAGCCTGTCATCGGCGGCGGAAGATAGAAACAAGGCCCTCGGATGTCTTGAAAAGACAGAATTGGCCTCCCGCCACCTTCTGACGATCCTCAACGAAGTTCTTGACATGGCCTCGATCGAAAGCGGGAGGGTAAAGATTGCGGACGTTCCCTTCGACCTCTCCGGGCTGCTGTCGTCCCTCGAAAGCATTTTCTCCACACAGGCGAGGGGAAATGGGGTCGCTTTCTCTGTGGAGGCAAAGGACGTTGCGGGACTGCGCCTTACGGGAGATTCCATGAGGCTGGATCAGATACTGATGAACCTTCTATCCAACGCGGTGAAATTCACTGAGAAGGATGGTCGTGTAGCTCTGACGGCTGAGGTGGTGGCGGTGAAAGAGAATAAAGTCTACATACGTTTCACCGTGGCCGACACCGGCATCGGCATCGCACCTGAGTTTCTCGAACACATATTCGAACCTTTTGAACAGCAGGATAACTCTATCGCCAGACAATACGGCGGTACGGGGCTGGGGATGTCGATAACGAAAAACCTCGTTGGCATGATGCACGGCGCGATAAGCGTATCGAGCATTGTCGGAGAGGGCTCTTCCTTTTCCGTCGAGCTGCCGTTCGGAATATCGGAAGAAAACGGCGGAGAGCCGGCGATTGGCGAGGGAACGCCGGAAGCCGCCGCGGACAAATATGATTTTGGCGGAGCAAGGCTGCTGCTTGCGGAAGATAACGAAATGAATATGGAGATAGCGTCAGAGATACTGAAAAGCGGCGGATTCTCCGTTGACTGGGCGAAAAACGGCGAGGAGGCCGTGCGGCTCTTTGAAGAGTCTCCTGCCGGGTACTATAGCGCCATATTGCTCGACATCCAAATGCCGGTGATGGACGGATATGAAGCGGCGCGCCGCATACGCGCCTCGCGCCACCAGGAGGCGGCCTCTGCCGTGATTATCGCCATGTCGGCCAACGCCTTCGCGGAAGACGTCGCCGCCTCGCTGGCGGCGGGCATGAACGACCATGTGGCGAAACCTATTGATCCCGCATATTTATTCAGGACTCTGCGGAAGTATATCGGCGGCAAAGCCGGTTAGATAGACGCCCGGGCCAGCCATGACGGCCACCGAATACGCCCTGCTCATCGGGGATGAAATCAACGCCCTGATGCAAAGCTGCTGCATAAATGTCGGTTTTTCATTAACGGCTAAGTTATCCGCGATGTCATTGTCTTTTGATTTCACATACTGTATTATAGGTAAAATTACTTAGTAAGCATGCGGTCGGTCAGTAGAATGGATTTTAAAGGAGCAAATATTCATGGAGCCTCAGCGCGATCTAGAATCTGACCATCTCAGGGAGCGGCATATACCGAAGGAGCACGGTGTCCCGCTGGAGATGCTCGGAGTTGGTGTCAGCAAGCATTTATTGGATAAAGATTTGACCGTCTTATGGGCTAACGCCCAGTTTTGCAATGATGCCGGATATACGGAGGAAGAATACCTCGCACAATTTTCCAGTCTGCGCCAGCATTATGAAGAATATCCCGTTGATTTTGAATTACTGCGAAACAAGCTGCGGCACTTGCATGAAGGCTGTGATACTAAAGCTTCGATGACCTGCCGGATGCCTGTCAAAGGCGGCGGCTTCTGCTGGGTCCGCGTAGCGGCAAGAGCCGCCGATGACCTCGTCTCCGGCGTGCCGGTGCTCTGCCTGACGACTGTCAACGTTGATGACATGATCTCCTCTGAAAATGAGAAGAAACAGTATTTTGAGTTCATGATGGAAGAGTATGCGGGAAATATCTATATCAGCGATATGGATACTTACGAGCTGCTCTATTTGAATCAGTGCACTAGTCAACAAAACCTGGACAGTTGACTTGCTTAACTCTGTATAGTAGGGGGGTATCTCGTTACGGAGCCTATGAAACAAACTCTGTAAATAAAGAAATCGCCCAAAAAGGCCTTCTGTGATAAATTAAAATTACTTACAGGAGGCCTTTAAAATGGCAAAAGATAAGAAGATTACTCACAAAGTTCAGATGACAGACGGGAAAAGAGATATCATCAGATACCTACTTCAGGAATACGATATCAAATCTGCAAAGGATATCCAGGATGCGCTGAAAGATCTTCTGGGGGGTACGATTAAAGAGATGATGGAGACTGAGATGGACGAACATCTCGGTTATAAGAAATCTCAGCGTTCAGAAGGCAGCGACTACCGCAACGGATACAAACAAAAGCATGTAAACTCAAGTTTTGGAGAGTTTTGCATAGACGTTCCTCAGGACAGGGAATCCAGCTTCGATCCTAAGATAGTAAGAAAGCGACAAAAAGATATTTCCGAGATAGACCAGAAAATAATATCTATGTACGCTAAAGGAATGACTACCCGTCAGATATCGGCAACGATACAGGATATTTACGGGTTCGACGTTTCAGAAGGCTTCATATCGGATGTGACTGACAAGATAATGCCGCAGATCGAAGAATGGCAGAACAGGGCACTCTCCGAAGTCTATCCCATTGTTTTTATAGATGCGATTCATTATTCTGTCAGGGAAGATAACGCTGTAAAGAAGCTCGCAGCCTATGTAATACTTGGAATCAACAGCAACGGTATAAAAGAAGTGCTTTGTCTGCAGGTGGGAGAAAATGAAAGCGCCAAATACTGGCTGACAGTCCTGAATTCCCTGAAGAACCGTGGTGTAAAGGATATCTTCATTCTCTGTGCAGACGGCCTTAGCGGAATGCGCGAAGCAGTAGAAAGTGCGTTCCCGCAGACTGAATACCAGCGCTGCCTTATACATCAGGTCAGGAGCACTATGAAATATGTGGTTGAAAAAGACCGCAAAGAATTTGCCGCAGACCTAAAAACAATATATCAAGCTCCCGACGAGTCCCATGCGCTGGAAGCGAGGGAGCATGTTGCTGAGAAGTGGGGATTAAAATATGCAAATGCAGTGAAGGGGTGGGAGCGCAACTGGGATACGATCTCTCCGATATTTAAATTTTCTTGCCAGGTAAGAAAGGTCATTTACACGACAAACGCGATAGAAAGCCTTAATTCCACCTATCGCAGGCTCAACAGCCAAAGAAGCGTATTCCCCAGCGCAGGCGCCCTTCTGAAAGCCTTATATCTTGCTACTTTTGAAGCAACCAAGAAATGGAGTATGCCAGTTAGGAACTGGCGCAGTATCCTTGGTGAACTAGCTGTAATGTATGAAGGACGGATGCCTGAATAGGCTAAGAATAATAAAAAGCGGCCAGTGTTTGTATTGACACTGGCCACTTAATAGGTTGATAATTTTGTTATACAGGGATCGTTATTAGCCCTAGTTGTATTGGATTTCTCACAGAAGGTCCATATTTACAGAGTTTTTTTCACACGCCCTCGTTACGTCCTACTCCTAAAACTGCCGTTTCCGCTATACGCCTCCTTATACTGTTTCGGCGTCATGTATCCCAAAGCATAGGCCGGACGCTCTTCATTGAAGAATTTTATGTATTCCTCTATCTCCCGCTCTATGTTTTCTTTGCCTGTTACATGAAAGTCTGTAAACAGCTCCGCTTTCAGCCAGCCGTTTATCGCTTCCATCGCCGCATTGTCCGTAGGAGTTCCGCTTCTGGACATGGAGTGGGCTATATGGTTCAGTTCCAAGATGTCGTTGTATTTCTTGGAGGCGTATACCGCGCCCTGGTCTGTGTGCAGTATCGTCTGCCATTCCGTTTTTTTATCTTTATTCATTATCAGTCCTTCCAGCCCGTCTATGTATGTCATTCTGTCTCCGCGCCTTGAAGACAACGCATGGCTTACTATTTCGTTGTTCCATAGGTCCATATACAGTGTCAGCTCATAGTACGTACCTTTGAAGCAGAATGCCGTCATATCGCTCGCTATGTACTGCATCGGTGAGTATACCGGCAGGCCTGCAAGAAGCAGGTTGGGGAATAATCTGTACGGATTGCCTGGTTTTTTATAACGGTAGTGTTTTGCCTTGCTCTTTATACCGGCAGCCCTGCAACATTTATAGGCGTACGGATCTGAATGGACTATTCCGGTGTCAAGGCGTATCTTCGCGTTAAGCCATCTGTATCCGTGCGACGGATATCTTTTATGATATTCCATAAAGAGCATTACGCTTCTAGCAAAATCCCTCGCTCTTTTGGACGGTTCAAACAGGCTGCGTTTCCAGTTATAGAAGCTGCTTCTGGGAATCCCCGTCACACGGCACAGGATGACTACAGGAAAATACTCGGATAGTTCCAGAATTACTTGGTATTCGAGCTGTCTAAAAGGATATATTCCTTTACCGGACCATCTCCTTTCACCTCGTAGCCTTTTTTTAATCTTGCTTCCGCTACTTTCGCTTTAATCAACTCAACAATGAGTTCTTTTTTTGTCATGGACTCATAATCTGATAGGTCAGGCTGTCTTTCGGAAGGCTTGTAAACATAACTGTCCGAACCGTTTCCGGAAGACTTGGGCGGCAGACTGTTGGAATCACGATACATCCGCATATAGTCCCTAGCCGTGTCGTCGCTGATGCCGTAGGCTTCGGCAGCCTCGTAACGTGTCATTATCCCCTCATAAACTTTTCGTCCGATTTCAAGACGCTCTTCTTTCGTGTATCGCATTACAGGCCTCCTGTGCATATAAACATGGCTCTTGTGCCACAAGATATTATTGTCATGTATAAAAGACAATTATATCTTGTCTCACTTTTACCCCCTATATGTACAGGATTAGTTTAGCAGTGCAATCTTGAACGCTTCAATGAGTGCTTCTCCCGCGAAGCGATGCTCAGGATTTTCGAAGAGGGGAAAAATCAGATATCCCTGCGCCTGCGCCGTCTGACTCCCAGCGGATCTTACCATATGGCAGAGTTCACTGCTAAGCGGATCGACGATCCTGAGGCAAATGAGTGCTGGTGCGTACTTGTCTTTCGTGACGTCCAGGAGGAATATCTGCTGGAACAGCGGCGGAATGTCGAGACCAGCCAGCTGGCGACCGCCGCCCAGACTGCTTACCAGATGTTGATCGCGGTAAACCTGACGCAGAATACCTATCACATGTTGGAATATAACCGTTTCCCCGTTAAAAGACCGGTTGCCGAGGGCTGTTTCGACGATCTTATACAAACAGAATTATCCACGGTACACCCTGATTACCGAGATGAATTTATTGGAAAATTCATGCGCGCCTCTCTCTGTGATGTCTTTTCACGCGGAGAGCTCCTTGTGACGATGACGGTGCCCCATCTCGGAGACGACGGCGCCTATCACTGGTATTTTACCCAGGTGGTGCAGGTAAAAAGCCCCTATACCGACGACATGATAGAGATTACGCTGTCAAGGAACATCGACGATGAACGCCGGATGCAGGAGGAGGCTCTGGAGAAGGAGCGTCAGGCGAAACAGTTGCTGGAAGACGCCCTGCAAAAGGCGGAAAACGCCAGCAAGGCCAAGAGCTCCTTTCTCTCGCGCATGAGCCACGACATTCGTACGCCGATGAACGCGATCGTCGGAATGACCGAACTGGCGAAGCTGCATATCGGTGATGAAGAGCGGCTGCGCGGGTATCTCGAAAAGATCGCCGCCTCCGGCGCGCACCTGCTTGGCCTCATCAATGAAGTTCTGGATGTCAGCAAGATAGAGAGCGGAACAGTTGAGCTGGAGGAGGCCGAATTTGACCTCTGCCGCCTGCTGGACGAGGCGGTGGAGCTGATACGGCTATCCGTTGAGAAGAAGGGGCAAATAGTATCCGTTCATACCGGCGAGGGGCTGCATCAGCTGGTACTCGGTGACGAGAGACGTCTGAAGCAGGTGCTGGTCAATATTCTTGAAAATGCCTCCAAGTACACCGGTGAGGGCGGCAGGATATCTTTGTCGGTGGATGAACTTGATAAAGGGGAGTCAACGGTGGGTACATACCGCTTCGTGGTCGAGGATAACGGGATCGGCATGAGTCCTGAATATATAGAGCATATCTTTGAACCGTTCAGCCGCGCCGACGACAGCCGGACCAATAAGATCATGGGTACCGGTCTGGGTATGACGATTGTCAAGAACATTGTCTCAATAATGGGCGGCGACGTCCGTGCGGAGAGTGAGTACGGAAAAGGGTCGCGGTTTATTGTCACCCTCTGTCTTGCCAAGAGCGCCGCCGCCGGCGAGGTCACGGCGGAGGGAGCGCATACGGATGAATCTTTCTCCGATCTGCGCGTCCTGCTGGTAGAGGATAACGAGCTCAACCGTGAGATCGCCGCCGAAATGCTTGCTTTGCTGGGCGCGTGGGTGGAGTCTGTTGAGAATGGACGCCTGGCGGTGGAGGCGGTCTGTTCTCATCCGCCCTACTACTATGATATTGTCTTTATGGATATCCAGATGCCGGTATTGAACGGCTATGACGCCGCAAAAGAGATTCGTGGCTGCGGAATGAAAAGTATCGGCGACCTGCCGATAATCGCGATGACTGCCGACGCCTTTGCCGAGGATGCGAAGCTGGCGCGGCTGGCTGGAATGAACGGACACCTTGCCAAACCGATCTCCATCGAACAGCTGAAAGGCGCGTTGTCCGGTTGTGTCGCCTGGAAGCGGCGCAGCCGCGGCGGCGATATTCTCAATATTGGCGATTGATTTCCCTTTGTATGGTGTGACGTCGGGGTTGTAGCTTTATTTATGGAGAGGCGGCGAGTGTAGATGCCGGAGCTGCCGGAGGTTGAGACGGTAAGGCGAATTTTAGAACCGCAGGTCAGGGGCCTGCGGATAGTATCTGTGACGGTCAACCATCCTGCGGTCATCGCACGTCCTTCGCCGGAGGAGTTCTGCCGCCTTACGGCGGGGCGGCAGATTTCAGGCATGTCGCGCCGGGGAAAATTTCTCTCTCTATGTCTGGAAGGCGGTGGCAGGATCGTGCTGCATCTGCGCATGACGGGTTCCCTTTTGCTGACGCCGCCCGATTATCCTCTGGAAAAGCATACCCACCTAATCTTTTATCTGGACGACGGCAGGGAGCTGCGCTTTACGGACCTTCGCCGCTTCGGGCGCTTCTGGCTGATCGAAAACGGTGAAGATGATATATTCAGCGGCGTTAATCGTCTGGGGCCGGAGCCGCTTGACGGTGATTTCAGCGCCGCCTCCCTGCGGCTGGCCTTCGCGAAGCGGAAAAAAGCCGTAAAAAGCTGTCTGCTAGACCAGGAATTTATCGCCGGTATCGGCAACATATACGCCGACGAAAGTCTTTTCTTGGCAAAGATACGTCCCGACCGTCCCGCCGGCAGCCTCACAATGGCGGAGTGGGAGCGGCTCGCCGCGGCGATAAAAGAGGCGCTGCTGCTTGGCATTGAGGAGAACAGGATGAGTGCGGAGGAGTATCTCGCCGGTAAGGGCCGCGGTTACCGCTCCCGCTATCTGAACGTGTACGGACGTGCGGGCGAGCCCTGCCGCCTATGCGGCGGGCGCCTTTGCCGCTCCGTCGTCGGCGGACGCGGCAGCGTCTATTGCCCGAAGTGCCAGAGGTAGGAAAAATTCACCGTTGCCACGCAATCGAAGGCGGTACTCTTGACCTCTCAGCGGCATCTTTGCCGGTATTTTTCTATGGATATGGAGCGTAAAAAGCTTTATACTAAATGAGAAGCCGTAGCGATAATGATTTGGGAGGCCTGCCAGTTGACCACGAACAGATATATACTTGCCGCGAAGAAGATCCGTACCAGCGTTATTCCTCTGGTCATCCTCCTCGCCTTTTTTGCCATGATCTCATGGTATATCATCAAGCCGCTGGCAATGCCTCTCATGTGGTCGATCCTCTTCTCCTATTTCGCCTACCCGATCTTCACCTTTTTGCATGAGCGGCTTTTTCATGAAAGATACCGCAATGTCGCCGCCGCTGTCAGCACCGGCGTGATCCTTGTATTCATCGCGCTGCCGCTGCTGACGCTGTCCATCTTTGTCACGCGGGAGGCTATCCGTATCAGCCGGCAGCTTATGGAGAGCGGCCTCATATCCGGCTCTTACGCCGATATCATCATTGCCGTCAAGTCGCTTCCCATCTTCGGCGGTTTTGTAAACGAACTTGACCTTATCACTGATCTGCCAATAGTCGACGCGCTGATAAAGGACAGCGCGCGCTACGTAACGACCTTTCTGACGATGGTCTCCAGCCATATTTTCGAGAGCATCCTTAAGCTCGCGCTGATAATTCTGATCGTCGCCATCACCTCTTTCTTTCTTGTACGCGACGGACGCCGGATGATAGATTATGCTACGGACCTGCTGCCGCTGCCGGAGGAGGAGCGGGCCGGCTTTGTGCGGCGCACCGCTGTGATGCTGAGAGCCGTAGTCTGCGGCATCATTATGACGGCGGCGGTTCAGGGCACTCTCGGCGGCCTTGGCTGGTGGTATGTTGGTCTCCCTCATCCCGTATTTTTCGGCTTCTGTATGTTCATGACGGCGATGATCCCCTTTGTCGGCACTCCGGCGATCTGGGTGCCCGGTTCTGCGGTGCTCTTCCTGCACGGAGACCTTTCGAACTGTGTCATTCTTTTGTTGTGGGGGCTGCTTGTCGTCAGTTCGATAGATAATTTTATCAAGCCGATCTTTATCTCCGAGGGCAGTAAAATACACATGCTTCTGATCTTTATCGGTCTTTTCGGCGGCCTCTACGCCTGGGGATTCCTCGGCGTCTTCGTCGGACCGCTTATCCTCTCGCTCGCGCTCTTCCTGCTCGACATATACCACAGTATCATCAAGACACCTGGTGATAACTGTTTTATGGAGGCTAAAGAGGATGATTAAAATTTTCGCCGTGTCGGGATTTAAAAACAGCGGTAAGACGACCCTCTGCCGCAGGCTTCTCGCCGAACTTGCGGAACTTGGGGTACGGACGGGATATATAAAAAGAAGCTCAGACGATGTCCTGGAAGATGGAGGCACCGATACCGCCTCCGTGGAGAAAATGGGAGTTGCCGCAGCGCTGTGGGGTAAGGACGGCCTGCGCTTCGAAGAGGCGGAGCTGGAGCCCTTTACGCCGGAATATATCGTCTCGCAGTATTTTCCTGACGCGGAGATCGTGATCCTGGAGGGCGGCAAATATCTCAGTCTGCCCAAGATATGGGTGGAGAACGGAGAACCTCGCCCCGCCGATGTGCGCGGAGTATTTATGGTGTATGACAGAAAAGGGGCAGGCGACGGGGAGATGCGCTTCGGTGAGGGCGATGAGGCTCTTATCGCCGAGAGGCTGGCGGCCACCGTCCGCGGAAAATATTACCGCAGCTCTAAGGTCTATATCGGAGACCGTCCGCTGCCGATGAAAGACTTCATCGCCGATTTCGTCCGCGGGGCGGTCCTCGGCATGCTCGCCTCCTTAAAGGGCGGAAAGGGCCCTAAAGCGCCGGTTCGCATATATCTTGACGGTGAAGTGAAAAAATAGGCCGGATTTATTGTGAATACGCCCAAATTAGGCTCTTTGACGATATTGCTTAATGCGTCTCTTGAAGATATAATAGTTCACTGATTCGACACACAGTCGATAATATAAAACCTTCAAGGGGGGCACTTCAACAATGAATATCTTAACCATTGTAGGAGGCATAGGAGTAATCGCATTGCTGTTCGCGGCATATGCGTCGGGCAAAATCACGGTGTTCAAAGTAGAAAACGACCGTGTAAACGAACTATCCGGAATCATTCAGGGAGGAGCGATGGCGTTCCTCTACAGAGAGTACAAGGCGCTTGTACCCTTCGTCATTATAGTAGCGGCGCTTCTGGCGTGGAAAATAAGCGTACCGAGCGCCATCTGCTTCGTCTGCGGCGCGATATGCAGCGCCTTCACGGGCTACGTCGGCATGAAAGTGGCGACCAAATCCAACGGTAAGACGGCCTTCGCGGCTATGCACGGCATGAACGACGCCCTCACAATCGCCTTCATGGGCGGCAGCGTCATGGGCATGACGGTAGTCGGAGTGGGCCTCATCGGAGTGGTAGCCATGTACTTCCTCTTCCAGAGCCCGGACACCATAACGGCCTTTGGATTCGGAGCGAGCTCCATAGCGCTCTTCGCGCGAGTGGGCGGCGGCATCTACACCAAAGCGGCCGACGTGGGAGCGGACCTTGTAGGTAAAGTAGAGGCTGGAATCCCCGAAGACGACCCGCGCAACCCTGCGGTCATCGCGGACAACGTTGGAGACAACGTAGGAGACATCGCGGGAATGGGAGCGGACCTCTTCGAATCCTACGTCAACTCCATAATAGCGGCCATGGCCATAGGAGCCATAACCCTTGAAGCCACGGGAGTCATCTACCCGCTCATGCTTGCGGCAATCGGAATAATCGCCTCAATACTTGGAACCTTCTTCGTGCGCGTCAAAGAGGGAGGAGACCCTGCGAAAGCCCTTCGCTACGGCCTTGGCTCCACGGGGCTCTTCATGCTCGTCGGCACCTACTTCCTCACCAACTGGATATTCGGCGGCGACCTAACCCTCTTCTACGCCGTTCTCTCGGGAGTCGTCTCCGGACTTCTCATCGGAGCGGCGACAGAATACTACACCTCGGGAGACTACCCGAGCGTCAAAGAAATAGCCTCCGCCTCTGAGACGGGAGCGGCGACCAACATCCTCGCGGGACTTGGAGTAGGAATGAAATCCACGGCCCTGCCCGTAATCCTCGTCTGCTGCGCGATAATCGCGGGAGTCTACTTCGGCGGCCTCTACGGAATCGCTTGCGCGGCGGTGGGAATGCTGGCCATAACCGGCATGGCCCTCTCAGTTGACGCCTACGGCCCCATAGCGGACAACGCTGGAGGCATAGCGGAAATGGCGGAACTCCCTGAAGAAGTGCGTGAAATCACCGACCACCTTGACGCGGTAGGCAACACCACGGCGGCGGTAGGCAAAGGGCTTGCGATAGGCTCCGCGGCGCTGACGGCGCTGGCGCTCTTCGTAGCCTTCGCGGAGGCGACCAACCTTAAATCCATAGACCTCAAAGACCCCTACGTCATGGTGGGCCTCTTCATCGGGGGACTACTGCCCTTCATCTTCAGCGCCCTCTCCATCCAGGCGGTGAGCCGCGCGGCAGAAAAAATGATAGAAGAAGTCAGAAGACAATTCAGAGAAATCCCCGGAATCATGGAAGGAACGGGACGTCCTGAATACGAGCGCTGCGTAGACATCTCCACGGCGGCGGCCTTAAGAGAAATGGTCGTTCCTGGAATCATGGCGGTTCTTGCGCCGGTGCTTGTAGGTTACCTCCTTGGAGCGGCGGCGCTTGGAGGAATGCTTGGCGGATCGATAGTGACGGGAGTAATGATGGCGATCTTCATGTCCAACTCCGGAGGAGCGTGGGACAACGCGAAAAAATACATAGAATCGGGTCACTTCGGAGGCAAAGGCACGGCGCCGCACGCGGCGGCGGTAGTTGGAGACACGGTAGGAGACCCCTTCAAAGATACAGCGGGTCCTAGCCTCAACATCCTCATCAAGCTGATGTCCGTGGTCGCCACCGTTCTTGCCCCTCTATTTGCACTGTAAGGCGATAAACAGATTAAAAGCTGTGATAATATAAATTAGAGGGAGAGTTACAGCTCTCCCTCTAATCTTCTTAATGAAGCCCCGCATATCAATATCCGTGCGGCGCTGATGAACGGTTTCGCAGACAGCGGCGCGGAGTGCCGCCGCTAACCTGCGAGATATACATTACGAAGCGTTGACGTTGAGGCGAAAGTTCAGTCCTTTGCGAAGAGGAGGCAGTCTATGGCATCTGACGATGTCCGTGAAATAAAATCAAGGCTCGACATCGTTGAGATCGTATCCGAGTATGTGAAACTCAAGAGGAACGGGCGTACCTTCTGGGGATGCTGCCCCTTTCATAATGAGAAGACGCCCTCTTTCAGCGTCTCGCCGGAGCGTCAGACTTACCACTGTTTTGGCTGTGGAAAGGGCGGAGATATCTTCTCCTTCATTATGGAGACGGAACATCTTGAATTTCGCGAGGCCCTTGAGAGGCTTGCCGAAAGGGCCGGTGTTACGCTGTCGAGAGGACAGCAGAATTCTGCGGCGCAGCGTGTGAACAGAGATATAAATCTCACGGCGCTTGACTTTTTTTTAGAATCACTGACGGCTGCCAGCGGAGAGCCGGCGAGAAAATATCTTGAGAGGCGTTCCCTTCCTCTTGATGTATGCCGCCGTTTTGAAATAGGCTGGGCTCCGAACTCCTGGGATATGTTGGTTCGCAGGCTCCAGAAGAAGGGTTTCACCTCCGCGCAGATACTCGAAAGCGGCCTTGCCGGCGAGGGGCGCGACGGAGGATGCTATGACCGATTCCGTGGGAGGGTGATCTTCCCAATATACAATATAACCGGACGTCTGATCGGCTTCGGCGGCAGGATGATCGACGGAGAGGGAGCGAAATATCTCAACAGCCCGGAGAGCAGGCTCTTTAACAAGAGACATAACCTCTATCTGCTCGATAAGGCGAAGACTTCGATGAATGCTAAGGGGCACGCGATACTGACCGAGGGATACCTTGACGCGATACGCGCGCACCTCTTTGGATATACAAATACGGTGGCCTCTCTGGGTACGGCGCTTACCCAGGAGCAGGCTTCGCTGATAAAACGCATGACAGGATTGTGCTATATCTGCTATGATTCAGACTCCGCCGGACAGGAGGCGGCGCTGCGTGCCATGTACACTCTTCACGCGGAGGGGGTCGTGGCGAAGCGTGTCATCTGGCAGGGAGGCAAGGACCCCGACGAAATATTGCTGCAGCCGGGAGGTCCCGAGCTTTTTGAAGGAGCCATCGCGGAGGCGCTGCCGCTGCCGCTCTTTCACGCGCAGCTGCGAAGCGAGGCGCTGAGGGATCCGGTGCTGGCGCCGGAGGCGCGCAGAGATCTGCTTGACGGTCTCGCGTCGCTTTCGATTTTTGACGTAATGCCATACTTGGACGAACTGGGAAATATACTCGGCGTATTTCCCCACGAGGTACAAAGTATGCTGGAGGAGCGAAAACGCCAAAGGCCGGAGGTTCATTCAAGGAACAGACGAGAGCGGGATGAAGGTGATTTTGTCCCTCCCGAGCAGAACTACGCGGACGACCTTGAATATATGCTCTGCAGCCTGCTGTGGAGCAGAAAGGATATACGCGAGGCGTACCGGGCCGAGGAGCTTATGTGCTACATAGAGGATATGGGGATACAAAATATCGTATTTGCGCTGCTCAGCGGCGACGATCCGGAGGAGTTGGAGCGGCGCTGGCAGCAGATGAACGATATGAGCGGAATGCAGATAATCGCCCGCGGAAACAGCCTTCTTTCCCGGGAGGGGATCAGCGGGGAGACCGCCGAAAAGCTGATGGGGACTTTAAGGCGCAAATATTTGAAAAATCGGCTCGCCTCCCTTGTCAGGAAGATAAAAGAGGGCAATATTTCAGAGAGCGAATACGAGGAATATTTAAAATATACAAGATTATTAAAAGGAGGGAGCATAAAGGCATGAAGAAGACAAAGAGTAAAAAAGAAGAAATTATGCCCGAAGAGACGTCCCCTATAACGGAAGATGGCGCGGAGTCTATGAATGATGAGGCGATGGCTGACGATATATCGTCTGTGGACGACGTTGATATCGACCAGCTCAGCCTTGAGGAGCCGCCTGTTGATGAGCCGGATCTGATCGACGTCATAGCGCCGATCGACGAACCCGAGGAGGACAGCTCCGTATCGCCGCTTGGAGACGATACCGAGGGAGCCGACTACAGCGCCTACATAGATAACGTGCGCGACCTGCTGCACGAGGGCCGCGAGAAGGGCTTTGTAACATACGAGGATATCGAAAAGAGGATGCCGAAAGATTTCCTCACCGCCGACATTCTTGACAATCTATATATGAATCTTATGGAGCTCGGCGTTGACGTCCTCGACGAGCCTAAGACGAAGGTCGACCCCTCAGAGGGAGAGGCCCTTGTGCCTACGACGGTCAACAACGAGGATATGGGCGACCTGGAAGATCTGCCGCTATCCGATCCCGTGCGTATGTATCTCAGGGAGATCGGCAAGATACCGCTTCTCACTTCGGAAGACGAGGTCATGCTCGCCAAGGGGGTGGAGTCGGGAGACGTCGCCAGCAAGGACGCGCTTGTAGAGGCTAACCTCAGGCTCGTCGTCAGTATCGCAAAAAAATATATCGGCCGCGGTATGCTCTTCCTTGACCTGATACAGGAGGGCAACCTTGGGCTGATCCGCGCGGTGGAGAAGTTTGACTATCATAAGGGCTATAAATTCAGCACTTACGCGACCTGGTGGATACGGCAGGCGATAACGCGCGCGATCGCGGACCAGGCGCGCACGATACGTATACCGGTTCATATGGTCGAGACGATCAATAAACTTATCCGTGTTTCACGTCAGCTCGTGCAGCGGCTGGGACGGGAACCGACGGCGGAGGAGATAGCGGCCGGAATGGAGATACCCTCCGACCGCGTCGAGGAGATACAGCGTATTGCGCAGGAACCCGTATCACTTGAAACCCCGATCGGAGAAGAGGAAGACAGCCAGCTGGGAGATTTCCTTGAGGACAAGGATCTGCCCAGCCCCGAAGAGGCCGCCGCGAGCCAAATACTGCGCGAGCAGCTGGACGAGATGCTTGACGACCTCACCGACCGCGAACGCGAGGTTCTGAGGCTGCGCTTCGGACTTGAGGACGGCCACGCCCATACCCTCGAAGAGGTTGGCCGGCGTTTCGGTGTGACACGCGAGCGCATTCGGCAGATAGAGGCGAAGGCACTGAGAAAGTTGCGGCACCCGAGCCGCAGCAAGAAGCTCAAGGATTTCCTGGAATAGGTATGGAAGAGACACCCGGCATGTAACTGACGGGTGTCTTTGCCGTTTAGGAACTTTGCTACTTATTGCACGAACGCTGTAGAAGCATTATACTTTTGAAGTATAAGTGGGGTGAGATTTTGAGGCTGGATAAATATCTGAAGCTGTCGCGCCTGATAAAGCGCCGGACGGTGGCGCAGGAGATGGCGGAGATCGGCGCGGTGCGTGTCAACAAGAGGCAGTGCAAACCCGCCGCCGAAGTTCGTGAGGACGATGTTGTTGAGATTGCCTATCCGCGTCGTATTCTGACGGTTAAAGTGCTGACGGCGGACGAAACGGCCCTCAAGAGGAACGCGACCGCATATACAGTGATAGAGGAGAAAGAGGCCGCCGCCGGCGAGAAGCCGTGGTAGGTATAAAAGAGTCAGCCCGAAAGAGGAAAGGGGAAATCAGGTTGTCACGTATAGAGAGTATTCACGCCAGAGAGATATTGGATTCCAGAGGCTTTCCGACCGTAGAGGTCGAGGTCAGGCTTGACTCGGGGACGATGGGAGGCGCGAGCGTGCCCTGCGGAGCTTCCACCGGTACCTATGAGGCATTTGAGATGCGTGATAAGGACAGCGGAAGATATCGTGGCCGCGGCGTCCTCGACGCGGTAAAGAATATAAACGAGGTCATCGCTCCCGCGCTTAAAGGGATAGACCCGACGGAACAGGCGCTCGTCGACAATACGATGATCGAGCTTGACGGGACGCTGCATAAAATACGTTTGGGTGCGAACGCGACCCTCGGCGTTTCGCTCGCTGCGGCGCGCGCCGCGGCTAACGATCTCGTGATCCCCCTCTGGCGTTATCTGGGAGGGCTCAACGCCGATCTGATGCCGGTGCCGATGATGAACGTCATAAACGGCGGCGTACATGCCGACAACAATCTGAATATACAGGAGTTCCTCATCATCCCGCACGGAGCGCCCTCCTTCGCAGAGTCGCTGCGTATGGGAACCGAGACATACCACGCGCTGAAGGATATCCTCGCGCGTACGGGAAAACCTACGGGTACGGGGGACGAGGGCGGCTTCTCCTGCGATTTCCGTGACCCGGACGAGGTGCTGGAGACTCTGATGCTCGCGATAAGCGAGGCCGGATACCAGCCGGGACGCGATATTTCGATCGGCCTCGACGTGGCTGCAAGCCAGTTCGCGGTCGAGGGGGCCTACCAGTTCCCCGGCTCCAACTGCCGTTTCACCGCGTGTGAGCTTATCGATATGTATGAGAATCTCTGCGCGAAATATCCCGTTATCTCGATCGAGGACGGCCTTGCGGAGGATGACTGGCAGGGCTGGGTCTCGCTCACCGAGCGTCTCGGCAAAAAGATCGAGCTTATAGGCGACGATCTCTTTGTGACACATAAAGACCGCCTGAAGATAGGTATTGAGAAGCACGCGGCGAACGCGGTCCTCATTAAGCCGAACCAGATCGGTACGCTGACGGAGACGCTGAATGTCTGCGAGATGGCGCTGCGCGCCGGATATAACCGGATAATTTCCCACCGCTCCGGCGAGACCTCCGATTCTTTCATCGCCGACCTCTCGGTGGCGACGGGAGCCGGACAGATAAAGGCGGGAGCGCCGCGCGGCATGGAGCGGGTCCGTAAATACAACAGGCTGATACGCATAGAGGAGGCCCTTGCGGGGCGTTCCGAGTTTGCGGGAAAACCCTCTCCCAGGGTATAGAGGAGGACAATATATGAAAGTAGCGGAACCAACGGTAGAGAGGCTCATACAATACTACCGCCTCCTGATGCTGATGAAGGAGGAGGGACGAAAGGTCGTCTCCTCGCTTCAAATGGGTGAGATGCTCGGCATCAAGGCGAGCCAGGTGCGCAAGGATCTCTCCTACTTCGGCGAAATAGGAAAGCGCGGCGTCGGTTACCATGTGAACCGTCTCTGTGCGCATATTGAGAATATACTCGCCTCGCCGCGCGTATGGCGGGTGGCGCTGGCCGGCGTGGGAAACCTTGGCACCGCGCTGATGGGGCACACCGCCTTCCAGAGCTATAAGTTCAACGTTGAGGCGCTCTTCGACGTCGACCCGGAGAAGGTCGGCCGTAAGGTGATGGGGGTGGAGTGCTTCCATTCGGACGACATCGCCAGGGTGATGGAGGAGCGGAACATAGAGGTGCTTCTGCTCGCGGTACCGGCCGCGGCGGCGCAGGCCTGCGTCGATAAGGCCGTCGCCTCGCCGACACTGAAGGGAATACTCGCCTTCACACCCGCGACGGTGGTCGTCCCCGAGAGGATACTCTTTTACCGCGTGGATATCTTCGTCGAACTTGAGAAGCTTCTCTTCTTTCTCAAGGAACAGGAAAAACAGCATTAGCGCCAAATCTGAAAAAATGGATATAGTCACAACGGGCGATATCATGATAAAATACCCGTTGTGGCGGAAGAAACAAATTAAAAACAAGTTTTGTAAGGAGGAATTTCTTTGGGCCAGCAGGGCGGTTTAACAAGTATGTTGCTACCTCTCGCAATGTTTGCGGCGATATTCTATTTCATGATTATCAGGCCGCAGAAGAAAAAACAGAAGGCGCATGAAGATATGCTCGCCAGCATCAGTAAGGGAGATACGGTGATAACCGCCGGAGGGTTCTTTGGAATAGTCCGCGAGACCCTCGATGACAGCTACATCATCGAACTTGACGAAGGCGTTAAGGCGCGTATCCTTAAAAGCTCCATCTCGATGAAAAAGAGCGACGGCAGCACGGCAGGCTCACAGCCTAAGAAAAAGAAGTCTAAGAAATCCGAGGCTTTGGCTGAGGAAAATAAGCCGGAGACCGAAGCGGCCAAACCGGTGGAGGAGGCTCCCTTGCTGGAGGCCGCCGCGGTAGAGGGCGATCCCGATGCCGACGTAGTCGAAGAGAGCATCGCCGCCGCCGAAGATAAAGATGAGGAAGCTAAGAAAGAGGCGTAAGCACAGCCTTTAACGTTACTCTGTTTTTCTACGGAGAGGACAACTTTAACGGGTCCACTCCGTTTTCTTTGTGAGGAGGCGCATGTAGATGCTAAAGAGAGACAAATGGCGGCTTATTCTGGTCGTTGTAGTTGTCATAATTGCCGCGGCAGTGGCATTTCCCGTAAAGGGGAAAATACGCCTTGGCCTTGACCTTAGAGGCGGCGTCCATATCATACTTCAGGCGAAGGGGACGCCGGAGAATCCGCTCACCCCGGACAGCCTTGAGAGACTTCTTGTCGTTCTCCGCTCCCGCGTGGACCAGTACGGCATCGCCGAACCGGTGATCCAGCGCGAGGGCGAAGACCGTATCGCCGTAGACCTTCCCGGGATAGAAGATCCGGAGGCGGCTCTCGACCTTATCGGCCGCACCGCCGTTCTGCAGTTCCGCCAGGTACTTGGAGAATCCCCGCGTGTGCCGGCGAAGCCCGTGCGCGCGAATTATGACAGCGACGAGCAGTTCAAAACTGCCGAAGATCGCTGGACGGCGGCGAAGAACGAGGTTGACCTTTACATAAAACAGATGGAAGAGGCGGTCAAATCAAATCCCGATATGGCGGTCGCCAGAAGCGAAAACGGCAGCGCCTACCTCCTAGGCAAGCAGTATGTCGGCGGCGGAGAGCTTACAAAGGCGGAGACGAACTTTGACCAGTTCGGCAAGGCGGCGGTCTCTCTGAAGTTCAACACGGAGGGCGCGAAGCTCTTTGACGAGGCGACGGCAGCCAACATCGGCAAACAGATCGCCATCGTGCTCGACGGCATCGTCATCTCCGCGCCGGTCGTTCAGCAGCGTATATCAGGCGGAGAGGCCCAGATCACCGGCTCCTTCTCTACCGCGGAGGCCAACAGGCTTGCCATTATGCTCCGCGCAGGCGCGCTTCCGGTCTCTGTCGAAGTCCTGGAAAACCGCTCTGTCGGCCCCTCCCTTGGAGCGGACTCAATACATGACGGAATCAAATCCGGCCTCATCGGCGCGGCGCTCGTCGTCATCTTTATGGTGGTCTACTACGGACTGCTGGGGATCGCCGCCGATATCGCGCTTGCCGTAGCGATGTTACTCGTCGTATCCGCGCTCATTATGCTTAAATCGACGCTTACGCTTCCCGGCATCGGAGGTATGATCCTTACGATAGGTATGGCGGTGGACGGCAATATTCTTATATACGAAAGAATGAAAGAGGAGTTCCGCTCCGGCAAGACGATGATGGCGGCCCTTGACACCGGCTTCCGCAAGGCGCTCATCGTAATCCTGGACTCGAACATTACTACGCTCATCGCCGCGGCGATACTCTTCTACTTCGGAAGCGGCCCGATACGCGGCTTCGCCGTCACGCTGAGCATAGGCGTCGTCGCCTCCGTCTTCTGCAATACGGTGGTCACGCGGACGCTGTTGGGAATAGTCCTCTCGGCGCGTAAGACCCATACTCTATAAGAAGGAGGCAATAGGAAATGGCTACATTTGACGCTTCAAAACTCAACTTTCCGTTTATGAAGTACCGGAAGATGCTGATAGGCATCAGCCTCGTATGTATCCTCGCATCGTTTGGCCTCCTGATGACAAAAGGGCTGAATCTCGGCGTTGACTTCACCGGAGGGCTCGTCCTTCAGGTCAAATTTGAAAAGCCGGTCGACATTGCTGAGGTGCGCTCGGCGCTGAGCAAGATCGACCAGGGCAACGCGACGATACAGGCCTTTGACGCCACGGACGTGCTCCTGCGCTTCCAGGCACAGGACGATCAGGTCCGTAAGGATGTGCTCGACGTGCTTAAGACCGATGTGGGAAACTATAAGGTCCTGCGTATAGATAAGATCGGCCCCGTAGTCGGCAGCGAGCTCCGCGCGCAGGCGACATACGCGCTGCTGCTTGCCCTTGCCGGCATTCTCATCTACATGGCCTTTCGCTTCCGCTTCCGTTTCGGCGCCGCGGCCGTCATATCCCTAATGCACGACGTAATTCTGATGCTCGGCGTTTACAGCCTTACCGGCAAAGAGGTCTCTGTCACCTTTATCGCGGCGATCCTCACCGTTGCCGGATACTCGCTGAACGACTCGATAGTCGTGCTCGACCGTATCCGTGAGAACTGGGGACAAGTCCGCGGAAAGGGTATCGTCGAACTGGTAAACACCTCGATAAACCAGACCCTTTCGCGTACGATCAACACCTCGGTGACGACGCTGCTGCCGGTCATCTCCATGTATCTTTTTGGCGGAGAAGTTATTAGTAATTTCGCCTTCGCCTTCCTCATCGGTATCGGCGTCGGTACATACAGCTCGATCTATATCGCAAGCTCTATGCTGGTAGAGTGGTACCTGCGCTCGCCGAAGTACTAACGCGGGCAGTTACGTCAAATACTTAAAAAATCTCTCCCCTTGCGGGGGAGAGATTTTTTTTATGTTATGTTGTATCATATAACCGTATATGAAGACAGGCAAAGGCCATTGCCCTTTGCCGACTGGAGGGATTTTGTTTGAAAAGCTATATACTCGCGATTGTACTGACCATGTTTCTCTCTGCGCTGTTTGCCTTTCAGAATATCGGCGACGTAACCATCCGCTTCCTTATCTTTGAATGGACGCTGCCGCAGGGAGTGTGGGAGGTAGTGCTCTTCTCTTCAGGGGCGGCCATTATGTGGTTCTTCTCCCTCTTCTCAGTCTTTGAGGTGCGCTCAAAGTATAAGAAAGAGCTGAAGCAGAAGGATGAAAAGATCGCCGCTTTAGAACAGGAAAAGAAGACGATCCTCGACTCCTTCGTTGCCAGGACCGAGGCAGCGCCGGAGAACCGCTCACAGGACAGCGGTGCCCCGGAGGCGGGAACGGCGGAATAACCTTTGGTCGTACGCTGTACCAAAGACTCACTGAACATCTTTACCCAGTCAGCGGTCTCAGCGGAAATAGCGGCGAAATTTAATTGTTCACCTTTGCAGGCGTCATTGTTGGAGATGCGCGGGCTTACCGCGGATGTGATGCCGCGTGAGGTGGAAAATTGGCTTTCCCCACATTTACCGCGCCTGTTGGAGAAGCTTGATTTGGGGGCAGAAAATAATAGAGCGGCGGAGTTGGTGCGGGGTCTCACACCAACCTCAAATGTCGTTGTCTACGGCGATTACGATGTGGACGGCATCTCCGCGACGGCGATCGCGATGGAGCTTGCGCTTGTACGCGGCGCTCATGTGCGCTATTTCATTCCGCACCGTTTCAACCAGGGATACGGCCTTCACAAAGAGGTCGCGACGACGATCGCTAAGCGCGGCTGTGACCTGGTGATCGTCGTCGACTGCGGCTCGCAGGACGTCGAGGCGGTGGATACACTAAAGAAAAGCGGCATTCCCGTCATCATCTTTGACCATCACCTTGTCGAGGGGACGCCGGCTTGTTGTGATACGATGATAAACCCGCAGATATCGGGGGACGCCGCGGCAAAGAAACTATGCGCCACAGGCGTCATTTGGTGTTGGGCCTGGCAGAACGAACTGCTTACCGAACGTCAGCTGATGCGGATGCTTGACGTCGTGGCGCTGGCTACGATCGCCGACTGCGTTTCCTTGGCCTCTTCGCTTAACCGCGCGCTTGTGCGCGAGGGGCTGAAATCGATCCGCACGCATACGCGCCCCGGCCTCAATATCCTGATGGAACAGCTGGGCATCGCCCCATCGTCAATAGACACCGAAGACCTCGCGATGAAGATAATTCCCTGCCTCAACGCGGCGGGGCGGCTCTATCTCGCCGACCTTGCGGTGGATATACTCTTCCCGAGCAAGAATCTCGCGAGCAATGTCGGCAGGCTTATCGCGCTGAATCGCAAACGCCGCGAGCTCTCGTCGAAGATACTGGAGCAGGTCGACAGCGCCGAAAAGGGCGAATACAAATATGTGCTCACCAACAGCGACTGGTCGGTGGGGGTCCTGAGCAGCGTCGCGAGCCGCATCTGCAGTGAGCGTAATTCGCCGGTGGCCCTTGTGGCAGCGGTGGGTGACATTATGCGCGGTACGCTGCGCATGCCGGCGGGCGGTGATGCGGTCGGTGTGCTGAAAAAGCTGGCTCCGCTGCTCAACACCTGGGGCGGCCACCGGCTCGCGGCCGGTTTCAGCGTGAAGAGCGAGAACTGGGACAAACTGCGCGGCATGATGGAGACGATGCTCTCCGAGGTCAAGGTCGTCGGCGAAAAGGAGGATCTCCTCTACTGGAACCCCCTTAATATGGATATGAACACCTGGTCCGAGGCGGTAGCGCTCGGCCCCTTCGGCATGGAAAACCCCGCGCCGATGCTTTACGCCCCTTACGGGGGGCAGATGCGTGTGGTACCATTGGGCAAAACGGGAAAACATGTTAAGGTCGAGCTCGGTTCGGCCTCGCTTCTGGCCTTTGGCGCCGCCGATATGTTTGACAGCCGCGGGGACATCGACGGCTGGGTATATAAGCCCCGCCTCGATACGTGGCGGAACGTCACCTCTCTTCAGTTTATACTTGAAAAGATGGTAGTCCAGGAGCAATAATTCGTGCTGCGGTGGTGTGGTGTATGAACACGGAAAATAAGGGTACGGTTGCAAATGTAAGATCCGCCCATATGACGGAGATTGCCAACATGGGCGGTTTCTCCATTGGGGAGCGGGAGAGCCGGGCGTTGATGGAGAGCTATTGGGGACGTGTCTCCGAGGAGCAGCGCGTAGCGTCGCTGCGCCTTGCCTGGCAGGACCTCTGGGCGAAGGCCGCTCTTTACCTGCCCAAAGACGATATGAAGATAATAGGAGAAGCCTTCGTATTCTCCTCGGTGGCGCATGGGAAGCAGCGCCGCCATACCGGCGAGCCATATATAATCCACACGGTGAGCGTCGCCGCGATACTTGCGAGTATGGAGATAGACCGGGAGACGATCGTCGCCGCACTGCTTCACGACGTGCTTGAGGACACCCCGGTAACGCCGCAGCAGCTTGCGGAAAAGTTTGGCGAGGGCGTCGTCACCCTGGTGGACGGTGTGACGAAGCTCGGAAAGCTGCAGTTTAAATCGGTCGAGGAATATCAGTCTGAAAATCTCAGAAAAATGTTCGTCGTCATGGCGAAGGACATCCGCGTGGTGCTCATAAAGCTTGCTGACCGCCTCCACAATATGCGCACGATATCCTCCCATAAAAGAGAGAAGCAGCTCTCGATAGCGCGCGAAACCCTTGAGATATACGCGCCGCTCGCCCATCGTCTCGGAATATACCAGGTAAAGCGCGAACTTGAGGACCTTTCCTTCCGTATCCTGGACCCAGAGATGTTTTATGACATCAAACGCCGGGTGCGGAAAAAACTCCCCGAGCGCGAGGCTATAATCAAAGAGGCGATGGATATCCTTGAACAGCGTCTCAAAGAGGATAAGATAGAGGCCTCCATCAAAGGCAGGCCGAAGCACTTTTACAGCATCTACGAAAAAATGCGCCGCAAGAACCTCTCTCTTGAACAGCTCTACGACCTGCTCGCGCTTCGCGTCGTCGTGAAGACGATCGGCGAATGCTATCAGGTACTGGGGCTCGTTCATACGATCTGGAAACCCATCCCTGGGCTTTTTGACGACTATATCGCCAACCCGAAGAGCAACATGTATCAGTCGCTCCATACGACGGTGGTCGGCCCGGAGGGAGAGCCTCTTGAGGTGCAGATACGAACGAAGGAGATGCACCTGCTCGCCGAATACGGTATCGCGGCCCACTGGAATTATAAAGAGGGCGGCCATAAGGTAGACAATCTGGACAAGGGGCTCACATGGATACGCAAGGCGCTCGACGCGGCGCCAGAGCGCGGCGAGGGAGATTCCGGCGGCGCGGGAGAGGGAAACGCCGAGGGGACATCTGAGGGCACGCTCTTCCTGGACAACCTCAAGACCGACGTGCTCTCTAACGACGTGTTCGTATTTACCCCCAAGGGCAAGGTCGTGCGGGTGCCTAACGGCTCCACCTCGATAGACTTCGCCTACGCCGTGCACACGCAGGTCGGACATAAATGCGTCGGCACGATGATAAACGGGCGTATCGCGCCAATGGACCAGGAGCTCCACAACGGAGACATCGTCCGTATCCTCACCTCGCCGCAGGGCAAACCCTCGCGCGACTGGCTGAAGATCGCGAAGTCAAACCGAACCCGCAGTAAAATAAAGTCCTGGTTCCGCCAGCAGGAGCGCCAGGAGCGTGAGGAGAAGTCCAAGCGCGGCCACGAACTGCTTGAAAAAGAGGCGGCCCGCCGCAGTCCGGGAGTAGAAAACCCGCTGGAGGCGATAAATTCTCAGCTTTCGCATATTGCGCGCGAGCTTGGATATTCCGGCCTGGAAGAGCTGATAATCGCCGTGGGCTCCGGCAGCCATTCCCCCGCGAGCGTCCTCGGCCGCATTACGCCGGACAGCGCCAAGCTGCAGCCCGAGGCTATTCCCGATACCCCCGCGCCGCGGCAGCGGAAGGAGGCGGACTCCGAGATCGTGGTTGAGGGAGCCCAGGGAGTGCTCGTGACTCTTGCTCAGTGCTGCCGTCCGATACCGGGCGACCCGATAGTCGGCGTCGTCACGCAGAGCCGCGGCATCTCCGTACACCGTAAAGACTGCGTGAACATAGAAAAGTCGGATACGGCCAAGCAGGTGGCGGTGTCGTGGGGCAAGCCGAAGGACACGCGCTATACGGCGCGCATAAAGGTCGAAGGGGTGGAGAAACAGTCGCTTCTCGCAGAAATCGTCCAGGCGATCGCGCTGATGGACGGGCTGATAACCAACGTTAAGGCCAGCGTCGTCAACAACAGCCGCACGCGCGTGGTGGCGGATCTGCAGGTGAAGGATCTTGAGCACCTTTACCGTATCATCGCGAAGCTCAATAATATCTCGGGAATATTGGAAATAACCAGGGGGTAAAGAAATACATGAAGGCGCTTTTACAGAGAGTCTCTTCCTCTAAAGTATCAGTGAACGGCGTCACCGTCGGCGAGATCGGCCGCGGCATTACGGTGCTGCTGGGCGTGATCCCGGAAGATACGCAGAGGGACATAGACTGGCTGGCTGAAAAAATTGTAAATCTTCGCATCTTTGACGATGAAGATGGTAAAATGAATCTTTCAGTCTCCGATGTGCGGGGGGAGATATTAGTAATTTCCCAATTTACCCTCTGCGGAGAGTGTAAAAAGGGCCGCCGCCCCTCGTGGGCGAAGGCTGCGGCGCCTGAGTTTGCCAACGAGATGTATCTGAAATTTATCGACGCGGTTAAAAAAGAGGGTATCCCTGTCGCCCACGGCCAGTTTCAGGCACACATGGCGGTGGATATACAGAACGACGGGCCTGTTACCCTGATGATAGATACCAAGGAGTGAGATGAATGAATATTAAAAGGTTTCCGCTGGGGACACTATGGACGAACTGCTATCTGATCTGGGATGATTCCGGCGACGGCTTCGTCATTGATCCGGGCGGTCCCGCCAAGGAGGTGGAGGACTTTATCCGCAGCCAGGACATACGGGTGCACTGGATAATCCTCACTCACGGCCACAGCGACCACATCGGCGGCATCGCCGATCTGCGCAACCTCTCGGAGAACGGCGTCGCCATCCAAAGCGAGGATGCCGAGTGTCTGACGAGCGCGAGCAAAAACCTCTCGACCTACATGGGCGACGCGCTGGAGCTTCCATCCGCGGAGAAGCTGCTTAACGACGGCGACCGGCTGAAGGTCGGCAAGATGACGCTCGACGTCATCCATACCCCCGGCCACACGCCCGGCGGAATCTGTATCGTGGTAACGGACGGCGAAGAGCAGATACTGATCTCCGGCGACACCCTCTTTGCCCGTTCAATCGGCAGGAGCGACCTCCCCGGCGGCAACGAGGACGTCCTTATCGAATCGCTGAAAAAGCTGGACGGACTGCCCGATAAGCTGAGAGTATTTCCGGGACACGGTCCCGAAACGACGATCGGGGCGGAAAAACAGTATAATCCCTACTGGCCCAGATAGGTCCCGGAATGGATTTCTCGCAGCTTCCGCACTGCGAACGGCCACGGGAAAAACTTATTAAATACGGCCCGGAGTCGCTCTCCCTCGCCGAGCTCCTTGCGATTCTCCTGAGGACCGGACGGAAGGGCGAGGATGTGGCGGCCCTCTCGCAGAGCCTGCTGAAGCGGATGGGCGGCTTGGAGGGGCTGGCGCGGGCCTCCACGGCGGAGCTGATGCAGGAAAAGGGGCTCAAAGAGGCTAAGGTCGCCTCTCTCGCCGCGGCGATCGAGCTGGGCAAGCGCATGGTACTCATGAAAAGCGCCGAAAGCGCGAGCTGGCGGCGCGTGCTGCTCTCGAAGGCGTTGGAGACAAAATATATGGAGAGAGAGTGCATCTTCGCCTTTTTTCTCAACGCGAAGGATCGTGTGCTGGGGGAATCCGTGCTCTCCTATGGCGGCATCTCCGGCGCCTACCTGGATCTGCCGGTCTTCTTCCGGCAGGCGGTGAGGGTCACGGCGGCGAAGGTCATTGTACTGCACAACCACCCCGACGGCTGCCAGAGGCCGAGCCGCGAAGATATCGCGCTCACCGAACATATAGAACAGGGGCTGCGCTTTCTGGGAATGCAGCTCAAGGGGCACTATATCGCCGCCGCCGGCGGCCTCTTTCCCGTCAAGGGAGAGCCATTGCCGGTGAACGGCCTGGAGGCCGCGGCGGATAAAATTTGAGGACTAAATCAGAAAAGTCAATCGAAAGCGGGGGCTCGTTTTGTTCAGTTTCAGACCCAACCTCTTCAACCACGAGATAGGTATAGATATTGGGACGGTAAATACGGTCATATATGTCAAATCAAAGGGGGTCGTCATCAACGAACCCTCAGTTATCGCGGTGCGCAACCTTGGCCGCAAGGGACAGAAAGAGATAATCGCCTTCGGCGCCGCTGCGAAAAAGATGGTGGGGCGCACGCCGCAGGGGATCACGACTGTCCGCCCCCTCTCGCACGGCGTCATCGCCGACTTTGAGATGACGCAGCATATGATACGCCACTACATGTCACAGGCGACGGCCTCAAGCGGCCTCTTCTCACATCCGCGCGTCGCCGTCTGTGTGCCGGCGAGCGTCACCGAGGTGGAAAAGCGCGCCGTCGTTGAAGTTACGCTCGCGGCGGGGGCCAAGGAGGCCTTTGTCGTGGAGGAGCCGCTCGCCGCGGCGGTGGGCATTGGCCTGCCGATCGACGAGGCGCAGGGCAACATGGTAGTCAATATGGGCGGCGGGACCTGCGAGGTGGCGGTGCTGTCTTTGGGCGGTATCGTCATCAACCAGTCGGTCAGAGTGGCGGGGGACGCCCTTGACGAGGCGATCATCTCGATGCTGCGGCAGAACTACACCTTGGCGATCGGCGAGAGTACGGCGGAGGAGATAAAGATCGCGATCGGCTCCGTCATTCCGCTGGAGCAGGAGCTCAAGATGGATGTCAAGGGACGCGACCTTGTTGACGGACTGCCGAAGGTGGTAAGCATCTGCTCCGAGGAGGTCCGCGAGGCGATCGAACCAATCGTAACGCAGATCGAGGAGACGATACGCTCGACCATCGAGCGCACGCCGCCAGAGCTCGTCCGCGACATCGTAGATCAGGGCATCGTCCTCTCCGGCGGCACGGCCAACCTTCGCGGCCTCAACATCCGCTTCGCCGACGCGCTGAACGTGCCGATACATATCGCGGAGCAGCCCGTCTACTCCGTGGCCCTCGGCCTCGGGAAGATACTCGAGATGCCGCAGGATAAAAACAGGCTCTCGATCACGGTCGAGAAACAGGGCGTTTAAGGGGCGGAATCAATAGATGCAGCTGCTTGGCAGAGAAAGCCGTCCCTGGCTCAGCGGATTGATCTCCGTACTTGCCGGGGTGGCGGTCCTGCTTTTAATGACCGCGGTGCCAGCCGCGAAATACAGCGCCGTCGAGTGGGTGAACGCGGCGCTCACATATCCGGAGAAACCGGTGCTCTATGTGCGCAACCTTGTGCAGCTCAGCGGTAACTGGGTGCTTGAGCGCGCGAGCCTCAATGAACGCGTGGAACGGCTGGAACTTAAGAATCAGGCCCTCACGGAGGCTCTCCAGCGGGCGGCGATAAAGGTGCCTGCGCCGAAAGAGTCCTATGTCCGCGCTCTCGTCACGCTGCGCTATCCGCAGGATTGGTGGCAGGAGTTCCGCATTGACAAGGGCTCACGCGACGGCGTCGTCGAAAAGGCGGCCGTCACCTCGGAGGGATATCTTGTCGGCCGTGTCACGAGGGTTGGCAGTGACTATGCCTGGGTCGAGCTTATCACCTCCTCGTCGTTCCTGCTTGCGGCGGCTGTGGACCAGACGCGCGACCTCGGAGTGGTCAACGGAGACGACTTCGGACATCTCAAGCTGCTCTATATACCTGAGGAGCGCAAACTCAAACAGGGCATGACCATATCTACCTCGCTGATGAGCGACCTCATACCGCCGGGGCTGCCGATCGGGACGATAATCGACATAGACGAAAACAGGGAAGGCTATACGGAGATGAGCCTCAGCGCCGGTGCGCATCTGACACAGCTCTATAATGTGGAGGTCTTTACCGGCAGGGGGGCGCAGAAATGACGCTGCTCCTGGTCATCTGGCTTTTGCAGGACTTCGTGCAGCTGCTGCTGATGGGCATCTGCATGGTGCCTGACGTTTTCCTGCTGACGGCGCTCTTTATGGCGCTGCTGCCGGATACCACAAAAGAGCGGCAGACGAAACTCGTATGGGCCGCCTTTATCGGCGGTTTGATCTGGGATCTGCGCTGGACCAATCTTCCGGGGCTCACGGCGGCGATCGGCGGCGGCGTCATCGGCCTCGCCTGTTTCCTCTGGCAGAAGACGCCGGTACAGGGGCGCACGCTGGGCACATTTACGATAATGTCAATAGGCTGTGAGCTGCTGTATGCGGGGATACACTTTTTCTTCTGGACCATACCCAGCCAGACGATGATGCGGCAGTTCATAGTCCAGCAGCTGATGGCGGTACCGGCGATCGTTTTCTTCTCGTGGCTCTTCTGGAAGGTATCGGGACGGAATGGTTAGTACTCAGTATTCAAAGTTTGATATCATGCGCCGCATGCGCTTCCTGCAGGCGGCGGTATTCGTCTCTTTCATGCTGCTCGTTACGGGGCTCTTTTTCTTTCAGGTCGTGCAGGGCGACACCTATGTCAAACTTGCCTCGCAGAACCGGCTGCGCATTCTGCGCATCCTCCCGCCGCGCGGCAGCATCATTGACATAAACGGCGCGCCGCTCGCGGTCAACGTCCGCACCTTTAACATCAACGGCTATCCCATCGACCTACAGCGGGAGGAAAATGTAAAGTCCGTAACGGCCCTTCTGGTTCGCAGCGGTATTCCAATGACGGAGGATAAGTTCAAAGAGCTTGTTGCAAAGCAATACTCCGCTCCATACCGCGCGATAACCGTCGCGACGAACCTCACCTTTGCGCAGGTCGCGGAGATGATAATGGACAAAGACTTTAAAAAGGTCCTCTTTCCGACCCCAGTATGGCGGCGCACCTATCCCGCGGCGCAGTATGCCGCGCACGTCATCGGCTATGTGGCGGAGATCACGAAGGAGGAGCTTGAGACGAAGGACGCCGATGTCTATCGCGGCGGCGATATGATCGGCAAAAACGGTATTGAGGGCGAGTACGAGGATACCTTGCGCGGAGCCGCCGGCGAAGAGGTGATCGAGGTCGATTCGCGCGGCCGGAAGCTGCGCAACATCAGTTACGTGAAATCGGCGAAGGGCGGCGATATGACGCTGACGATCGACCTTGCCGCCCAACGGTACGCGTCGGAGCTGATCGGCAAATTTCGCGGCACGATAATCGCGATGGATATCAACGACGGCGGCATACGCTGCCTCTATTCCTCTCCCTCCTATGATCCCAATCCGCTTACCTGGGGCATTACGAACAGCGAGTGGGCCGCGCTCACGGACCATAACGAGAGACCGATGATGAACCGCGCGATCTCCGGCGCCTACCCGCCGGCCTCGACCTTTAAGATAGTCACCGGCTCGGCAATACTCGAGAGCAGGGTGGCGAATAAAAACACGACGGTTAACTGCCCCGGCTATTTTGAGCTGGGCAACCGGCGCTTTCGCTGCTGGAAGCACAGCGGCCACGGGCGTGAAAATATCATAAACGCCCTCCGCGATTCCTGCGACGTCTATTTTTACCAGCTTTCGAACCAGATGGGGATCGACCGGCTGATAAAGACGGCCGCGAAGTTCGGCGTTGGTCAGAAGACGGGGATCGATCTCACGGGAGAGGTCTCTGGGACGCTCGCGGGGCCGGAGTGGAAGAAGAAGCGTATCAAGGAAAACTGGTACGGCGGCGATACCGTAAACTATTCGATCGGGCAGGGATATGTGCTGATGACGCCGCTCCAGGTATTAAGGGCCTACGCGGCGCTGGCAAATGGTGGTAAACTTTTAAAGCCCAGGCTCAACACCGCGTCAGCGGTTGAGAGCGTTCCCCTGGATATTTCACCCGAAGTGTTAAAATTGATACAGTCGGGTGTACAGGAGGTCACAAGGAGCGGTACGGGAAGGCGGGCCAGCTCCTTCGGGGTCAAGGTCGCGGGAAAGACCGGCACGGCGCAGAATTCGCACGGCGACGACCACGCCTGGTTTGTCGGATACGCTCCCGCGGATAATCCTAAATACGCGGTCGTCGCGATCGCGGAGGCCGGCAAGGGCGGCGCTGCGGTCACCGGCCCGATCGTAGGGAAGATGCTCAATTTTCTCATAAACGGCAAAAAATATACCGAACCCAAACCGGCGGAAGAGGCAAAGACTCCTGCTGCGCAGACGGGAACATAAGGGAGATATGGGATTGATGATTTTCTTTATCGAACTTAGTTTGTTTATTAGGGGTGCTGGAAGATGATTCAGTTAAAGGGCAGACAGGCGGGGTCTCTAAAATGCGTCGTTCCCGCCGATATGAGCGAGCGTCAGATGTTCGAGGGTTTTAGTTCGCTGCTTTCCACGGGGAGCCATCTGCTTGCCGGCAGCGAAATAGAGATAGACCTTCAGACGCGCCGTTTCTCGCCGGCGCTGCTGCTGAAGATTTGGAAAACTTTTATCGAGCCGAGCGGCTGCGCCGTCACTCTCTGGTCGGTCTCCGACCCGCAGTCCAGGGAATACCTTGAAAGGATGGGGTTCCGGACTTCGGCGGGCGAATACACGGCAGAGCGGCCGGAGAAAAAAGAGGCGCGGCGGGAGGAGGCCGGCGACGGCATCTATCCTGGCTTCGTCTATTTCGGCACGCTTCGCGGCGGCCAGAACATCGGCCACGCCGGAGACGTGGTGATAATCGGCAACGTAAACCAGGGGGCTGAGGTCACAGCGAAGGGCAACGTCACGGTGATCGGACGTCTCAACGGTCTTGTGCACGCGGGATGCGGCGGCAGCGACGAGATGACGGTGGTCACCCGCTCGCTGGAGGCCGGGCAGGTGCGCATCGGTACAAAGGTAGGTATCATCGACAGGGATTCCCTCTTCTGGGGTAAACCGGTCACGATCAGGATATTGGAAAACGAGGTACTGGTGGCTCCATGGCCGGTACTATAAAGGAGGATGCAGTTTTGGGGTGCAGAATAATCGTAATTACTTCAGGTAAGGGCGGCGTCGGAAAGACGACGACCACGGCAAATTTAGCGGCGGCTCTCGCTTCCGAGGGGTATAGGGTTGTGGCCATCGACGGAGATGTCGGATTGAGAAATCTCGACGTTATCATGGGCCTTGAAAACCGCATCGTCTATACGCTTATAGACGTCATCGAGGGCAACTGCCGGCTCAACCAGGCGCTTATACGCGACAAACGGCTGGAAAACCTTTACATGATACCGACCGCGCAGTCCAAGACGAAGGACGCCGTCTCGGCGGAGCAGATGGAAAAACTTTGCGGCGACCTGAGCCCGGATTTCGACTTTATACTCATCGACAGCCCCGCCGGCATTGAGTCGGGGTTCCGCAACGCGGCGGCCGGGGCCACCGAGGCGCTCGTCGTCACGACGCCGGAGGTTTCTGCGGTGCGTGACGCGGACCGCATCATCGGCCTGCTCGAGTCGATGGACAAGGCTCCCATCCAGCTGATCGTAAACCGTATCCGCCCCGATATGGTCAAACGCGGCGAGATGCTGAGCGTTCAGGATGTGCTTGACATCCTCGCAGTGGATCTTGTCGGCATGATCCCCGACGACGAATCGATCGTCATTTCGGCCAACCGCGGCGAGCCGCTCATCTTCTCCGGCGGTACAAAGGCGGGCGAAGCCTACAAAAATATCTCTAAGCGGCTATGCGGCGAAGAGGTCCCCTTTATGGACCTTTCGAAGGAAGAGGGCGGAATATTCGCCTCGCTGCGCAGACTGTTTTCCAAGGGTTAGGTGATCCGTATGAGAATATTTGATTGTATCAGCAGCCTTTTCGGCTCTCAGAAGAGCAGCTCAGTGGCGAAGGAGCGGCTGCAGCTGGTGCTTATCCATGACAGGAACGATATCTCGCCGGAGATACTCACGGCGCTGCGTGCCGATCTTATAAATACGATCAAGAAGTATCTCGATATCGACGAGAAGGGAATCGAGCTCGACCTTAACAGGGAAGACCGCTCGGTGGCGCTGCTGGCGAGCATACCGCTGAAAAACATGCAGCGGCCCGTCAGGGGCAGAAAGAAGACGGAGGAGTAATGGCCTTCGCCGTCAAGCTTGGCGCATATTAACGATGGCTGAAAAATTTTCCACAAGCTGGAGCGACATCCGCTCCTACACGGACTGGGTAATGATCATCGTCACTCTTGTCCTCTTCTGCTTCGGCCTTGCCGCGATCTACAGCGCAAGCGCCTCGTTCGCGAAGGGCGACGCCTCCGTTTCGGGCTTCGTAATAAGACAGCTGGTCTGGGGCGCGATGAGCGCTGTCGTCTATCTGGCGGTACTCAAAGCGGATTACAGGAATTTTCTTAAATACGCCGGCCCTCTCTTCGTCTGCATCGTGATAATCTTTGTGGCGCTGCTTGTCGTGGGTCATACCGCGAAGGGGTCGCAGCGGTGGTTCAACTTCGGATTCTTCCGTTTTCAGCCCTCGGAGCTAGGCAAGGTAATTTTCGCGCTCGTGCTTGCGAGGATATGTTCGGCGCTGCCTCCCAACAACAGTCGCGGGATCGGCGCCGCCGTGCTTGTCGCGGGGGCCGCCATTGTGCCGATAATGCTGCAGCCGGATCTGGGCAGCTCCCTGGTTTATGCCGTGATGCTGATAGCCGTATTCATCGCGGCGGGTACGCCCGTGAAGATCCTTACTTCGATGGCGGGGGTAGGTGTGGCGATGCTGCCGCTGGGGTGGATGATTTTGAAGCCTTATCAGAGAATGCGTCTGTTGGTTTTCCTCGATCCGACGATCGATCCGCAGGGTTCGGGGTATAATGTTATACAATCGCGCATCGCGGTCGGTTCGGGGGGCCTTTACGGCAAGGGCTTCATGCACGGCACGCAGGGTAAGCTTCACTTCCTGCCGGAGCCGCACACCGACTTTATCTTCAGTGTCTTCTCGGAGGAGTTTGGCTTTATCGGATGCGCCGTCGTGCTGCTGTTCTTCGCGGTTCTGCTGTGGCGCATTCTGAATGTTTCGCAGTACACGAAGGATTTGCAGGCGAAGCTGATGTGCGCCGCGATTGCGGCGTGGCTGTGGTTTCAGATCATGGAGAGCGTGGCGATGAGCATGGGGCTTGCGCCGGTGACGGGGCTGCCGCTGCCGCTCTTCAGTTACGGAGGCAGCTCTCTGCTTGTGATATCGCTGGGGCTCGCTCTGGTCCAGAGCGCGAACATCGTCGCGCGCAAAGATAGATTTTAACCTGGGTATGCTCCGCCGGACCGTACGCGGCCTATTGGCGTACGGGCGGGCGGATTTCGTATAAAAGATTTTAGGAGGAAATTATATGCAAGGAGCTATTGAAGAGGGGCGGCTTCGCCGGCTGCTCTCCTCTGTTAAGCGCCCGTCCCGTTATATCGGCGGCGAATGGGGAAGCGGCCCTGTCAAAGAGGGAGAGGACCTTGTGCGTATCTGTTACGCCTTTCCCGACCTCTATGAGGTGGGAATGAGCTATCTCGGCTTTCAGATACTCTACCCGCTGACGAAATCGCTGCCCTATGCCGACGCGGAGCGCGTCTACACGCCATGGCCGGATATGGAGGCGGCGATGCGGGATTCCGGCACGCCGATTTGGGCGCTTGAGAGCAAACGTCCTCTCACCGATTTTGACGCTGTAGGCTTCACGCTGCAGTACGAGCTTTCATACACGAATATCTTGACGATCCTCGATCTCGCGGGAATACCGTTCCGCTCCTCGGAGCGCGGGGAAGAGCATCCGCTCATCCTCGCCGGCGGTATCGGCGCGCTTGCGCCGGAGCCGGTCGCCCCCTTTATCGACGCCTTTATGGTGGGGGACGGCGAGGTGCTCATCCCGGAGGTGCTGAAATGTCTCCACGGGCTCAAGGGCGCCAAACGGGCTGAGAAGCTCGCGGCGCTGGCCGCCATCGAGGGCGTCTATGTGCCGGCGCTGTACGACGGAAGCAAAAAGATTCGCCGGCGGATCGCCGAAGACCTTGACGGCGCCTTTTACCACACCTCGATGATCGTGCCGAATACCGGTATTGTCCACGATCGGGTCGCCGTACAGGTATTTAAGGGCTGCACGCGCGGCTGCCGCTTCTGCCAGGCGGGGATCATCGACCGCCCGCTGCGGGAGCGCAGCGCCGAATCCGTCTGCGAACAGGTCAAGGGGCTGCTTGCCTCGACGGGGTGGGAGGAGGTCGGGCTTTTGTCCCTTGCCACCTGCGACTGGAACGGACTGCCGGAGGCGATGGAAAAATTCGCCCCGATGCTTGCGGACAACCAGATAAAGCTCTCCCTGCCCAGCCTGCGTGTCGACGCCTTCTCCGTGAACCTCGCGGCGGGGCTGGAGTCGATGAGGAAGGGCGGCCTCACCTTCGCCCCCGAGGCGGGAACGCAGCGTCTCCGCGATGTCATCAACAAAGGCGTCACGGACGAAGCGATCGAGGCGGCGTTGGACGAGACATTCTCCCACGGCTGGGACAGGGTCAAGCTATACTTTATGATGGGGCTGCCGACCGAAACGGCGGAAGACCTTGCGGGCATTCTGGATATCTGTAACCGCGCGGTCTCGATCGCTAAACGCCACAAGCGGCGCGGCGACGTCAACGCCTCTGTCGCGGGATTCGTGCCGAAGGCGCACACGCCGTTCCAGTGGGAGGCGCAGGCCTCCATCGCCGAGCTGCGCGAGCGCGGCCGCGGACTCAAGAGTTCTCTGAAAAACAGAAAGGTCTCCCTTTCCTACCATGAGCCGGAACAGACCTTTCTTGAGGGCGTCTTCGCGCGCGGCGACTCCCGCCTCGCGGCGGCGGTCGAGGAGGCCTGGCGGCGCGGAGCGCGCTTTGACGGCTGGACGGAATACTTCAACTTCGACCTCTGGACGGCGGTCTTTGCCGACCTGGGGATAGACGCGGCCGGTTACACGGCCGCGCGCGGAGTGGATGATAAACTGCCGTGGGATCACATTGACTGCGGCGTGACGAAAGATTTTCTGCTGCGCGAACGCGAAAAGGCGCTCGCTGCGGTGACTACCGGCGACTGCCGCGGCGGCTGTAACGGCTGCGGCTGGCAGGGCCGCACGAAGGCGAAGGGGTGTCCCCATGTCGAGAATTAGGATTATCTTTGAAAAGCGGGGACTCTTCACCTTTGTTAACCACATGGACCTGCCTGTGGTCTTTTCCCGCGCGGCGCGCCGCGCCGGGCTGACGCAGGAGTTCACCCAAGGTTTTTCGCCGCACCCGCGGATAAGCCTCGCCTCGCCGCTCGCTATCGGAGTGGAGGGGCTGGCGGAGCCGGCGGACTTCTGGTTTGAAAAATGGGACGAGGAATCTTTCCTCCGGTGGAGTGCGATGCTCCCCGAGGGGTTAAAAATATTGAAATATGCGGAAGTTGAGGATGGGTTAAACCTGGCAAAGCTGATCGACGCGGCGGTCTACCGGATATCCGGCGAAGGCGCGCCCCTTGACGGGCGGGCGGCGCAGGTACTGTCCGACGAGGCCGCGCGGCTGAACGCGCTCTTTGCCTGTTCCTTCGCGGAGGGCACGGTGACGCTGACGGTTGGCGACCTCGAACACTGCGGCGCCGGTCTGCTCGTCAAAGCGCTTGCCGCGGCGGGGGTTGTCTCCGGCTGGCAGGATCTGCGCATGGAACGCCTCACCGTCGGCAAATGGAACGCCGAAGCCGGCGCTGTTCTTCCGCTTATTTAATTGGAGGTTTGAGATATGTCAGGCTGGTCAAAAAAGATAATAGCCAATCTTGTTGACCCCGAAGAGATCAGGATCGCCATCATCGACGAAAAGGGGAAACTTTACGAATTCTTTGTAGAGCGGATGCTTGAGCACCAGCGGACCGGCGAGATATACAAGGCGCGGGTCGACAGCGTGCTGCCTGGGATGAACTCCGCCTTCCTGAATCTTGGCGACGGCAGGAACGGCTTCCTCTACCTTGACGACGTCAAGGGCATAGAGGTCAAGCCGGGTATGGAGATGCTTGTGCAGGTTGTCAAAAACGCGCGCAAGGGCAAAGGGGCGCGCGTCTCGCCGCGCGTTTCGCTCGCGGGGCGCTATATGGTGCTGATCCCCGGCGGCCACGAGACGGGAGTCTCAAAGCGTATTGAGGACGACGATGAGCGCGCGCGCCTGCGCGCCATCGCGAAAGATATCCGCCCGCAAAACTTCGGGATCATCATCAGGACCGTCGCGGAGGGCTGCGATGCCGAAGGGCTGCGCGAGGACGTCGAAGGGCTCCTCTCGCAGTGGGAGACGATCCAGCGCAACGCGAAACAGAACAGCGCCCCCTGCCTCATCCACCGGGATATCGGCTCTCTCGAGCGCGTGCTGCGCGACGAGCTGACCGACGAGATAGACGAGATCGTCATCGACAGCGAAGAGGAAAAAGAGAGCGTCGAGGCAATCGTCAAAAAATTCTTCCCCGACAAAGAGATTGACGTAAACCTCTTCAAGGGTAAAATGCCGCTTTTTGAAGTCTACGGGCTGGAAAACCAGATCGCCGAACTGCAGGACCGCAAGGTCTGGCTCACTTCGGGGGCCTATCTCGTCATCGACCAGACCGAGGCGCTGACGGTGATCGACGTCAACACTGGCAAATTCGTTGGTTCAAAAAATCTCAACGACACGGTGCTCAAGACGAACCTTGAGGCCGCCGTCGAGATCGCCCGCCAGCTGCGGCTGCGCGCGCTCGGCGGCATCGTCGTCGTCGATTTTATCGACATGGAAAACGAAACGGACAACCAGGCCCTCGTGCACCAGCTGCAGGAGCTTTTCAAAAACGACCGCTGCAAGGCGCGCGTCTACGGCGTCACCGGCCTCGGCCTTGTGGAAATCACGCGGAAACGCGCGCGCACCGACATCCGGGCGGCGCTTACGCGCGGCTGTCCCTTCTGCGGAGGCCTGGGAACGGTGACCAAAGAGGAGAGCGTGGCGGTGCAGATAAAACGCTTCATCAGGAAGATAACGCTCTCGTCGAAGTCGGAGGCTCTGCTGGTGGAGTGCTACACGACCGTCGCCGAATACATAAGCGACACCTTCCTCTCCGCCTGGGAGGAAGAATTTGAGAGAAAAATATTCATCCGCGGCTGTCCTGACCTCTCCTGGGGCAAATACCGCCTCGAGTGTCAGGGTTCGCTTTCGCAGGTGGAACACCGCATAAACGTGCTTCAGAAACGGGAGGGCTGGGCCATTGTACATCGGTCGCCTTCAGCTTAAGGGCTTCAAGAGCTTCGGCGGCTCGCACGACCTCATCCTCTCGTCGGGCTTCACGGCGATCGTCGGGCCGAACGGCAGCGGCAAGAGCAACCTGCTCGACGCGCTGCGCTGGTCTCTTGGCGACAGCAGCGCGAGCCGTCTGCGTATCAGCCGCCAGAGCGACCTGCTCTTCCAGGGCTCCGTCAGCAAAGAGACGGCGCGCGAGGCGGAGGTCACCCTTCACCTGCGCGAAGACGACCGCCTCTGCTCCGTCAAGCGCCGCGTCACGGCTCCTGACGGTACGACGAGCCTCTTTGTCGATAACGCACGAAAGACGCTTACCGAACTGGACGAGATAAAGAGAAGCTGGAAGCTCGAAGGCGCCCGCTTTGCCTTCATCGGCCAGGGAGAGGTGCAGGAGGTGCTCAAACAGAGCCCCTCCGAGCGCCGTATGCACCTTGAGGTGCTCTTCGGCATCGATATCTACAGAAAAAAACGTATGGAGGCGCAGGACCGCCTCACCACGGTTAAAGAAGAATATGACCAGCTGCGTCACCTGATGGGCGAACTCACGTCGCGCCGCGAAGAGATCGCGCCCGACGTGGCGCGCGCCGCGCAGATGCGCGCGATCCTTGACAGCATCGAGGGAGACCGCCGTCTGCTCTACTGGCTGCGCCGCGCCGAATGCGAAAGGACCATCGCGGCCATCGCCGCGGAGCTGGAGGCCGCCGCCTCGCTGCGTGAAGGGGCGATCTTCTGGTCGCGCTTCTGGAAGGGGGCGGGCGGGGCGCTGGAGCTCAAACTTACGCACGCCGCGCAGGCCCACCGTCAGCAGAGCTGGGAGCTCGAACAATGCCGCAGCCGTTTCGACAGCCTGATAAAGTCCGGCTACGCCTCGGCGGCGAACCTGCGCGGCTCGAAGGCGCGGCTGCAGGAGGCCAAGGCCGAACAGGCGGAGGCGAAAGAGCGTTACGCCAAGCTGCTCGAAGAGCAAAAAAAATCCCTCGAAGAGAATAAAAATGCGCGCGAGGAGCTTCAAAAGGCCGAACTGGCCCAGAAGGCGATCGAGAAAAAATGGAACGAATACAACGAAAGGCTTGAAAAAACGCGCCTTGAGCGCGAGGCCTGGAACCAGGAAAAGGGACGCCTCGACGGCGAACTGCAGAAATGCCGCGCAAAACTTTCATATCTGGGCAAAGAGCTGCTCGAGCTGCGCAGCAAAAAGGCAAACGCCCCCGACGAACGCAAAGACCTTGATTTTCAGATAAAACATCTTGAGGAAGAGCGCACACGGCTCAACTCCGAGCAGGAGAAGCTCGTCAAGGAACACAGCGAGCTTTACGCCCTCTGTCAGAATCTTGCCGCCGAACTGCAGCGCGCCAAGCGCGAATCGGTGAACCTGCGCTCAAAGCTCAACGACGCGACCGAATCGCTGCAGGCCGGGCTCTATCCCGCGCCGGTGCGCCATCTGCTCTCCGCCTCCAAGCTGAAACGGCTTGACGCGGACCCGCACGCCGTCATCGACGTCCTCTCCGCCCCCGCCAACCTTGCGACGGCCCTCGAGGCCTACCTCGGAGGCCGCCAGTTTCAGCTGCTCGTCGAGGACATGGACGAGGCGGGGCGCTGCATCAGCCAGCTGAAAAAAAACTCCGCCGGTACGGCCACCTTCCTGCCGCTTGAGAGGGCGCGCCCGCGCTATCCCAACAAAGCGGCGCGGCTGCCCTCGCGCGGCGTCGTCGGCTGGGCGATCGAGCTGATCCGCGTCGAAGATCACTGGCTGCCGGCCATTCAGCACATCTTAGGGGACCTGCTCATCGTAGACACCTATGATATCGGCAAAGAGCTGGTACGCTCCGGCTTCAAGGGGCCGATCGTGACGATGGAGGGCGACGTCTTTCAGCCCGGCGGCACCGTGAGCGGCGGCCGCAGCCAAAAGAGCGGCCGCGTGCTTGAGATGAAGGCGCAGGTTGCCCGTCTCGAGGAAGAGGCGGAGAAGGCCCAGCGCGCCGCGGAGTCCCTATCGAAAAAATACAAGGAGGCCGAGGGCAAAGAGCTTGCCGCCTCCGAACAAAAAGAGGAATACACCCGCAAAATACGCGAGGTGAACGGCAAAATCGCCGTTATAGAGGACCAGAAAGAATCCATCGTCAAAGAGCAGCGCCGCGCCGCCGGAGAGCGCGGCCGTATACTCGACTCCATCAAGACGGAGGGGAAAAGCTGGTCCGCGCTGCTTGCCGCGATGGACGAACTGGAAGAAAAGCGCGACCGCGCCTCCGATGTGGAGGACGACCGCCACCTCATCGAGGAGCGCGAAAAATGCCGCGCCCGCGCCACCGTGGCGGCCTCCAACCTTTCGGCGGGCTTCGCCCTGATGAACCGCGTGAGCAACGACGTGCGCGCGCAGGAGAGCAAACTGCGCAAACTTGAGGAGGAGACGGTGGAGCTTGACCAGAGCTGCGTCCGCGAACGCTCCAACCTCGCCCGCGTCGGCGGCAGCTGCCTTGAGATACATCTGCGCCGCAAAGAACTTCTCGCGGAGATCGCGGAACACGGCGGCCTCTATACGAGGCTTGAAAAAATCAAAGAATACATCAAGAGCCGCCAGACGAAGGCAGAGGGCCGTATGCAGGGCGAAGCGGAAAAATTCACCCTCGCGCAGGCCCGCAAGGGCGAGACGGAGCACGATCTCGGCGAACTTGTCAGCACCTGGGAGGAGCAGTTCCCCTATCCCGGCCCGGAGGAGCTTCCCGGTGACGTCGGCGTCGACGAACTGCGCCGCAAAATACGCGACGGCGACCGGAAGATAAAGGCCTTCGGCGACGTCAACATGGGCGTACTTTCGGAGGATCAGAGCCTCAAAGACCGGCTAGCCTTCCTCGGCGAACAGCTTGACGACGTGCGCGCCAGCGCCGCCGAGATCGAACGGCTCATCTCCGACGCCGACCTGATGGCTCACCGCCAGTTCTCCGCCGCCCTTCTGAAGGTCGACGAACGCTTCTGCCACCTCTTCAAGACCCTCTTCGGCGGCGGCGAGGCCCACCTTGTAATGACCGAGGGCGAGACGATCTGGAACACCGGCGTCGAGATCGACGCGCGGCTGCCGGGAAAACACACTCAGGTGCTGAACCAGTACTCCGGCGGCGAACGCGCCCTCATCTCCATCTCGCTGCTCTTTGCGACCATGGAGGTCGCCGGATCGCCCATCGCGGTGCTTGACGAGGTGGACGCGGCGCTTGACGAGTCTAACCTCCGCCGCTTCAGTGAGCTGACGAAAGAATACGCCAAAAGCCGCCAGATCCTTGCGATGACGCACCGGCGGGCGACGATGGAGCGCGCCGACGTCCTCTACGGCGTAACGCTGCAGGAGCCGGGACTCTCGCAGGTCGTCGGCGTGCGGCTTGAGGACTGGACATAATGGAAGACTGTCACAGCCTGCTCTGCGGAGCGCTGAAGATGATCCAGCCCGCGGCGGGCGAGGGGCTGCGCGTGAACGTCGACACCGTCCTGCTCGCGCACTTCTCGCGCCCGAAGCGCGGCGAAAAAATACTGGAAATCGGCTGCGCCCACGGAGCGGTATCCCTCATCCTCGCGAAGCGCGGCTTTCCCGTGACGGGGATCGACATCCAGCCGCACCTCATAGCGCTCGCGAAAAAAAACGCCGCGCTGAACGGCCTGGAGGCGGAATTTATCTCCGCCGACATCCGCGAATATAAAAAAATCGCCGCGGCCCAGAGCTTTGACCGTATCGTGGTGAACCCGCCCTACGACGAGGCGGAGCGCAGCAGGCCGAGCCCGAAAGAGCCGGTTTCCGCCGCGATGCACGGCGCCTGCTGCCGATTGGAAGATATCATCGCCGCCTCCCACTACCTTCTGAAAAACCGTGGGCGGCTTGACCTTGTGATGCGGGGCGACCGCATCGGCGAACTCTTCGCGCTGCTGGACCGCTATAAGACGCCGCCGAAACTGATACGCTGCGTCCATCCGCGCCCCGGCGAACGCGCCTCCGTGGCGCTTGTCGAGGCGGTGCGTTCCGGCAGCCACGGCCTTATAATAGAGCCGCCATTATTCATAACGGACGCCTCCGGCGCGGAGACGCCGGAGCTCAAAGAGGCATATATTATCGAGGAGGGGCGCTGATGCCGCTGATAATCATACCGACTCCCGTCGGAAACCTTGAGGACATGACGCTGCGCGGCCTGCGCGAACTGCGCGAAGCCGACGTCGTCGCCTGCGAGGACACGCGCCACACGCTGCAGCTACTCAACCATTTTGAAATAAAAAAGCCGCTCATCTCCTGCCATGAACATAACGAGACGGAACGCGTCGAACCGCTGATGGCGCGCCTCGCGGCGGGGGAGCGTGTCGCCCTCGTCTCCGACGCCGGCACCCCGGGCCTCTCCGACCCGGGAGGGATAATGGCGCGGGCGGCGGCGGAGCGGGGCTATCCCGTCGACGTGCTGCCGGGGGCGAACGCGCTGCTTCCGGCGCTGCTGCTCTCGGGAGCCGAGATGGACTCCTTCCTCTTCGTCGGCTTCCTCAAAGGCAAACGGGAGGAGAAGCGGCGGCGTCTCGAAGAGATAAAGACGCTGCGCGAGACCCTCGTCTTCTACATGTCGCCGCACCGGCTGCTGAAAGAGCTGGAGCTGATGGGCGGCGTCCTCGGCGACCGGCGCGCGGCGCTCGTGCGCGAAATAAGCAAGGTACATCAGGAGACTATCCGCGGCACGCTGCTGTCTTTTTGTGATACAATGCCCGAGGAAAAAATCCGCGGCGAATTTGTCTGCGTCGTCGACGGCGCGGCGGAGGCGGAGCGGGACGACACAGGCTGGCAGGAAGAGGCGCTTGCGCTGGCGCGCGCCGGAGAATCGACGAAAAATCTTGCCAACTCGCTCGCGATAAAGTATGGTATACAGAAGAATGTCATTAAAAGATTCATTATAGAAAATTGCTCCAGGGAGGCATAAATTATGACAGAAAAGAACTTTTACATCACCACGCCGATCTACTATGTCAACGACGTGCCGCACATAGGCCACGCCTATACGACCATCGCCGCCGACGTTCTCAACCGCTGGCACAAGTCGGGCGGCGAGAACAGCTACTTCCTCACCGGTACCGACGAACACGGGCAGAAGATCCAGACCGTCGCGGAAAAACGCGGCATGACGCCGCAGGCACTCTGCGACGAGGTCGTGCAGAACTTCCAGAGGCTGTGGACCGCGCTCAACATCAAAAACGACGACTTTATCAGAACTACGGAGCCGCGCCATGAAAAGGTCGTGCAGGAGGTATTCCGCCGCCTGATGGCCTCCGGCGACATCTACAAGGGAGAATACGAGGGCTGGTACTGCGTGCCCTGCGAGACATACGTCCCTGAGGCGCAGATGGGCGAGGGGCAGACCTGTCCCGACTGCCACCGCCCGCTGACCAAGATGACGGAGGAGACATACTTCTTCCGCCTCTCAAAGTACGCCGAGCCGCTGCTCAAATTCTACGAAGAACACCCCGACGCGATCATGCCGAAAAAGCGTTACAACGAGGTCGTCAGCTTCATCAAAAGCGGCCTCCGCGACCAGTCGATCTCGCGCACGACGCTCAAATGGGGCATCCCCCTGCCTGGCGACGAGGCGCACGTCATCTACGTCTGGTTCGACGCGCTCATCAACTACCTCTCGGCGCTCGACTTCCCCGAGAAGGGCGGAAAATGGGAGACCTACTGGCCCGTGGTGCGCCATCTTGTCGGCAAAGACATCATCCGCTTCCACTGCGTCATCTGGCCCGCGATGCTGATGGCGCTCGGAGTAAACCCCCCCGTCCGTGTTTTCGCGCATGGCTGGTGGACCGTCGAGGGCGAGAAAATGTCCAAGTCCCTCGGCAACGTCGTCGATCCATTCGAGATGGTCGATCTCTACGGCATCGACGCCTTCCGCTACTTCCTGCTCCGCGAGGTGCCCTTCGGACACGACGGAGATTTCTCCGAACTCGCGATGGCGCAGCGCATCAACTCCGACCTTGCCAACGACCTCGGCAACCTGCTCTCGCGCTCGCTGCAGATGATCGACAAATTCCGCGGCTGCGACCTGCCGGCCTCCTACACGCCGACGGAGCTCGACAAAGAGATCGAGGCGCTTGCGGAACATACCTTCAGTGAAATGAACGAGCTGATGGAGCGTTTCGCCTTTGACGACGCGCTTAAATGCCTCTGGGCCTTCATCAGCCGCGCCAACAAATACATTGATGAGACCGAACCCTGGAGGCTCGGACGCGAGGGCGAAGTCGAACGCCTTGACGCCGTGCTCCGCACTCTCTGGGAATCGCTGCGCCTCGCGGCGGTGCTCGTGGCCCCCTTCATGCCGGATACGGCGGCGAAAATCTGGTCGCAGCTCGGACTTGACGGCGATCCGCTCGACAAAGGCCGCGCGGACTGGAAGTGGGGCGTCGTCGAGGGGCCGATTAAGGTCAGCCGCAGCGGCATCCTCTTCCCGCGTATCGATATAGAGAAGTGGAAGAAGGAAAAAGAGGCGCGCGACCTGGAAAAGCGCGCGAAACTCGACCCCACCGCCTTCTTTAAGTACCTTGAGCCGAAGCCTCAGATAGAGTACGACGATTTCGCGAAGCTCGACCTGCGCGTCGCGCTGGTGGAAAAGATCGAAGTCGTGCCGAAGGCGGACAAACTTTACATTCTGAACCTCGACCTCGGCTACGAGAAGCGCGTCATCGTCTCCAGCATCAGGGAATTCTACAAGCCGGAGGACCTCGAGGGCAAAAAGATCATCGTCCTCTGCAACCTCAAGCCCGCGAAGTTCCGCGGCGTGCAGAGCAACGGTATGCTGCTCGCGGCGGAAAGCCCCGAGACGCGGCAGGAGATACTGACGCTGCTGACCGTGATGGATGATTCTATTCCAGTAGGCAGCCGCATCAGCTAAAATCGGCGTTTATACGCATGACTAACTTCATAACCGAGGGCTTGGCAATGCTCACCGCACATTAGTGCGCCTCCGCTTGCCAAGCCCTCGGTTATTTCGTTATTCGCACGTCTAAACGCCGATTTCCTTTGGTAAGGAAAAGAGATAAATGGAGATTTGTTTTTGTTTGTCATGCCGGGCTTGACCCGGCATCCAGCGTCGTGGGGGTTTGCTTTTGCGTATCGTGAAAATAGGGCGAAGCCGCCGTTTGCCCTTGTCTTGTCGCTCCGGCCTCCGAGCTGGAGCCTAGAAGTGTGGGGTTTTGTGTCTTTGCTATGGGACGCGAGAAACCAGGACAGTGCCTTTAAACTACGGCTCTGAGGCTGTTTTGTTGATTTGTAGATGCGTACCGTGCTACCGAACACCTTGATTCTGCCGTATTTCGGGGAGGGAATAATTAAGAGTCATATTTTTTTGATGGATAGAGGTCTTTTTCGTATTTGAATCCCCAGTTCATCATGGCGTAGAACAGAGGATAAAGGTCTCGTCCCTTTTCTGTGAAGGAATATTCCACTCGCGGCGGAATTTCATTATATTGCTCCCTGTGGATAAGGCCATTATCTTCTAAATCCCGGAGCGTGGAGGTTAGCATCGTGTTAGTGATTCCGGGTAGGTCTTTCTTCAATTCACCAAATCTGACCGTATTGTGGATGCATAATTCATACAGAACGATATTTTTCCACTTACCCTGCAGCATCTCCATCACCAACGTAACAGGGCAGTTCCCCGACGGAGTGACAATCCCATCATGGACTCGGTCAAGGAATTCTTCGTAGCTCATAACTTCGTTCATATCTGCCTCTCCCTTTGCCGAACAGTTATAATTCCCGTCCGCTCCGTTAGGTACGGGAAAACGTACCATGTACAAAATTTCTGCGTACTTGATTGCTTTTACACACTTAATATAATTAATATATCACGTCAGCGATACGCTGGGAAGAGAACTGTAACACATAGACAGTGAGCTGTACTGTGGTTCACGGAAGAGATAACAGGTAAAGAGGTAAAGGGATATGAAAAGAGAGCATACGGCTCCCACACATATAGAGGTGCGCGGGGCGAGGGCAAACAATTTAAAGGATATTGACGTGGATATCCCGCTGAACCGCTTTGTAGCGGTCTGCGGCGTCTCCGGTTCGGGAAAGAGCACGCTCGCGACGGATGTTCTTTACGCGGAGGGGGCGCGGCGGTATTTACAGGCGCTGTCTACGTACACGCGCCGCCGTATCGGGCAGTCGGCGCGTCCCGACGTGGAGCGTATTCGTTATCTGCCGAGTGCCGTGGCGCTGCGTCAGCGTCCAGTAGTTCCCGGTATCAGGAGCACGCTGGGAACGATGAGCGAGCTTCTCAATATTCTGCGTCTTTCGTTTTCGCGGCTTGGTTCGCATCTTTGCCCTAACGGGCACAGGCTTCCCCCCTCTCTTGATACGGCGCGTCTGGGAAGGTGCGTATGTCCGGAGTGCGGCGTGGAGTTCGTCCCCTTTTCTGCCGAGGATTTTGCCTTCAATTCGCTGGGAGCCTGCCCCGAATGCCGCGGCACCGGCGTTGTGGAGGAGATTGACGAGAGCAGGCTTATCGCCGATCCCAATAAGAGTATCAACGAGGGGGCGGTCGCGGGCTGGCGGGTGCCCGGTTCGTTTTTTTATGTTCCCACGGCGGAGGCGATTGGTATTCCCATTGATATCCCCTTCAAGGATTTGACGGAGGAGCAGAAAGGCTTTGTTCTTCATGGGAAGATGAGCGGTAAGACTCAGGTCTCCGTAATGACCGGAGCAGGCAAGGTATATGAGATGAAGGCGCAGTATCTGAACGCGGCGGACGCGGTGGCGCACGCCTACAACGGCACCGAGAGCGAAAAAATCAGGACGAGGCTCGCGGAGCAGTTCTATCATATCGGGATCTGCCGGAGCTGCCACGGTGGCCGTTTCGCGCCGAAGCTTCTCACGACGCTTCTCGCGGGGAAAAATATCGCCGAGGTCTCGGCTCTTTCTCTCGCCGCTTTGGAGGCTTACGCGGGTTCCGTGCCGGAGACGCTGCCAGAGGTGATGCGCCCGATGGCGCGGAAGCTCATGGGGGAGCTGGCCGAGGGGATCGCGCCGCTGCTAGCCCTGGGGCTTTCTTATCTGTCGATCGACCGCGGAGGCGGCACTTTGTCAACGGGCGAGCTGCAGCGCGTGCAGCTCGCGCGGACGCTGCGCAGCGAAACGACGGGCGTGCTTTATGTGCTGGACGAACCCTCCATCGGCCTGCACCCCCAAAACGCGGAGGGGCTGACGGATGTATTCAGCAGGCTGCGGGAGCAGGGCAATTCTCTCGTCGTGGTCGATCATGACATAGATATCCTGCGCCAGGCCGATTGGCTGATCGAAATGGGCGTGGGGGCCGGAGAAAACGGAGGGAGGGTGATCGCCGAGGGGACGGTGGCGTCGGTCGAAGGAGATCCACGTTCCGTTATCGGCGGGTATCTCTCGGGCGCGGAGAGGCTGCTGGTCCGCGAAGGCGGCGAAGCGGCAAAGGATAAGGGCGTGATATCCGTCGAGGTTGATGAAATTTATACTTTGAAGGATGTAACGGTGCGGATTCCGTGCGGGAAGCTTACGGCGGTAACCGGCGTCTCAGGCTCCGGCAAGTCGACGCTGATTCTCGACTGCCTAGTCCCCGCGGTGCGGGCGGCGGTGAGGAGGCAGCCCCTGCCCTCTCACGTCGTGAGGGCGGAGACGGCAGGCATCCGCCGCGTCGTCATGGTCGACGCTGTCCCCGTGGGGCAGAATACGCGTTCGACGCTGGCGACCTATTCCGGCATCATGGACGGGGTGAGGGCCCTGTTCGCGGCGACTGATGAGGCTCAAAAAAGAGGCTGGGACGCGGGGCATTTTTCCTATAATCTGAAAAGCGGCGCCTGCGGGACCTGCGGCGGTACGGGGATCGTATCTCTCGATATCCAGTATCTGCCCGATATGGATCTGGTCTGTCCCGACTGCGGCGGCAGGAGGTATTCGCCGGAGACGCTTGAGGTCAGGTGGCAGGGGATGAGCGTCGCCGATGTGCTCGACCTCTCTGTGGACGAGGCCTGCGGGGTATTCAAAGATAACGGCCTCATCCGCGAAAAGCTGGAGTCGCTCGAGGGGCTTGGCCTCGGTTATCTGAAGCTGGGAGAGGCGACCTCCGCGCTCTCCGGCGGCGAGGCGCAGCGAATGAAGCTCGTATCGGAGCTGGGGCGTGACCAGCGGGGGACTCTTTTCGTCTTTGACGAGCCGACGACGGGGCTTCACCCGCAGGATATCCGCCGACTCCTGCAGATATTTGACCGGCTGATCGGGGCGGGGGGCACGGTCGTGGTCATTGAACATGACCTTGATATGATCGCCAACGCGGATTTTATCGTCGATATGGGCCCCGGCGGCGGGGAGGAGGGCGGTCGGATCGTCGCCTCTGGCGGCGCGAGGGATATATGTGGCAGTGAGGTGAGTTTAACGGGAAGGTATCTCAGAAGGTATGCGGAAAGTTATGGCGTCAGGTGGTGAGGTTGCCCTGACGGAATCTCCGCCGCAGATAAAGCCGCCGTCGTGGAAACCGGCGGCGGGAGTTTTATGGCGGCGCTGTTTGTGGTTTGCCGCTCCTGTAAGGTTTTAATTCGTTTTTACATGCGGGAGGCGGCGTCGAAGGCCAGCGGTGAGCGTTCGCATTCGTCGGGTTCCATCGACAGCTGAAAGCAGAGGGAGCTGCCCTTCATCTTTTCGCTGGCGTAGGAGAGGCCGTTTGTGCGTTCGTCGAGGAAGGGATGGTCTATCTGCTCCGGGTCGCCTACCATGACGATCTTCGTGCCTTTGCCGACGCGCGTGATGATGCCCTTTGCCTGTTTGGGCGTGAGGTTCTGCGCCTCGTCGATTATCAGGTATGTTTTGGTGATGGTGCGTCCGCGCACGAAGTTGAGCGCCTCGGCGGCGATATAGTCGCGCGCGAAAAGTTCCTCTATTTTGCCCGCAAGCTCATATTCGTCTTTGTAACGCTCTTTCTCGTCGCGGTCGACGAGCACCTCGAGGTTGTCGATGACGGGGCGCAGGAAGGGGGCGATCTTCTCCTGCTCGCTGCCCGGCAGGAAGCCGATATCGGAATCGAACTGCACGTTGGGGCGCGTGACCAGTATCCGGCGGTATTCCCTCTCCGGGCCATTCATAATTTTTTCCAGCCCCACCGCGAGAGAATAGAAGGTCTTTGCCGTCCCTGCGGGGCCCTTTATTATCACGAGCGGCGCGGCATCGGCGCTTTGCATCAGCGCCTCCTGCATGAAGCGCTGGCCGACGTTCTTCGGCTTGATGCCGAAGGGCTCTTTTTTCAGGCTCTCCAGCGGCACGATGCACTTTCCGTTGAAGCGTCCGAGCAGGCTCTTTTTATCCGAGAGCTCGGAGCGTATGATCACAAATTGATTTACCACCGGAAGAAAGGGCGTTTTCTCATCTCCCCTTATAAGGTAGACCGTCTTCGACGGGGAGCCCCTTTTTCTTGAAACCGCCCATGTTTTCGTCGGCGGTATAAACTACCGCGCGTCCCGTGTACTGTTCCGTAAGTCTGGGGGACTGCTCGGTGGTGAAGTCCTCCGCCGTGAGCCCCATCATCTGCGCTTTGAGCCGCACGAGGATATCTTTGCTGACGAGGATGATGCGCTCTCCGCCGTCCGCGAGCCCCTTGCATATTTTTAGGATGCGGTTGTCGTTTTTTACCTCGGGAAGTCCCTCGGGGAGCGTGACATTTACAAAATTGGCCTCCACCCTCAGAGTTCCGCCGTCAGGCAGCTTCACGCCCGCGAGCAGGTTACCCGCGAGCCGCAGCTTTTCGAGGATGCGGATGGTCTCCCGCGCGTTGGCTCCGCGCTCTCCCTCGTCGCTTTTGAGCCTGTCGAGCTCCTCCAGACAGACGATCGGCAGCACCACGTCGTTCTCTTCAAATGACAGGAGAGCCAGCGGCGACTGGATCATCACATTTGTGTCGAGCACATAGACCTTGTTCATAGACACCCTCCCAAAAAGCTGATTTTACTGTTTGGATTATATGAATAGAATGTAAAGCCCTCTGCCGCCGAATGGTAAAAGTTATGTAACGGGGCGGCCGCACAGCGCGGCCCATTGGCGGCGGCCGTATGCGGGATACCGGCGCGGCGGTCTTGTATTGTTAAAATAGTGTAAAAACAGCGGCGAAGTTTTTTGTACCCGCGCCGCGATCTGACGAAGGCGCGGCGGCAGTTCACTCTTTTATTGTATAATAGTCGGGCTGTGGTCTATCTTTTGCTTTGAGAGGAATTTATGATGTTTTTGGTTGATACGCATTGTCATTTGAATAGAGAATATTACCCCGACGGTCTGGCGGAGGTCTTCGCGCGCGTCGCCGATAACGATGTGCGGCGTATGGTGTTCGCCTCCGCGGATGTCGCGACGAGCCGCGAGGCGGCGGCGCTTGCTTCCGCGCAGACGGATGCGCCGGAGATATACGCGCTTGCCGGCGTGCATCCGCACGAGGCGGAGAATGTCTCCCCCTCTTATATCGCGGAGCTTGAGGCGATCGCCGCGGACGAAAGGGTCTGCGCCGTCGGCGAGATAGGCCTTGATTATTTCTACGACCATTCGCCGCGTGAGGTACAGCGCCGCGTATTTTCCGAGCAGATAGAGCTTGCGAAGAGGATTGGCAAACCGATTGTCATCCATGTGCGCGACGCGCAGAACAGGGCGGAGGGCGACGCCAACGGCGAGGTGTACGCGATGCTCCGCGAGCAGGGGGCGGATGCGGTAGGCGGCGTCATTCACTGTTTCTCGGGCCACGCGGAGGACGCAAAGGCGGCGCTCGAGCTTGGCTTTTATATCTCCTTTGCCGGTCCCGTCACCTATCCGAAGAATCAGGCGCTGCGCGAGATCGCGATGACGGTGCCGCTGGACCGCATCCTCTGCGAGACAGATTCGCCCTATCTCGCACCGCAGGGCTTCCGCGGCAGGCAGAACGAGCCGTGGCATGTACGTTCGGTCTACGAGTATCTTTCGATGCTCATGGGGCTTCCGCTTGAGGAGTTTGCTCAGGCGGTTAAGGAGAACGGCGAAAGAATATTCGGATGGGGCAGGTAGATAAGATGTTTGAATATAAGCTGACGGCACAGTGTCCGGAGACCGGCGCGCGCGCCGGGGAGTTTACAACGCCGCACGGAGTGATAAAGACGCCGGTCTTTATGCCGGTGGGGACGCAGGCCACCGTCAAGGCGATGACGCCGCCCGAGCTGGAGGGGCTGGGCGCGCAGATAATCCTCGGCAATACCTATCATCTCCATATGCGTCCCGGAGAGGATATCGTCGAAGAGGCGGGCGGGCTGCACCGCTTTATGGGCTGGAATCACCCGATCCTGACGGACAGCGGCGGTTTTCAGGTCTTTTCGCTCGCTAATATAAATAAGATAAAAGAGGACGGCGTCAAGTTCCGTTCGCATATCGACGGCAGCCGCCACTTTATGCGTCCCGAGGATTCGATGGCGATACAGCAGAAACTCGGCAGCGATATCGCGATGGCCTTTGACGAATGCGTCTCTTTGCCGACGACGCCCGAATATTCGCGCGAGGCGATGGAACGCACGATACGCTGGGCGGGGCGCTGCCGCGAATATCACAGCCGCCCGGACCAGGCGCTCTTCGGCATCGTCCAGGGGGCGCTCTACGAGAGCCAGCGCATTGAGTGTATCGAACGGCTGGAAGAGATCGGCTTTCCCGGCTACGGTATCGGCGGCCTCTCCGTCGGCGAGAGCCACGCGGAGATGTACCGCGTACTTGACGCGCTTTCGCCGCATATGCCGCAGGACAAGCCGCGTTATCTTATGGGCGTCGGTTTTCCGACGAACCTCGTGGAGGGCATCGCGCGCGGGATCGACATGTTCGACTGCGTGCTGCCCACGCGCAACGGACGCAACGGGCAGCTGCTGACGAGCTTTGGCAAGATGAATATCAAGAATCTCGCCTTCGCGCGCGACTATACGCCGGTGGACCCAAACTGCGGCTGCTATGTCTGCCGCAATTTTACACGTGCCTATCTACGCCACCTTTACACGGCGGGAGAGATTTTGGCGGCGCGTCTTTGCAGCTGGCACAACCTTTATTTCCTTGTGAATCTGGTGAACGACGCGCGGCAGGCGATAATCGAGGGCCGCTTCCCGGCCTTCCGCCGCAATTTTATGGAAAACTTTATGGAGGGCGCCTATCTCAATGAATGATCTGGGGCACAGTGAAGAAATCTCTGCCTCCGAATCCATGCCGGAGCGCGCTTCGACCGCGGAGCGCGCGGCGGCGAGAATGGCCTCGCTCTCTCCCGAACAGCGGGAGCTGACGGAGCGGGGGGCGGAGATAATAAGGGCGGGTGGGCTCGTCGCCTTCCCGACGGAGACCGTATACGGCCTCGGCGCGAACGCGCTTGACGCGGAGGCGGTGAAGAGGATATATGAAACGAAGGGCCGCCCCTCGGACAACCCGCTGATTCTTCACGTCTCCTCGATCGCGATGACGGAAAGGCTTGTCGAAATAAACTGGCGCGCGCGCCTGCTGATGGAGAAATTCTGGCCGGGGCCGCTTTCGATAGTGCTGCCGGCGAAAGAGATCGTCCCCGCGCGCACGCGCGGCGGCCTTCCGACGGCGGCGGTGCGTATGCCTGATACCGCCGTGGCGCTTGCGCTGATAGAAAAATCCGGCCTGCCGATCGCCGCCCCGAGCGCCAATATCAGCGGCCGCCCCAGCCCGACCGATGCCGCGACGGTGCGGCAGGAGATAGGGGATATCATTCCCCTCGTCATCGACGGCGGCGACACACGCCTTGGCCTTGAGTCGACGGTCATTGATATGACGGGAGAGCACCCCGTGCTGCTGCGCCCCGGAGGCCTGCCGAAAGAGGCTGTCGAGGCGGCTCTTAATATGGAGGTTCTGCTGCCCCAGGACCAGAAGATTATCCGGCGTTCCCCCGGTACAAGGTACCGCCACTACGCGCCGTCGATACCGCTGAGGCTGACGGCCCCGCACGCGATACCGGTAGAGGCCGAAAACTGGGCCTGGCTCGGCACGAAAATACCCAACGGCGCGCCGCGTATAAAGATAATCTTCAAGGACGACGCCGAATACGCGAAGGAGCTCTTCCGCGCGCTGCGCACCCTCGAAAAGAGCGGCGCGCAGATCATCTACGCCGAACTCCCCGAAGAAAACGGCATCGGCCGCGCCCTAAAAGACCGCCTGACAAGGGCGGCGGGGGGATAGGTCACCAAAATATCAGGTCAATAAAATCGCCACGCGTCAGCGTTGTGTGTTTTGTACGTCGCGAATTTAAGCTCGCGTGGATTGAAATCTATGTTTTTTATATGGAATATAGTGAGTTGGTATTGTCACAGGAATGGGTCTTGGAAGGGAAACCTTTCAAGGCCCATAGCTTATGTATAAAAGTGAGTTGTCCTATGCTTTATGTTTGGATATATTTATAGTATCGTCCTATGATTTTTATTTGTAATGTATGAATTGTATCAATTGACAATGTGTATTGTGTATTATATACTGAACTCACACAGAGGAAAGTCATTGTCTATATATCACTCCAGTTTTCCGCTTTCTTCCTCTGTGAATGATTCACTTAAAAGAAAGGAGGACTTCATCATGTTAAAACAGTATATGGTTTCTTGTGAAATTGCCGGCCGCCATGCTCTTTTTTCCGATCCGTCTATGGGCGATAGTCCCGGGTCTTATCCCGTACCTACGGCTTCTGCTGTATGCGGAATTTTTTCCGCGGTAAATTGGGGGCCTGCTGTGACGATTATACCGCAGAAAGTGGAAATATGTTCGCCAATCAGGTTTGAAAATTACATCACTAATTATGGCGGGCCGCTGCGGCATTCTGGCAGCATCAGCGGGGATAATAATTATCAGCTTCTGGCTTCCATACTGGTCGATGTATGTTATAAGCTTCACGCGTCAGTTCGGCCGCTCCGGCAGAACAGAGAGAAGATGACAGATGGTGCGCGGCGCTGGGACGCGAATACGACCTCTCCTGGACATGCTTATAAGGCGATTTTTGAGCGCCGCCTTAAGCGTGGCCAGTTTTTTCATACGCCATGTTTAGGATGGAAAGAATTCACACCTACATATTTTGGCCCATTACGCGAGACGACCTCTCCATGCAAAGAAATCAACTTAGTGATCCCCAGCCTGTTAATGAGCGTTTTTCCGGACGGCTATGACTCAAAACCGCGCTTTGCCTTTGCACAAAATGTAGAGGTACGCGAAGGCGTAATGTTCTATCCCCAAGAGGAGGCATCCTGCAATGCTGAATGAAGTTATACCGGCGGCAAATGCCTCCTCTTTGAAAAGAATATTCGCCCAGGAGTGGGATAAGAATCTGAAACCTCTCCCTAAGGGAGATGTCTTTAAAGTGTGTGTTTCGGCTGTCGAGCCCTTTGTCGACGGTGTCAGCCTGATACCGCCGGAGCATGCGGCTGTATTGCGCAAGTACGAAGAATCAAACGGTTTTTCATTCCCTGGCTTTAACTTTCCACCGTACCTGCATATGTCAAAAGTAGATTTTGAACAAGGTTACCTGGCGATTTATGACCGATCGGCTGCCGAAGCGGCGGGCGGGCTTGATGACAAGAAACGAGCCCGGTTCATCAGTAATTCCTTGAAGAAGAGCTTTGACCGGGGAAATTTTGCGGATTACTTGCTGCGCGCAGCTCAAGAGGACGCCCCGGATGCCGCCGTCAATCGCGCGAAGGCTCTTAATAAAATCGAGAGGTGTATCAAGAATATGGCCTCCAATTTAGGAGAGAAGATAAAAGCGGCCGCGCTTGGTAATGACAACCCAAATTACCGAACTCTCTGCGAACGGCTGGAGAAAATATCACCGGAACAATTTTTTGACGGCTGTTTTGAATATTTTTCTTCGCTCATCGATTCATATGAGTCTTGGGAGCGGTATTGCCGCTTCTTTGTGCAGTCGGGTGCCGGTGTTACGGTATTTCTTGATATCAAAGATTATGACGACAATTATAAATCTGTGGCGCATGGTGATACTGTAAAATGGATCAACAGTGCACTGCTCAGAGCTAACGAAACGCGAGGCGGCGGCGATGAGACTGACGGTGAGGATGCCTACGGCAACCCGCTCAGCGGCTGCGACGCGAAGATGCCAAGTGTTCGCGTCGGCCCCCTCGGCGACGTGATTCTCCGTTCGATGGTTAAGGAGGCGCCCTGCCAGTTTCGTTACGGTGTCGCTGATTATGAATCCTTCCCCGTAGGCGACGTAAGCCGCAGAAGTGCCAAGCTGGCGCTTGAGACGCTTGCGCAGGAGCAGTTCAGAGGTAAAACGTGGAAACTAATGGGAGAAAAGGAATTACTCTTCGCATACCCGGTAATGCTGACAGGTGATATCGAAAGTGGCTGCAGTGATGATATGGAAGATATCTTTAACCTTGGAGATATTCCCATGGCCGGACTTCTTACAAATGGCGCAGAGGCGGAAGACAAAGCCGACTTTACAGCCCTTGCAGGTCAGGTTATCGCGGCGCTTTCCGGAATATCGAGGCGGCTTTCAACAATCGAAATAAAGATTTTCGCATTGAAAAAGATGGATAAAGCACGCACAAAGGTATCGTATTATACGAATTTTACAGTGGATTATCTCTATCAATGCGCCCATGAATGGAGCGAAGGCTGCCGCAACCTGCCAGATAATCTTAGGCGGATCAAACGCTGGGGAGCTGCGAAGGGCGAGATCATGGAAACGGAAAGGCGCAGTATTTTTCCTAGAGAGCTCTATACTTTCGCGAATAAAGTCTGGCGGATGGATGGTAGTGGAAATAGTCTCTCAAAAAAGATAAAATCCATGGATGGTCTTGAACTGCTGTTGAAAGAAGATCGTGCTTTCGCTATGAATCTTCTCACGATCTTTATTTCCAATTCCGCACCTCTGCTTGCCCTCTGCGGAGAGTGCAGCCGCAGAGGGAAGCAGGTCATAGGTGATAAAGAGGAAGATAAAATTGTAAATCCAGCCATCCTTGCCCTGCTTTTGTACAAGCTTGGCTGTAAAAAGGAGGATTATATGAATAGTCCAGTTTTCAAACTCGGAACGCTTCTTGCGCTTGCGGACAGCCTGCAGTATCACTACTGCAAGTATGTACGGACTTCGGAAGAGGACAGAAAAAAGAACATTGTCAACGCGCCGGTCCAGCTTGTGGGAAATTCGATGCTCTCTGCCGCCGAAACCAGAACACGGCAGACGATTGGGATCCTTGGGGCTAGAATTAGGCCCTACCTCACATGGGCTAGGACGGATATGGGAGAAGACATGGGACTCAGCAGGTGGATGCTGAAGCAGTTCTCAGTTATTTCGTTCGCGCTGGCAGAATCGTCTCTGCCGGAATCTCTGGGGCCGATAGAAAAATCTGAACTTTATCTGGGATACATGGCTGGAGTTTCCGGCAAAACCACAGGAGAAAATGAAAATGACGAGGGAGGAAAGCAAAATGGCTAATGAATTTCTTAATAGAGGTACCGGGCTGCTTGTTCTTGAAGTGATCAATTCGAATCCTAACGGAGACCCTGATTCGGACGGGGCTCCGCGTGTCAGATATGATGGCCGCGGAGAGATTTCGCCTGTATCTTTTAAGAGGAAACTGCGCGACCTCGTGGAAGACAAGGATGGTCCTGTTTGGCAGCATATCAGCGAAAATATGCATCTTAACAGTGAAAACTTTATGATACTTGAATCACGCGGACGCGACCGTAAGCTGATAACCAAAGAGATAAAAGAGGGTACGTTCGTCGGGCGATACTGGGACGGGAGAATATTTGGCAATACATTCCTTGAAGACGCGATGGATAAAGCCAGCATAAAGACGGGAGTCGTCCAGTTCGGGATGGGAGTATCAATTTCTCCCGTATCCACCGAAGCCCAGACGAACACGAACAAAGCCGGGGTACAAGAAGGGAAAAATCAGGGAATGGCGCCGATGGCCTACAAGATAGTTACTCATGGTCTTTATGTGATGCCATTTTTTATCAACCCGAATTATGCGCATAAGTCAGGCTGCACTAAGATGGATATCGAACTGATGAAGGCTCTTATCCCCTACGCATATACGCATAACCGTTCGGCGATCCGTCCGTTTGTCGAGATACGTCAGGCGTGGTTCTGTGAACATAGGAATCCGCTTGGCTCCTGCTCGGACTTTGATCTGATCGACGCTCTGATGCCCAAGCGTCTGGGGGATATAGACAAGCCGTCAGACAGCCTGAAGGACTATGAACTTGTCACGTCATTGCCCGACGAACTTAAGGATAGGGTCTCATGTGTGGACCTGATGGCCCTGTAGAAAAATATCTCGCACACAGTGCGCGCCCTGAGCTTGGTATTCCCGCTCAGGGCTATTTTAGACATGCCGGCAATGTTGTGCGCTTCTGTGATTCGGAGCTGTCATCAATAACGGTAGATAAAAGAATCCAACCTTTATATGATTTCCTTAAACGCTGCCTTCTTATCGCCGCTTCGTTTCATGACCTTGGCAAGCTGGGCGACGAAAATCAGAGTGTGCTGCGCGGAGATAAAAAAGCTAGAAACCTGCCGATAAACCACTGCGACGCAGGTGTCGCCTATATGATGCGCAATAGGGCACTTTTGAGTGCTTTGCTGATTTATTCCCACCATATTGGACTACCAAATATTGCTGATGAAAAGATGAGAATAAATTCACCCTGCGGCGATCTGCGTTTCCGCGACAATGATGAGACTGTTCAACGGGACAGCTCTCAGAATTTGGAGACTTATCTTGCCAGGCACTGTGAATCTTTTGGATCGAAGCTGGCCGCGATAGAGAAAATAAGCTCCGGTGGGCAGCTTAAATATCCCGTAGGAGCAAGGGTATTGCTCTCGTGCCTTGCCGACGCGGATCATACGGATACTGCCATCCACTACCGCAATTTTCATGAAGAAGAGATGCCGCTCCTGCAAGCCGAAAAAAGGCTTGCCGCGCTTGACAACTATGTCGCTGGACTTGCCAGCAGCGATAACTCTGTGAAAATGTCAAAACGCAACATCGCCAGGAGCGAAATGTATGAAAAATGCCGCTGCGGTTCCACAAAGAATTGGTTATATTATTGCGACAGTCCTGTAGGAACAGGTAAAACAACAGCCATAATGGCGGCGCTGCTGAACGCGGCGCATGCCAAGAACCTGCGCCGGATATTCATTGTCCTTCCTTTCACTAACATCCTCAAACAATCTGTTGATGTTTACAGAAAGGCCCTGCGGCTTCCGGACGAAAGTGACAGCGATATGGAGCGCGTCGTTGCAGCGATTCATCATAAAGCTGAATACGAAGACGAAAACAGCAGGCAGCTTTCCGCACTTTGGCGTTCCCCGATAATCGTTACCACGGCGGTCCAATTTTTTGAGACAATGGCTGCGGCATCCCCTTCGGGGCTACGTAAACTTCATGCGCTGCCCAACAGCGCCGTTTTTATTGACGAGGCACACACCGCGCTTCCAACAAGCCTATGGCCGCTTGCTTGGCGGTGGATCAATGATTATGCTGAGATGTGGCGCTGCCATTTTATACTTGCGTCTGGCTCTCTGAAAAAATTCTGGGAACTAGAAGAATTTAAAATAAGGAACAAAGATGATAATAGTATCCCTTCTTTGCTGCCAAGAGAATTCAGCGATGCCCTCAATAAGATGGAGACGCAACGTGTACCTATAAAGCGTAAGCCGGAAAAAATGGACGAGACGAAGCTATGCGAGTGGCTGCTTACACTGAAGGGGCCACGCCTTGTAGTCCTGAATACCGTTCAGTCCGCCGCGGTTATTGCCAATACTTTGGCTGATATATGCGGAAGAGAGCATGTTGAACACATCTCGACAGCCATTGCCCCTAAAGACAGGGAATTGATAGTAGAAAATATAAAAAGACGTCTGAGTGATAAAAAAGATGAGGACTGGACTCTCGTTGCCACATCCTGTGTGGAGGCTGGTGTGGATTTCTCATTTCGGAACGGTGTGCGGGAGGCAGCAGGACTTGTGAATCTGCTCCAACTTGCAGGTAGAATTAGACGCAACGAAGAGGATTGCTATAACGACTCTGTTGTTTGGAGTATAGAGCTTGATTTTAGCGGGATGCTTAAAAGACACCCGTCGTTTGAGATATCCTCAAAGGTTTTGCTTGATCTATTTGCAGAAAATCCTGCTTTGATCAATGATGGAACAGACATCTCCGACCTCTGTACGAGAGCGCTCAGGCGTGAACTCAACGAATGCGGAATGACGGAAGGTTCTAGTATCATGGAAGATGAAATGGCTTGCTCATATGCGTCAGTGGAAAAAAAATTCAAGGTGATCGATTCCCAAACTGTTACTGTTATTATAGATACGTGCATAAAAGAACGCTTAGAGTCTTATGAAACGATATCATGGCGCGAGCTTCAGGATCACAGCGTACAAATATATGTCCACACTGCACGAAACTTAAAGGTAGAACCAGTTCGCGGCCATCCTGATATATATTTCTGGCCCTATAGCTATAATAAGTTTATTGGGTATATGGCCGGAGTATTGGAGAACTATGAGTTAAACAGCCGTGGCTTGGGCTTCCTATAGGAAGGGATGATTACCGTTGTTCTCAGAAGATGAACTGCTCCCCATATCGCTGCTTCAGCATTATGTCTTTTGCCCGCGCCGGGCGGCGCTTATCGGTATAGAACAGTATTGGAACGAAAACACTGCCACGATGGATGGGAAAATAATGCACGAGAGGGCCCATGATGATATCTTCGAAAGCAGGGGCGATATTAGGATGAGAAACGCTTTACATATACATTCGTTTGAATTGGGACTCACCGGGGTGGCAGATGTGCTCGAGTTTCATAGAACAGGAGGGACTGGCATATCTATTCCAGGGGCGGAAGGAAACTGGACTCCATTTCCAGTTGAATATAAACGCGGAACGACGCATGAGGCGCTGCCATATCATATACAGCTGTGTGCCCAGGCATTATGTATAGAGGAGATGCTGCACACTACGATTGAACGCGGCGCTATTTTCTGGGGAGAGAGCCGCAGACGTCAGGATGTGGAATTTGATTTTGACCTCAGGGCCAAGACGGTAGAAACAATCTCGATAGTCAGAAAATTTATTGAAGCCGGGAAGACGCCGGCGCCTAAGTATGAAAAAAAATGCAAAGGCTGCTCTTTATTTGATTTGTGTATGCCGAAAGAGATGGAAAAAAGGAGTGTCAAAAGATATCTTGCAAGTTTTTTTAGCGATACTGAAAGCGAGGAACTGCTATGAAAAAACTGCAAAATAGCCTGTATATCCTGACTCAGGGGGCGTATCTTGCTAAAGAGGGGGAAACAATCGCCGTCTACGTGGACAGGGAACTGAAACAGCGTTTCCCTCTCCATAATCAGTCCAATATTTTATGCTTTGGCAATGTTTTGTGCACGCCGGCTTTAATGGGCATGTGCGGTGAAAATGGAGTAGGAATGTCGTTTTTTACCGAAAACGGCAGGTTTCTTGCGCGTGTAAATGGGCCTGTATCCGGCAATGTTTTACTACGCCGCAAACAATATAGGGCGGCGGATGATGTAAATATACGTGCGGAGTTGGCTCGGTGGATGGTAGTTGCAAAGATTGCAAATAGTAGAAAGAATTTATTAAGAGCAGTTCGCGAATACCCCGGAAAGGACGGCGCAGCCCGGCTCAAAGATGCTTCAGATTATCTTGCTGCTACGCTGAAAAGCTTGGAGTTGTTCAAACCACTGGAGGTTGTCCGTGGCATCGAGGGGGATGCCGCTAGAGTTTATTTTTCTGTGTTTGACGAATTGATCGTTGCGCAAAAGGATAAATTTTTCTTTCACGGCAGAAATCGGCGGCCGCCTATGGATAACGTAAATGCAATGCTCTCCTTTGTCTATACTCTTATTGCGCATGACGTTTCTTCTGCGCTTGAAGGTGTCGGGCTCGATCCCGCCGTTGGCTTTTTACATGCTGACAGACCGGGGCGTCCCAGTCTGGCCCTTGATTTGATGGAGGAATTTCGTTCTATGGTTGGAGATCGATTAGTGCTCACTCTGATAAATAGGAAACAGGTACGAAATGACGGGTTCCAAAAAACAGAAACAGGTGGCGTCATAATGAATGATAAAACCAGAAAGGAGATTATAAAAAATTACCAGGAGAGAAAGAGAGACGAAATAATGCATCCATTCATCAATGAAAAAATCTCGCTGGGGCTGCTCCCGCATGTTCAGGCTATGCTCCTGTCCAGTTGTCTTCGTGGGGATATCGATGGTTATACCCCATTTTATTGGAAATGACAGGAACGAGGTATTGCCATGCTTCTTCTAATAACTTATGATGTAAATACTAGTACGCCTGAAGGCAGGAGACGCTTGCGTAGGGTTGCAAGAATCTGCGAAAACTATGGGCAAAGGGTACAAAATTCTGTTTTTGAGTGTTTAGTTGATCAGGCTCAGAGGTTGGAGTTATGCCATGAACTGGAAAAAGTAATAGATATAAAAAAAGACAGCCTGCGGTACTATCAACTTGGAAATCATTGGAAAAACAGAGTTGAACATGTTGGCACAAAGGATACCTTTGATCCGGAAGGCGTCCTCATTTTATAGCGCGAACCTCAAGTGGACATGAATTTACCGGGAGGTTCGCGTTGTTGATTTTACAACGGAATAGCTAGTTTTTTAGATAAAATCCATTAGCTTTTAGTAGAATTTCGCCAAGTCCGCGTTTAGCATCGAGTAAAGTATTGATATAAGTATATAGATTCTATATACACCACGAGCTTCGCGCTTCGTGTGGATTAAAATGTCGAGGACGGCATCCAGCGGCAGCTCGACAAGGCCACGAGCTTCGCGCTTCGTGTGGATTAAAATGTGCCGTTACCGCCGTACTTGGTGCCTATTACTGCGCCACGAGCTTCGCGCTTCGTGTGGATTAAAATGCTTACATAAAGAGCGTAGCCAACATCGACGTCTCCGCCACGAGCTTCGCGCTTCGTGTGGATTAAAATTTTATACTTTGGCCACCGTTCGGACTCGCGTAGGCCACGAGCTTCGCGCTTCGTGTGGATTAAAATGCTTACATAAAGAGCGTAGCCAACATCGACGTCTCCGCCACGAGCTTCGCGCTTCGTGTGGATTAAAATAATGATGATGTAATTGTAATGCCCTGTTTGTTCCGCCACGAGCTTCGCGCTTCGTGTGGATTAAAATGATCTTGACCCGCAGGGCAACCTCACGGCGGCAACGCCACGAGCTTCGCGCTTCGTGTGGATTAAAATTTTATACTTTGGCCACCGTTCGGACTCGCGTAGGCCACGAGCTTCGCGCTTCGTGTGGATTAAAATAGCTTTATACGTGGATGAACTTAATCGCTGCTCGAAGCCACGAGCTTCGCGCTACGTGTGGATTAAAATGACGATGATGTTATCTTTGTCGTAGGTGACGACTCGCCACGAGCTTCGCGCTTCGTGTGGATTAAAATTTGGCTAAAACAGGCGGGCACTGTGCGTATTGCGCCACGAGCTTCGCGCTTCGTGTGGATTAAAATGCCTCGTCCCATTCGCTTTGCATGTCGGTCGGCGTCACGAGCTTCGCGCTTCGTGTGGATTAAAATCTGTAATGGGCAAGCAAGGCGCGGAATGGAAGCTGGTCACGAGCTTCGCGCTTCGTGTGGATTAAAATTCACGTGCCAGGTGGCCCGCCTCACGTGCCTCGTGTCACGAGCTTCGCGCTTCGTGTGGATTAAAATCGCATTGCGGAAGCCACGACGCGCTTGCCGAGTACGTCACGAGCTTCGCGCTTCGTGTGGATTAAAATCCCTGCACATCGAATGCGGTACCAGGTGCGATAAACGTCACGAGCTTCGCGCTTCGTGTGGATTAAAATTCTTTGCCGAAGTCTCCTTTGTGTTCGCGCAGAGTCACGAGCTTCGCGCTTCGTGTGGATTAAAATACATATCCCTATGGCGACGTGATCCATCTGCGGCGGCCACGAGCTTCGCGCTTCGTGTGGATTAAAATATAGCCGCCGCCTTTTACTGCCGCCGCGCCAAACGCCACGAGCTTCGCGCTTCGTGTGGATTAAAATGAAAGATGACCCTGCATCTTTAAACGGCAGCGCCCGCCACGAGCTTCGCGCTTCGTGTGGATTAAAATTTGATACGCTGCGGCTCGGATTATATCCCTTCGGTCACGAGCTTCGCGCTTCGTGTGGATTAAAATGTTTATGGACGGATTTGCGGAAGATGGCGTGACGGTCACGAGCTTCACGCTTCGTGTGGATTAAAATCGCAATGCCTTATCAAGCCCCTGAACCTGCGCATGTCACGAGCTTCACGCTTCGTGTGGATTAAAATTCGACGATAACGCCCTTGTTGTTTACGCGGCAGGCCACGAGCTTCGCGCTTTGTGTGGATTAAAATAGTTTCTGTCTTAGCGCTTCGTGTGGATTTAAAAATGTAGGAGTATTCTGTAATGTATCCTACGAAGCTCTAAATAATAGCAATCATCGCGTTTTAGTGACTTAAAATTATAGGATGTGGAGTTATTTTTCATAATTGTTACGCTATTAGGCGTCCCATCTTTGTCCTGTCGGGCAGAGGGGCGTCCTTTATTGTGTGTGCGGCTTCAATAAAGGCCGTCATCGACTCCGTCATATATTTATTTTTGTGGTGGACGAGAGAAAAGGTCCGGTCCCATTCGCCGTCGGCGCAGCAAATCGCGCGGATATTTCCGGCGTCGAGGTGGGGGATCAGCAGGCGGACGGAGGCGACGCCGATGCAGCCCTCTTCCCGCACGGCCCGCAGCGTCGAGTCAAAGCAGGCCACCTCCCATTTTATCCTGAGCTTTCTCTTCTGTTCGGTGATGAAATTCTCGAATATCTCACGCGTTCCGCTGCCATGTTCGCGCATTACGAAGCTTTCACGGCAGAGTTCGTCAAGGCTGATATATTTTTTTACGGCGAGGCGGTGCTCCGTGGCGCAGAAGAGGGTCACATAATCGTCCATTAGGTGAGAGCAGACGATGTCAGGGTTCCGTATTTTACCCTCGACCACCGCGACATCCAGCTCGGAGCGCAGCAGCATCTCCTCTATCGTCTGCGTATTGTTGACATAACTGTAGATATCGGTGTCTGGCCGCGCAGCGGAAAAATTTCTGACGAGGCCGGGCATAACGCACATTCCCACGGTGACGGAGGAGCCGATGCGGAGCGTGTCGCGGCGCACGGCGGGGGACATGTTGTATTCGAGGTTTTCGTAGGCGTTTACCACCTCTTTCGCGTATCCCAGGAGCCGCTTACCCTCCTCTGTAATATGGAGTTTTTTTGAGAGCCGTTCAAAGAGCTTGACTGAATAGTATTCTTCCAGCTCCCTGATGATCTGGCTCACGGTCGGCTGCGATAGATGATGAGCGTGCGCGGCGGCACTCATCTTGCCGCTCTCCGCTACGGAGATGAATATTCTCAGATGGTGCAGTGTCATGGCGACCCCTCCGAATATAGGTTTTACCTATGAGTTAGATTATATTTTATTATTATTAATAATCGAAAGATAGTCCTATAATAAGCGGCAGCAAATAAATAATTCCAAAGGGCGTGAAATTGTGAAAATTCTTGTGATCGGCGGCGTAGCGGCGGGCACAAAGGTAGCGGCGAAACTCAAAAGAGAGAACCGCGGCGCTGAGGTGCGGATACTGGCTAAGGATAAAGATATCTCTTACGCGGGCTGCGGCCTGCCTTATTATGTCGGCGGCGTCATTGCCGACAAAGGGGCACTTATCGTCAATACCCCGAAAAAGTTCTCCGCGCTTACAGGAGCCGACGTTCTCACCGGCAAAGAAGCCGTTTCGCTTGACAGGACGGCTAAGACGGTGACTGTCGTCGATACCGAGACGAAAGAGCGCGAGATGTATTCCTATGATAAACTGGTCATCGCGACCGGCGCGAGCGCGGTGGCGCCACGTCTGCCCGGAATCGAGCTTAAAAACGTCTTTTTTATGAGAAAACCTGAGGACGCCGTCGCTCTGCGCGCGGCGATCGAGTCGGGCGAGGTCAAGCGCGTTGTTGTAGCTGGCGGCGGCTTCATCGGCCTTGAGGTCGCGGAGAACCTCTCCGCGACGGATGTCAAGGTCTCGGTCATTGATATGGCCAGCCAGATACTCCCGGGTTTTGACCCTGAGGTTGCCGCCTATGTTGAGAGACACCTTGCCGACCGCGGCATCGTCTGCTTCACGGGGACCAAGCTTGAGGGAATCCTCGGCGATGAAAGAGTGGAGAAGATCAAGACCGACAGGCGCGCGATCAAAGCGGACGCGGTTGTGCTCTCGCTTGGGATTCGGCCTAACACCGCATTTCTCGCCGGCAGTGGTATAGAACTTACCTCCGGCGGGACGATTAAGGTCGACGGGCAGATGCGGACCAACGATCCCGACGTCTACGCCGTCGGCGACTGCGTTACGGTGACGAACCGTATAACCGGCGCGCCCGCCTGGTCGCCAATGGGTTCTTCGGCCAATATCGAGGGCCGTCTCGCCGCGAGGGTGCTCGCGGGTGAACAGCCTACCTATCCCGGCGTTCTCGGCACCGGCGTCTGCATGCTGCCTGAGCTCAACGTTGGGCGGACCGGACTCACCGAGGCGGCGGCTCGGGATGCCGGCTATGACGTCGCGGCGGTGACGGCGGTCGTTGACGACAAGGCTCACTACTATCCCGGCGCCTCCAACTTCATCGTTAAAATGATCGCGGATAGGAAGAGCGGTAAATTTCTCGGCTTGCAGGTGCTTGGCAAGGGCGCGGTGGACAAGATGGTCGACATCGCCGTAGTCGCGCTGACAATGGGGGCAACGCTGCACGATCTTGAGAACATGGACCTCGCCTATGCGCCGCCATTCTCAACGGCGATACATCCCTTCGCGCATACTCTCAATGTCCTTCTCAACAAGATCAGCGGCGAGATGGATTCCATTACCCCGACGGAGTATATGGAGGGGAAAGCGGCGGAATATAAAATAATCGATGTTTCGATAAATCCAACGCTGGAGGGTGTGCCCTATATCGACATCACTAAGATAAACGGAACGCTGCCGGAATACGGAACGGACGAAAAGCTGCTTCTTGTCTGCGCGAAGGGCAAACGGGCCTACATGACGCAAAACAGAATGAAATTTTATGGCTATAATAACACTAAGGTGCTCGAGGCTGGGCACACGTTCAATGAGATAGAGACGGAAGAGTAATAAATTAAGAGTTTTAAGGGAGAGAAATCAGTTATGGTAAACGGTTCTGTTACGCCGGAGGAAGAAAAATCGGTAAAGGCGCTTGGCTTTCTGAGAAACAAGGGGACGAACAACTTCTCGGGGCGGATTATCACGGTGAACGGCAAGATAAGCGCCGACCAGATGATCTGCCTGTCGGAGGCGGCTAAGCTCCACGGAAACGGCGTTGTTATGATGACGACGCGCCTCACTATCGAATGTCAGGGTATACCATTCGATAAGATAGAGGACTTCCGCGCTTACATCGCTAAGGCGGGGCTCACGACGGGAGGCACCGGCTCCAAGGTACGCCCTGTCGTCTCCTGCAAGGGGACGACATGCCAGTATGGCCTTATCGATACCTTTGAACTCTCGGAGGAGATCCACGAGCGCTTCTACAACGGCTACAGGTCGGTAAAACTGCCGCATAAGTTCAAGATCGCCGTCGGAGGCTGTCCGAATAACTGCGTCAAGCCGGACCTTAACGACGTCGGTATCATTGGTCAGCTGATCCCTAACTTCGACGAGGACAGCTGCAGCGGCTGTAAAAAGTGCGCCGTCGAAAAATTCTGTCCGGTAGGCGCGGCTAAGATGAAAGACGACCTGCTGGAGATAGATGAAGAAAAATGCAACAACTGCGGGCGCTGCATCGGCGTGTGCAACTTTGACGCCATCGCAGATGGGACGCTGGGCTACAAGATATATATTGGCGGCAGATGGGGAAAGTCCACCGCCGTCGGCAGGCCCCTTAGTAAAATCTTCACCGATAAGGAAGAGGCTCTCGCGGCGATCGAACGGGCAATCCTTTTATTCCGCGAACAGGGAAAGACGGGAGAGCGCTTTGCCTCCACCATTTCACGCCTCGGTTTTGAGTACGTCGAAAAAGAGCTGCTAGATGGTGACATCCTCGAGAGAAAAAATGATATCCTCGAAGCCAATCTCCATACGGTAGGCGGAGCCACCTGCTAGAAGATATTTTCCCGATATTAACATAACGAACGCGGCTGACATCGAACTTGTCAGCCGCGTTTTGTCTTTGAGACATGCTTATCGCTAGGCGGGGCCGCCCTATCAGCAAGGGAAAAAATAAACCCGGCTCCAATCAGAAGTCGGGGTTTTTGTCGGTGGTGGGCCCATCAGGAATCGAACCTGAAACCATCCGGTTATGAGCCGGGAGCTCTAACCAATTGAGCTATGGGCCCCAATGTAATGGTACAGCAACTAATCTATCGTTATCGCCGATACCGGGCAACTGTCAGCTGCCTCTTTTGCCAGAGAACTGACCTCCTGGTCGATGACCATGCACTTGCCCTCGTCTTCGTCCAGTTTGAAATTCTGTGGACAGAGCTCAGAGCACACGCCACAGCCGATGCAATCATCAAGGTTCACTTTAATACCCATGGCGGGTCACCTCCCTTCCACGAGGTAAGATTCTACGACATTTTTGGTGATACGTCAAACACTTTTTTATAAACGGCTCCGCGCCGCTCCTATTCTTTGCCGGGGGTGACTACGAGACGGTTCTGTCCCTCCGCGTTGTGTTTTAGTGTCAGCAGCGAGTGGTAGTTGGGCACGGATTTTTCTTTTGGTTCGTCGTAGGCGATGAAGACGCCGATGCCAGCAACCTCTGCATCGAACTGCTTGGCCATGAGGAGCATGCCGGAGGCGGTGCTGCCGCCGCGCATGAAGTCGTCGACGATGAGGACGCGGCAGCCGCGCCGCATCTGGCGCGTGCCGATGTACATGGTCTTTACATCTCCGCTCGCGGTGGGGTAGTGTACGCCGACGGCGGCGCCGTCGCTGGGACGGTTGCGGAAGCGGCAGACGGCGAGAGGCACGCCAAGAGCATAGGCGGCGAACATCGCGATGGGGATGCCCTTGACCTCTGAGGTCATGACAACGTCGGGCTCGGCGTCGGTGAAGAGCGAGGCCATGCAGTAGCCGAGAGATAGCGCCGTCTCCGGATTAAATATCAGATCGCTGTAGTAAATCAGCCCTCCTGGGAGGTTTCTCTCCGGATCGGTCAGCTTTTCCGCGATTTCGGAGAGCAGCGTCTGACGGTATTCCGGGGTGCATATGGGCACGAAGCGCGCGCCGCCGCTGCGTCCGCGGTCGACCTGCATCTGCCCAAAGCCCTCCGCTCCCATCGCCGAGTTGATTACCTCCACATCGTCGCTGATTACGGTCTTTGAGACGTTAAATTTGCTTGCAAGATCTGTCAGGGAGATGAGCTTTGACGGACAGAGCATGAATTTCGCCGCTAACCTGACCAGCCTTTCTGTTCTTTGACCCCTCATGATAATCACTCCAAATAAAATGTTTTTAAAATCCAGTTTTCGTTGCCGTATATTTTTTCAGCGTTGCGTGCTGCTTCATGGCTGTCATAGAGGCCGAAGAAGGCGCTGCCGCTGCCGCATAGGCCCCAGCCGCAGGCTCCCGTCGCCGAGGCGATCTCCTCCGCGATGCCGTACTCACGGTGTTCCGCCGCAAGAACGGGAAAGAAGTCGTTGGGCAGTCTGCCGACGCGGAGCCTGTTGTTCAGTTTTTCCAGGTACTCGGCGGCCTCTTTCGCGATCTCTTCGTCTGTCGGCGCATGATAGCAGCCGGAGTCATCGCGCATAGCGTCAAGCTTCGCGTAGGCCTCTTTGGTGTTCGACGCCCATTTGGGAAAGGCCAGTATCCAGCCGAGCTTTGGCGCCTCTCCCGCCGGAGTCAGCCGCTCTCCTACGCCGCGCGCCTCGGCGATCTCACTGTCTGACGCGAGGAAGGCAACATCCGCGCCGAGCTTTCCAATCTGTTCCGCCGTTATTTTCAAGGCAAAATTTTCCTTAAGCCACTTCAGCAGGGCGGCGGCGTTACCGCTTCCCGCCCCGATTCCGCTGCCGGCAGGGAAAAATTTCTCAAGTCTTATTTTTAGGGGAGGGATACCCGCCATATATTTTCTTGCCGACAGTAGAGCCTTAGTTACAAGATTTTCTCCCATTATCGGCATGCCCTCTACTTTCAGAGAATCTCCCATAATTTCATCGCAATTTGCCTGAATTGTCAACCTCTCTATCGCCTTTTTTTGCCAAAATAGGGAGTATATTTCATGATATCCGTCACTGCGTCGGGATAGTATTCGTAATATGAGGTTTATTTTGATGGGGGAGTCTATTATGCTTCGCACTTTTATCCTCCTGCTTGTATACTAAAACGCCCCGGCTCATCTGCCGGGGCGTAGTCAGTCAAAGAACTTCTAAAAGAGATTTTCTCCACTGGGTTCCAGCTGCAATTCAACTTCTCTTGTAAGGAGATCTGTGTAGCTGAATGAGATCGTGCTCTGCTGAGATTCTATGAACACCGTAAAAAGACTCGGATATGTCTCTTTTATTATCCCTGTGCGCTCCTCAATTTTGCGCCTGCCGTTGGCCGCGCGGTATGAGATTTTGGACCCTTTGTGGAGAGACACTATCTCACGAATTGATTCTAAAGTATACGCCATTACACAACACCTCCACAAGTCGTCAGATGATTGTACATCAAAATTGACGAGTTTGCAATACAATCTATGCAATAGGGGTGCAATTACCGTATTTTATGCAAACATTTATTTCTTTATTAAAATGCGCTTGTCTCCGACCCTTCTGGTGACGCCCTTGCTGTCAAAGTATTCAAGCAGCGGCAGCGCGTATTTTCTGCTGCTGCCGGTGGCGTCCCGCACGGCTGCGAGCGTAATGTCGCCGGAAATATTTGTTAACTTTTCTTTAAAATCAGCTTCAATTTCAGGGAAGAGGAGGAAGGCGCCCGTTATCAGCGCCAGCTCTTTTTTCTCTTTGAGGTAGGCGATGATGCGTTTCATTTCTTCCGCGGTGAGGCTCAAAGCGGCCTGCGCCTCCTCAATGCTCGGCATGGAGTAGCCAAGTTGGAGGGTGTATTTTTTGAGGGCCGCGACGTTGGCGGAGAAGAGTTCTTCGTCAAATGGTTCAAAGTCGGCGAGCCGCGCCCGGTCGTCGGCAAATTTTACTATTCCCTGTTTTTCAAATAGGGAGAGCAGTTCCCTGGTAAATTTAGTATCCTGCAAGTCGAGAACCTTGGCGCACTCTTCCGCCGGCATTCCCTTTCTCTCAGGGTGTTCTCCGTGGAATAGGGCGAGGGCTTTCGTTAGCGTTTCTCCAAGTTCCTTTATCTTTCTTTTTGAGAGCAGGACGGCCTCGCCGCCGCGGATCACGCCGACCTCGGCCCGCGCCTCAAAGGGCGAGACGGCGCGCATGAGCTCGACGAGGCTGACCTCGTTCATCCTTGCGGCGTCCGCGGCGGTTATGATCCCCCTGTAGTTTATCAGCGCGAGCAGACGCTCTTTAAGCGGCGGCTCTTCGGAGAGTTTATCGAGGTATTCCAGCAGGGCGGCCTTCATCTGTCTGTTTTTTGGGCGTTCTCCCGCCGGCATCAGTATCCTTCCGCCGGCCACCGTCACCAGCGGGCTGTAGGTCCTCAGGATGAAGCAGCTGTCCACCGAGGCGACCACGTGGTCTTCCGTTATCAGCTGCGCCGCGGAGCTCTCTCCCGGCAGCACCTGTTCTCGGTCGAGAAGCGAGACGCGGGCCACGGTATCGGTGGTCCCCACGTGCAGCCGAAGACGCTGCCAGTGTTTGAGCGGCTCCGCACCCGGCAGGAGCCTGACGCTGACGTCGAGGCATTTAGAGGCGGTGAAGCAGTCTTTAGCGGTTACGACGTCCCCGCGTTTTACGTCGTCCAGCGATATGCCAGCGAGGTTGGCCGCGACGCGCTGGCCTGCCGTAGCGGTGGAGACCGACGCTCCGTGCACCTGTATGGAGCGAACCTTCGAGAGGATGCCGCGCGGCATGACCTCGACCTCGTCGCCCTCATGTATCTCGCCGTTGATCGCCGTGCCGGTGACGACGGTGCCAAAGCCGGAGATGTGAAAGGCCCTGTCCACCGGCAGGAAGAAGGCTCCCTTACGGCTCTTGGCGCCGGCCTTTTCCGTCATCTGCTGCAGAGCTCTTTTGAGTTCCTCAATACCCTTACCAGTGAAGGCCGAGACGGGGATGACGGGTTTGTCCGAGAGGAAGGTGCCTGCTAACAGCGACTTCGCGTCGTCGACCGCCATTTCTAGCATCTCTTCGTCGACAAGGTCTATCTTGTTTATCACCGTCAGGCCGTTTTTGATGCCGAGCAGCGAAAGGATGGCAAGATGTTCGCGCGTCTGCGGCATTACGCCGTCGTCCGCGGCGATGACGAGCATCACCGCGTCGACGCCCGCCGCGCCGGCGACCATTTGGCGGATGAATTTTTCGTGTCCCGGCACGTCGACGATGCTTATCGTCTGCCCCGAGGGCAGGGTAAAGGGGGCGAATCCGAGCTCGATCGTCATGCCGCGTTTCTTTTCCTCGACGAGACGGTCGCAGTCGATGTCAGTCAGGCGCTTGACGAGCGTCGTCTTTCCATGGTCTATATGTCCGGCGGTGCCGATTACAAAGGGATATTCGTTGTTTGCCATTTTAGTATGTACGCTCCGCCGGCATGCGCAGTATTTCGTCGAGTGCGCCGATTATGCGCCTGTCGTCGCCCTCGCGCATGGTACGCAGATGGAAGAGGACTTTGTCCTCCGCGGCGCCGGTGATCACGGGGAAACTTCCGCGCCGCAGCTTTTCCGCGAGTTTGCCCGCGCTTCCCATCTCGGGCAGGCGCAGCGCTACGGCGTATCCCGCGAGCACCGATTGGGGGAAGGTGCCGCCGCCTACGGTATCGTTCACGGGTACTACCTCAATCGTCAGCCGCTGTATCCTCGTGCCTTTGAAGTATGTTTTGAGTCTGCGGCTGAATCTCTTTGCCTCTTCGAGCAGCTCCTCTTTTGTCTTGAATATCATGTCGATCGTCGGTATGGCGCGGACGTCGCCGCACAGATAGAGGCGCAGCGTCGCCTCGCAGGCGGCGAGCGTCATCTTGTCGACGCGCAGCGCACGCAGCAGCTGATGAGATTTGAGCTTTTCTATCAGCTCTTTCTTGCCGACGATCGCCCCTATCTGCGGCCCGCCGAGCAGTTTATCGCCCGAGAAGGTGACGATGTCGCAGCCAGCGCGGAGTGAATCCGCAACGGTGGGGTCGTTTTCGCTTGAGAGCCCGGCGGCGGAGGTGTCGATCAGCATGCCGCTGCCGAGGTCCTCCATGAATATGAGCCCGCGGGAGTGGGCTAGCGCCGCGAGTTCTTCACGCGGCACCGCGTAATGGAATCCCGTGATGCGGTAGTTTGAGGGGTGTATCTTGAGGAGCATCGCGCACTCTCCGGTGACCGCCTCCTCATAGTCTTTAAGGTGTGTACGGTTCGTCGTGCCGACCTCGACCATTTTTGTGCCGGAGAGGGCCATGATGTCAGGAATACGGAATGAGCCGCCGATCTCTACTAGCTCGCCGCGCGAGACGATGGATTCTTTGTCCTTTGCGAGCGCCGAGAGGGCGAGGATCACCGCCGCCGCGTTATTGTTGACGACTAGCGCCGCCTCGGCGCCGGTTAGGCGGCAGAGCAGCCATTCGACATGGTTGTTGCGGTGGCCGCGCGCGCCCTCTTCCAGGGAATATTCAAGAGTATTATATGAACCGGCGATGTCGAGGACCTCGCTCACCGCCTCTTTGGCGAGCAGCGAGCGGCCGAGGTTCGTGTGGATGACGACGCCGGTAGCGTTGACGACGCGGCGCAGGCTGGGGGTCGATTTTTTTGCCAGCAGCCGACGGGCGTCGCTTTCTATGGATTCAAAGTCAAAGGCCGTGTCCGGGTCTTTCAATATTTTTGCGCGCTGCGAGGCTAGCAGCCCCGTCAGCAGCAGCTTTACCGTCTCGCGGCCGAGCTTTTCCTCATAGGCCGCTACCCATGGCAGAGCCAGCAGCTTATCCATGGAGGGGATGTTTCTCATTATCTTCTGAATGTTTGCGTCCAAGGGAAGTCCTCCCTGTTATTTTATTATTTATATTGGCACCGACTCTATAATTGTATATGAAAATCCGGGAAAAGTTATACCAATTCCGCCCAAATTAGGTTTGCAACTCTCATGCCCTTTTTCGTTAACCTGATTCCCCGCTCGTCGTCTTCGTAGAGATCTCTTGGAAATTTTTGCAGCGACGCGCTCAGGGAGTCAAGCGCCTGCCGCCCGTACCGTTCGGCGAACTCCCTCCTGTCAAGGCCACTGGTCATTCTCAGCGCAAGCACCGCCGCTTCGCGGGCGCTGCGCTCAAAGGGCAGTTGTTCGCTCTCCGCGACCGGCAGCTCACCATCTGCCAGTGCCGCCGCCCAGCGCCGCAGGCTGCCGAAGTTCTTGTAGCGCAGCCCTGCCAGGTAACCGGCGGCTCCCGGCCCCGCGCCGAGGTATTCGCCCTCGCGCCAGTAATTGATATTATGGCGGCTCTCGCGTCCCTGCCTCGCGAAGTTGGCGACCTCATACTGGCGGTAGCCTTTGCGCGGCAGATACCACTGCGCCCAGCGGTAGGCGGCGTAGCCGTCTCCGAGGGTGTCCTTATCGAGCGAGGCCCACGGCGTGCCCTCTTCCAGCGACAGTTGGTAGAGCGAAATATGGCTGAGGCCGCAGCGCACCGCCTCCCGCAGTGTGCGTCCCCAGTTGGCGAAGCTCTGGTGCGGCAGCCCGAAGATGAAGTCCGCGCTCACAGAGAATCCCGCGGCGAGAGCCGCCGAGACCGCGCCGTACGCCTGGCGTGCGCTGTGGAGCCTTCCCATCTGCGAGAGCTCAACGTCGTCAAAGCTCTGTACGCCGATGCTGACGCGCGTCACACGCCAGTCACGCCAGGTGAGCAGGTGTTCCGCCGCGAGAGAATTGGGATTCGCCTCCACGGTGACCTCCGCCTCCGGCATGAAGTCAAAGTATCTCTCGACGAGCTTTGTGAGCGAAAGCCACTGCGGTCCGCTGAGCACCGTCGGGGTGCCGCCGCCGAAGTAGCAGGTCGCAAGCCGCGGTCGTCCCGCCGCCGCGAGACGGAGCGCGAATTCGCGTTCCAGCATCTCCAGCCAGAGATCTGCATCACCCTCGCGCGGCACGGCGCTCTCAAAGGCGCAGTAGTTGCACTTGCGCTCGCAGAAGGGTACGTGTATATAAAGAGAGGAGAACGGCATCTTTCGCTGAAAATAGGCGCGGAGCCGCCCTATTTGTCCTCCGCCTTGGTGACGTCCATGAAGGCGAGGAAGGCCTCCTGCGGTATTGAGACGCGTCCCACCTGTTTCATGCGCTTCTTTCCCTCTTTTTGTTTTTCTAGCAGTTTGCGTTTGCGGGTGATGTCGCCGCCGTAGCATTTCGCGAGGACGTCCTTGCGCACAGCTTTGATATTCATGCGGACGATGACCTTTTTACCGACCGCCGCCTGTACCGGCACCTCGAACAGCTGACGCGGGATCAGCTCTTTTAGCTTGCCCACCACGGCGTGTCCGCGGTGATAGGCCTGATCGGCGTGGCAGATGAAGGAGAATGCATCTACCGGCTCCTCCTGAAGCAGCACGTCAACCTTGACGAGATTCGCTGCGCGGAAGCCGGTATGGTCATAGTCCAGCGAGGCATAACCGCGTGTGCAGGACTTGAGGCGGTCGTGGAAGTCGAGGATGAATTCCGCGAGCGGCATGTCGTAGGTGAGGCGCACACGCTCCGGCGTGATGTAATCCATCGCCACATAGGTGCCGCGCTTGTCCTGGCAGAGCTGCATCGCCGCGCCGACGAACTGTTCCGGCATGAAGATCGAAAGTTTTATATAGGGCTCGCGTATCTCCTCGATGCGGACGGGGTCCGGAAAATCGGAGGGGCGGTGCGCCTCGATGATCGAGCCGTCCGTCTGTACGATCTGGTAGACGACGTTCGGCGCGGTCGCCACGAGGTCGACGCCGAACTCGCGGTTCAGCCGTTCTTTAGCGATCTCCATGTGCAGCAGCCCGAGGAAGCCGCAGCGGAAGCCGAAGCCGAGGGCTGCGGAGTTTTCCGGCTCGAAGCTGATCGCCGAATCGTTTATCTGTAATTTTTCCAGCGCCTCGCGGAGTTGGTTGATGTCCTCGCGCTCCACGGGGTAGAAGCCGCAGAATACGACGGGCTTGACCTTTTTGTATCCCGCGAGCGGCGCGGCGGCGGGCTTCGCGCTGTCGGTTATAGTGTCGCCCACGTGCGCCTCGTCGATGGTTTTGATGCTTGCGCAGATGAAGCCGACCTCTCCCGGGCCGAGCCGTTCTACCTTCACCATGTCTGGCTTGAATACGCCGACCTCGTCGATCTGGTAATCGCGCCCTGTCGCCATGAAGCGGACGTTTTTCCCCGCCTCCAGCGTGCCGTTCATCACGCGCACATAGCAGATGACGCCCTTATAGTTGTCGTAGACGGAGTCGAAGATCAGCGCCTGCAGCGGAGCGCCGGCCTCGCCGGAGGGCGGCGGCACGTCGCGCACGATCCGTTCCAGCAGCTCGGGGATACCCTCGCCGGTCTTGGCGGAGACTGGAATCGCGTCGTCGGCGTTGATTCCGATGATCTCTTCCAGCTCGCGCTTCACCTGTTCGGGGTGGGCCGAAGGCAGGTCTATCTTGTTTAGTATCGGTACCAGCTCAAGGTCAAGGTCCGTGGCAAGGTAGCTGTTGGCCACCGTCTGGGCCTCCACGCCCTGCGCCGCGTCGACCACCAGTATCGCCCCCTCGCAGGCCGCGAGAGAGCGTGATACCTCGTAGGAGAAGTCGACGTGTCCCGGCGTATCGATAAGATTCATAATATATTCGCCGCCGTCCTGCGCCCTGTATTTCATTCGCACGGGAACGGACTTTATCGTAATGCCGCGTTCGCGTTCGATGTCGAGCCTGTCAAGCAGCTGCGCCTTCATGTTGCGTTTTTCTATCGTGCCCGTCGCCTCGAGCAGCCGGTCCGAAAGCGTGGACTTCCCGTGGTCGACGTGGGCGATGATGCTGAAGTTCCTGATATTTTCCAATTTCATTCGCGTAAATTCACTCCCTCAAATTCACACTGTATTTTATCCGATAATGGCGGTGCAGGGCAATGTATAATTTTCTCAACATAGATGTTAAAATACAAAGGCGGCCTCAGGGAGCCGCCGATTAAGCGTGCCGCCGAGAGTCGAGCCGTGTTCTGCCGCGAAGATAAGGGATTTTTTCTCTTCTTTGCCGCCTCTCGGGCGTTTTTAATTGGCGAAAGAGACGTTCCCGCTTTGCGGAACATCTGTAATTTTATCGGAGTTACCACCCTGTACCGCGAAATTTTCTACGAAAGTATGGACTGCGAATGGCGGATAATAAACGGCACTTTATACATAACACCGATATTGGACAGAATTTTTTGATCGACAGAGGCGTGGTCGAATTTATATTGAAGCGGTCGGCGCCGACGGCGGAGGATGTGGTGCTGGAGATCGGACCCGGCGACGGCGTCCTCACGCGCGGCCTGCTTTCGACACCGCTTAAGGCGCTCTATTCCGTCGAGGTGGACGAACGGTTACGCGAGGGGCTCGATAAGATCGCCGCGCGCGACGGGCGCTGCACCTGTTTTTGGGGCGACGCGGTGCAGTTCGACTACGTGCGCGCGCTGCCGGAGCCGCCGACCAAGATCATCGCAAACCTGCCCTACCATATAACGACGCCGCTGATGTGGGCCTTCCTCGAACAGCTGGTCCCCGCGAAGACGGATTACATGCTGCTGATGGTGCAGCTTGAATCGGCGGAGCGCATCGCATCGCCCGCCGGACACCGCGAATGTTCGCCGCTGGGGATCACCGTCGAGGCGATGGGCAGCGCCGAGATCGTGAGAAAGATCCCCCCTACGGCCTTCAACCCGCAGCCGCGTGTGAACTCCGCGCTCATCGAAATAAAGATAGAGAAAAATAGGGTGCTGGCGAACGACAGGACCTGGCGTGGGCTGCTCGCGCGCTCATTCACTCAGCGCCGCAAGACCCTCGCGAACAACTGGGCGGTCGGTTACAGCGGAAGCGGCGTGACGCGCGAAAGAGCCTTCGAGATACTGGCGGCGCACGGTTTGAAACCGACGGCGCGCGCGGAGGAACTTACGCTCGATAAATGGTTTGCGCTTGCGGAGGTCCCGGATTTTCGCCTGAAAAACAAAAACAGCGGAGAATAGGTGGATAAATATGTCATGGAATCTTAACAAAGTCATCGTCAGCCAAAACGACGGACTGCCCGTCGACTGGCGCGAAATGTCGCCCTCCGGGCGTATATTTGTCGAGATCGGCTTCGGCAACGGGGAGTTCCTCGAGTATCTTGCCCGCAGCAACCCCGAGGTGCTCATCGTTGGCATCGAGGTCTCGCAGTGGTGCGCCGCGAAGGGTGCGCGCCGGATACTCGCTGCCGGATATGAAAACGCGCGTGTGATGCACGGGGATGCCCGCTTCCTGCTGAGGCACTGTTTTGCGCCGGAGAGCGTGGAGCGCGTCTACATGAATTTCCCCTGCCCCTGGCCGAAGACGAGGCACGCCTCGCGCCGCGTCACGGTGCCATCATTCTCCGACCTGATGAACTATCTTATCAGCCCTGGCGGGAGCTTTGAGCTTGCCACCGACGTTGACTGGTACGCGCAGGAGACGGCGGAGGTGTTCTCCGTCAATCCAGCCTTCCGCGCCGACCCGGTGGAGATAAATCCAATCCGCCCCTATGTGACCAAGTACGAGCGGAAGTGGAAGGCGATGGGAAAGGATACGTGGCATCTGACGATACACAAGGATACGGAACTTACGGAAAAGCCCGAGGGAGAGGATGACTGGCCGATGGAATGTGAAGCGTCGACAAAGAAAAGCGTGAAGGAAGTTATAGATTCGCTGAAAGACTGTGAGGGCGAGGGGGTCGGCGGCAGGGGCCACTGGGTCTTCCGCGACGCCTTTCTCTCAGACGGCGGCGTCGGCCTGCTGCTGGTGATCACGGCTGACGAGGGATTTGAACAGCACTTCTACCTCAAGGTGATCCCAAACCCGCGCGGCGTTACGATAAAGGTCGACTCGGTGGGGCATCCATACCGGACGCCCGCGATGAGGGCGGCGCTGCTTAAGGCGTTAGCCGCCGCGGAGCAGCAGTAACCCTTCCTTAAAACTTATTGATATACAAATTAAAGAGAGGGCGCGTCACCGAGGCTGTGCCCTCTCTTTTTCTTTATTCTTATCATTCTATCTATTTTTTGAGCAGCCGCCTGCCTGTGTACAGGATGGTGACGATCCACGGCAGAAAGGCGACGACGTTCAGCGTAGCCTGCAGCCCGACGATATCGGCGATAACGCCTACGGGAGTGACGAAGAGATTTGCGATCCCCCATGAGACTCCGTTGGAGAGCGAACTTACCATACTGCGGGAATCTGGGCAGCGCCTCTGGGCCATCGCGGTCGTGACCGGCGTGCTGGCCTGCAAAAAGGCGAACCCCACCATCAACGAAATCAGACAGAGGAGGCTTGAATCATGAAGGCCGACGATGAGAAAGACGGGAGAGATTGCGAGCGCCCCAAAAAGCACCCTTTCGTCGCCGATCACATCGGCGAGCTTTCCTCCCGCCACGCCCGCTAGCGTAGCCGAGAGCGTGGCGGCGAAAAGCGTCATGCCGCCCATCGCGATGCTGCTGCCGCGCGTGATGAGAAGCGTCGGCAGGAATATTTTGATCGACTGGAAAACGGCGTCGCGCACACTTGTTATTGAGACGATCCATCCGACCTTGGAGATCAGATAGCGCAGATTTTCAAAGAAATGCTGACGGGGTCTGGCGCTCATCTCCAGTAACTCATCCTCCGTGCGCGCCTCCATGTGCCGCCAGAGATAGAGGCAGATAAGCGCTACTGCGGGAATGACGGCGATGGGAAAAAGGGGTTTGCCCAGCATCGAAATCATGAAGACGACATATATCGGCCCGACGGCGCTGCCGAAGCTGCCGCTGGCCTGAAAGAGCGAAAGATAAAAGGCGAGGGCGTTTCCGCCGGCCGCCGCGCCGCACCTGCCGGTACCCTGCGGATGAAAGAGCGACGTTCCCACGCTCATCATGCCGACAAAGATAAAGGAGGTACCGTAACTCGGAGCCAGAGGCAGTAAAGAGGCTCCTATTACCGACAGCAGCGGCCCCCATACCGCGAACCAGGGACGCCGCAGCTTATCCGCGATAAAGCCGAACATCGGCTGCCCGAATATATTCGTGAGGCCGAAGAGGGCGTTGAGAAAACCTGCCTGACTCATCGTCAGAGAGATAGACTTTGCGAGCATCGGGATCACCGTGGGCAGGGCCGTAGAATGCATATCGTTCAGACCGTGCAGGAAAATCACGCCGAAAAGGGTTTTTTTATCTTGTGCCGAAATGGGAGAGTTCGTACGCTTGGTGCTCATAATGTAAAAATTCCTCCAATATCTCTATGTACAGTGAACATGTTCACTATTATACTCTTTGCATGAGCCGTTGTGGGGGGATGACCGTGAAAGAAATGAGACCGACGACCGGCAAGGTGATGCTGGCGCTCTTCAATATACTGGGAAACATCCACGGCAGGAGCTTCCTCGACCTCTTCTCCGGCAGCGGCCAGATGGCGCTGGCGGCGGCGAAAAAGGGTGCGGAGCCGGTGGTCTCCGTCGAATCCGAGCGGAAGCGCCACGCGGAGATCGTGAAAAAGGCGCCGCCCTCCGTGAAATGTCTCTGCTTTGACGTGCGGCGCGCCGTTGCGCGCTTTGCGAAAAACGGTGAAGAATTCGATATAATATTTGCCGACCCGCCCTACAGTTTGGGCTGGGGAGAGGAATTTCCCAAGCTGATGGCGGCGAACGAGAGGATCTTAGCGCCAGGCGGCGTTATAATCTTTGAACATTCCGAAGAGGAAGAGCCCGCCGCGATGGACGAAACGAAGTGGGAGCGCGAGGACAGAAGATACGGAGGCACAGTGCTCAGCTTCTACAGCAGGAGGAATAATGATGATTAGGGCTGTATATCCCGGGTCTTTCGACCCGATAACCAACGGACACATATACATCTCCGAACGGGCCGCGGCGCTCTTTGACGAGCTTATCGTCGCCGTGCTCGTAAACCCGGAGAAACGCTCCACCTTCAGCGAGGAGGAGCGGCAGATCATGGCGCGCGAGGCGCTTGTGCATCTGCCGAACGTCAAGGTCAAATACTTCAACGGCCTGCTGGTCGACTTTATGCGCCAGCAGCAGAGCCGCATCATCATCCGCGGCCTGCGCGCCCTCTCCGACTTTGAGTATGAATTTCAGCTCGCGCAGATGAACCGGCAGCTCGCTCCCGAGATAGAGACATTTTTCATCGTAACCGACGCGAAATACTCCTACCTCTCCAGCCGCGCGATAAAAGACGCCTTCCAGTTCGGCGGCGCGGTGCGCGACATGGTTCCCCCCGGGGTCTACCGCCGGCTGCGCGAGAGGATACCGCCGCGGAATTTGTAATGAACATTTAAAAATAAAAAAACTACAGACGAGGCTCGCACTGTGCGCGAATCTCGTCTGTCTGTTTTTGACGTATCGATTCCTGATTTAGTCTGCATACCGTAGATGATATGTTGCCAGGCAGCTCAGCGTACATATATTACTGCCATGTTTTACTCTCATTATTACGGTTGTTTATACCATTATTATCTGTCTTTTATGTTCCTCTCCAAAACGTCCGTTAGGTATCAGCTCTTCCCATAATTCGCAGGCCAGCGATTCATAGCGCGCGGTCTCCGCGGCGTACCGCGAAAGCCGCGCCGCCTTGCCGTATGTCGTCACGACAGGCAGCGCCGCGCCCTCCCGCATCTTGTGGAGCAGCCGCCGCCCCGTTTCGTTCATCCCAAGAACGCGGATATACGGTGGTCCGAGGCGCTGGGCGGCGCGGTTCGTCCAGTGGCCGAGTCCTAATAGCGTGTGTATCGCAGAGCGCCTGATGCGTCCCGCTGGGTAACGTTTGGAGGTGCAGGCCCCGCACCATTCGGCGAAGCTATTTGCCTCTCTTGCCGCCTCGCGCATTCTGTATTCGAGTCCCTCGCTGATCTCCGCGTATTTTGCCAGCTCTTCAGGGCCCGTCCGCAGCAGCAGGGCGCGCAGCAGCCTCCAGAATGTGTTATGGCCGACGCAGGCGCGGCCATCTTTCAGCGCGTCTGCGAGAATATCCTTCGCCGGCGGCGGTATGTGTGAAAGCGCCGCCTCTTGTTCACCGGCTCTCAGCGCCGCGCGTATTGCCGTGGCGCTGGCAAACTCTTCGAGCTCCGTGCTGTTGTAGGCCGCGCCAAGGCGTTTGAGCGGCACGGCGCGCATGCCGTAGCTTTTTTCCTTTATCCTCTTTATATATGAAAGCGCCAGCGTGTTGTTGCTGCCAGCCAGCAGCGCGGCGCTTCCGGGCAGCATCTCTTCCGTCGCGCGCGCGCGCGCCTCAACATAGGAGAGGCCGCACGCCAGATGTTTTTTTAGTAATGGCTTGAAAGGTTCGGGTTCTTTTAGTAGAATATCAACAATACTGTCCACAAGGCAGTCTGGATTCTCCGCGCCGAACGAAAGGTGCGTCACTACGCCGGTTGCGGCGAGTATGTCCACGGCGGCGTTTGCGAAGACGCCAGCGTTATGCGAGGAGAATATCACGGGCAGCTCGATAACGAGATCGACGCCGCAGCGGAGGGCGGCCTCCGCTCTTGTCCATTTATCCAGCAGGGCCGGTTCGCCGCGCTGGACGAAATCGGAGGAGAGAACGATGGCCACGGCCTCGGCGGAGCAGAGCTCGCGGGCCTTTTTTATGTGATAGAGGTGCCCCTTGTGGAGCGGGTTATATTCGGCAACAATCCCGGCGACGGGGTAGAGCATAGAGATTCACCGTCCTTTACTGTGCATTAGGATACCATAAAGGGGCGGTACAATCAGATTAAGGGAGGCAATTCGGTTCTAATGAAAATTCTTGTTCTCAATTGCGGCAGCTCGTCTTTGAAGTATCAGCTCATCGAAATGGACGGCGAAAAGGTCCTTGCGAAGGGGCTCGTCGAGCGTATCGGTATCGAAGGCTCGCGCATCAAGCACACCAAGACCGGTATGGACGCGGTAACGCGCGAAGTTCCGTTCCCCAACCATTCGGCGGCCATCAAATACGTTCTCGACATCCTCGTCGATCCTGAGCTCGGCGTGCTCAAGAACCTCGACGAGCTTTACGCGACGGGCCACCGTATAGTCCACGGCGGCGAAAAATTCACCAAGTCGGTGCTCGTCACGCCGGAAGTCGTCAAGGGCATCGAAGAGGTCATTCCCCTCGCGCCGCTTCACAATCCTGCCAACCTTCAGGGACTCAAGGCCGTCATGGACGTCCTTCCCGGAAAGCCGAACGTCGTCGTCTTCGACACCGCCTTCCATCAGACGATGCCGCCGAAGGCCTTCATCTACGGTACTCCCTATGACTGCTATGAGAAAGACCGCGTCCGCCGCTACGGTTTCCATGGCACCAGCCACGGTTATGTGGCGCACCGCGCCGCGGAGATCCTCGGCAAGGACATCAAAGACCTTAAGATAATCACCTGCCATCTCGGCAATGGCAGCTCGATCACCGCGGTAGACGGCGGCAAATCGGTCGACACATCGATGGGCTACGGTACGGCGGAGGGCGTCCTGATGGGCACCAGAAGCGGCAATATCGACCCCTCGGTCATGATATACCTCATGGAGCGTTACGGCGACGCGCAGAAGGTCAGCGACATCGTCCACAAGCAGGCGGGGCTCCTCGGCGTCTCCGGCATCTCCAGCGACCTGCGCGACGTTGAAGAGGCGGCGGCCAACGGCAACGAGCGTGCGAAGATCGCGCAGGATATCCTCATCACCGGCGTGAAAAAGTATATCGGTTCCTTCGCGGCCGAGATGGGCGGCGTGGATGTAGTTGTCTTCACCGCCGGCATCGGCGAGAACGGCATCGGTTTCCGTAAAGAGGTCTGCGAGCAGATGGAATTCATGGGCATCAAGATTGATCCTGAGAAGAACAACTGCCGCGGCAAAGAGGTAATCTTCAGCACGCCAGATTCGAAGGTTACTGTGATGGTCGTCCCGACGGACGAGGAGATGGCGATCGCGCGCGACACCAAGAGATGCGCGGAGGAAGCGAAGTAAGAAAATAATGGAAAAATATCTGGAAGAGGCTCCCAAAAGCTGGAAGTACCGGCTCGTACTCGCCGCCGTTCCCAAAGACGGCGCTCCGTACGAGGACAGCTTTTCTGTGCATATTGACAGGCCGGTGAGCTACTGGGACCAGATATACACATTCCTCTCCGACCCGCAGGTGCGGGTGGATGCTTACCGTTCGGAGGGGCGCGTGCTTGTCACCGTCTCCCTTCGGACGGAGGTCAGCGTGCCCTGCGCGCGCTGCCTTGAGCCTGCCCGTACCGAGGTTGGCGGAGAGCTGCGGTACATTTTCTCCCTGCGCCGCGACGAGCAGCAGCGGGAAAAGGCGGAGGAAAGCAAAGACGGAGAAGAGGAGATCATCATCCTTGATTCATGGGAGGACGAGATCGATCTGGGACAGCTCATCTGGGAGGTCCTCATCACCGCGCTGCCCGGCGCGGTCCTCTGCTCGCCGGACTGCCTGGGGTTATGTCCCCAGTGCGGCGCGAACCTCAACCTGGGGCCCTGCGGATGCAAAAAGGAGAGCCGCGACCCGCGCTTCGATGTTTTGAGAAATTTTGTGGAAGATAGCGGTAAATAGTACTGCAAAAAAACGAAATTAGTGATAGAATTGTCCAGTTGGAAAAGTGTTCCGACTGAGTTTTTAGTGATTACTGGTTAAACCGCTTTCGTCTCGTCTGATGTTCGGCGCTTATTTTGCTGAGTTAGACGTTATTGCCGTCAAGGTTTCGGCTGGGGCGAAGCGTATAATCAATACGTTGTAGCCACCGGCGGAACTGCCTGTGACGCGGTAAGTGAGATAGAAAATCTTTGATTTTCATAATTGAACTTAGTTTGTTCATCAAGGGCGCATATAATCAGTGGCTTATTTTAAGGGGGGAATAGAAGATGGCAACACCTAAGAGGCGAGTATCCCATGCCCGCACACACAACCGTAAGGCACATTGGCTCGGTGAGCTCGAGGCCCCCAGCCTTACGGCCTGTAAGCATTGCGGCGAAATGATCCAGACCTACCGCGCCTGCCCGGCGTGCGGCTACTATAAAGGCCGCCAGGTCGTCAAGATCGCTGAAGAAAAGACGACAGATTAAATTCGCCTGCCGCCGTGTTTTAGCGCGGCGGAGCGGCGGCTTTCTGTTTGACAGCCAAAGACGGGACGGCGGCCAGCCGTCCCGATTTTTGTCTGGTTTTCCTTCGGTCTTAATTGCCGCTGTGAAACGGTTGGACCCGAGTGGAAAATGTATGGCTTTATCGCCATGTTCGCCGCGCGGATGAAAACTGTGGCCGAAGGGACAGGCGTTTTTTATTTGCCGCGCCCTCATGTTTTTATCAGGAAGTACAACGGTTTTCGGCGTTAACGAAAATATAGAAAACTTTCATAAAAGAAATGCCACATACTCCGTAAATTATAAAATTTCCTATTGACAACAATCCTAAGATATAATATCTTGTCTGGTGTTATGACCAGCTCTTAATTGAGCGGTAGATTTTATAAGTTTATTGATTAAAGCTGTTTCTTTAAGGAGAAGCAAATGCGTTCGGAAGGCAGAAAACAGAGGCACAGGCAGCTTATAAAACTAATAGAGTCAAATCCTCTGATGACGGACGAGGAGATATCCTCGGCGCTTGGCGTCAGTTTAAGCACCGTGCGCCTCGATCGGGTGTTGCTTGCGATTCCCGAGCTGCGCGAGCGGATGCGATCAATGGCGGAGCATGCCACAAGCCGCCTGAAATCGCTCTGCGCGGATGAGGTAGTGGGGGAGCTTGTAGGGCTTGAGCCAAATAAATGGGCCCTTTCAATGCTCTCGACGAATCCGGAGATGGCCTTTCGGCAGACGGAGATGGTCAGCGACTACTATATCTACGCGCAGGCCGCGCTGCTGGCGATCGCGACGATAGACGCGGAAATGGTTGTCATTGCGACGGCGCGCCTCAAATATTGCCAGCCCGCCTACTTGGGAGACAAGATCATCGCCCGCTCGAAGGTCGGCACGCATAAGGGAAACAAATATGTCGTCAGCGTCCATTCGCGCAGCGGCGATAGGGAGATATTTGTCGGACGCTTTGTGGTCGCCGCGATAGACGCTCACAATAACGAAAAATTGGGGGACGAAATATGCTGATAGCACTGGATGCAATGGGCGGAGACCACGCGCCCGAGGAACCGTGCAAAGGCGCGATTCTTGCCTGCAGAGAAAAGCCTCACCTCTCGATCGCGCTTGTAGGCGACAGCGAAAAGATAAAGCCGCTCATTGAAAAGGCGGAGAGAAACGTACGTTCCAGGCTTAATATTGTTCATACCGACGAGGTGATAAGCGGCAGCGACTCTCCCTCCCTTTCGATCAGGAGGAAGAAAAACTCCAGCCTCGTAGTAGGGTTTGAAATGGTCCGCTCCAAGGAGGCCGACGGCATCGTCTCCTCCGGCAACACAGGAGCGATCGCGGCGGGCGCGGTGCTCCTTCTCGGGCGCATTCCGGGAATAGACCGCCCGGGGCTTGGCGCGGTGTTACCGGTGCTCAATCGTTCAACGCTGCTTATGGACGTCGGCGGAACGGTACGCTGCAAGCCGATCAACCTGCTGCAGTTTGCGCAGATGGGTTCCATATATATGAAGCTTTTTCAGAATGTTGAAAATCCCTCCATTCGCCTGCTCAGCAACGGCGAGGAGATGACGAAGGGAGACGACGTTATCTCCGCGGCGCGGGAGCTGATAGAGTCCAGCAGCCTTAACTTCCAGGGATACGCGGAGGGCAAGGATATCCCTAACGGCGTATCCGACGTCGTAATCTGCGATGGCTTCACAGGCAACGTGATAATAAAGTTCGGCGAGGGGCTCGGAGAGCTGTTGAAGAGCCAATTTAAAGAGGAATATATACATCACACACTGCCGAAAATAGGACTTTTCTTTATGTGGCCCGCGATGAAACGAGTGATGGGCCGTTTTGACTGGGAGAAATACGGCGGCTCCCCAGTGCTCGGCGTAAACGGAAGCGTTGTCAAGGTACACGGACGCTCCAAAGCAAACGCCATAGCGCATGCCCTTACGGGAGCGGCCAATTTTATAGAACGCAACGGTGTTGACAGAATAAGAGAAGAGATAGCGCGAGGAGTACAAAATGGCAATAATTAACGGATATCCCGTGAAGATCGCGGGAACCGGGAAATATATCCCGGAAAAGGTAATGACTAATTTTGATTTTGAGAAGTTCCTTGACACCAGCGACGAATGGATACAGAGCCGCACCGGCATCAAGAAGCGTCACATCGCCGCGGATGATGAAAGATGCAGCGACCTTGCCTATAAGGCTGGGCTGGCGGCGCTGGCGGATGCAGGGCTGCAGCCGGACGATCTGGACCTTATAATTGTCGCTACGGATACGCCCGACACCTATTGTCCATGTACCTCGGCTAAGGTGCAGGGCAAGCTGGGCGCTAATAATGCTGGTGCCTACGATGTCCTGGCCGGTTGTACGGGCAGCCTCACAGCGATGCTGACGGCGATCGGCGGTGTCGCGAGCGGCGTCTGGAACAACGTGCTCGTCATTGGCGCGGAAGATTTTGCAAGTGTCCTTGACTGGAATGACCGTTCGACCTGTATTCTCTTCGGCGACGGCGCGGGCGCGTGCATCCTTACGCGTTCGGAGGAGGGCGGTCCCCGCTTTGTCTCCGGCGAAATAGTGGCCGACGGCAACAAATACGACTTGATAACGATAGACAAAGAAGAAGGTACCCCCTCGCCGGTGCTGCGTATGAAAGGTTCCGAAGTGTTCCGTTTCGTCAATACACACCTGCCGCCTTTCCTCAAGAACTTCTGTGAAAAATCAGGGGTAACTCCGGCGGAGGTGGATTTCTGGGTGCTGCATCAGGCCAACACGCGGATCATCGACGGACTCTTCAAGCGTCTCGGCGTTTCCACCGACCGTACCCTCGTCAATTTGGAAAATTATGGAAATACATCCGCCGCCTCTCTGGTAGTGACCCTTGATGAATCGATGAAAGAGGGCCGCATAAAGAGAGGGGAGAAGGTAATGTTTACTGCCTTCGGCGCGGGGATGACCCTGGGAGCGCTGCTCTACGAGGCGTAAGGAGAGATACGATGTTTGAACAAAACCCGGTAACGAACCTGCTGAAAATCAAATATCCCATCATACAGGGCGGAATGGCCTGGGTCGCGGACGCGGACCTCGCCGCGGCGGTCAGCAACGGCGGCGGTCTTGGGATAATCGCCGCGGCTAACATGCCCGCCGACCTTCTTGAGCAGCAGCTGATAAAGATCAGGACTCTGACCGACAAGCCCTTCGGACTTAACATCATGCTGCTGTCGCCCACTGCCGACGACGCGCTGGAGCTTGCCGCCAAACACGGCGTTCCAGTAGTGACGACAGGCGCGGGAATGCCCGGCAAGGTGCTTGACAAGCTCAAGCCGCTCGGCACGACCGTCATTCCCGTCGTCGCCTCCGTCTCGCATGCCGAGCGCATCGCCAAGCAGGGCGCGGATGCGGTGATCGCCGAGGGCATGGAGGCGGGCGGACATATAGGCGAGATCACGACGATGAACCTTGTGCCGCAGATCGCGGACGCCGTGAATCTCCCCGTGATCGCTGCGGGCGGCATCGCGGACGGACGCGGCGCGGCGGCGGCCTTTGTGCTCGGAGCCACGGGCGTTCAGATGGGGACGCGCTTTGTCTGCGCCGAAGAGTGCAACGTGCACATAAATTATAAACAAAAAATAGCCAAGGCCAACGACCGTGCCACCGCGGTGACGGGACGCTCCCTTGGACATCCTGTGCGCGCGATAAAAAACAAATTCATTAAGCAGTACGAAGAGCTTGAAAAGAGGGGCGCCTCCGCGGAAGAGCTGGAGGCACTCGGTGCTGGAAAGCTGCGCCTTGCCGTCGTCGAGGGGGATACCGAGATGGGTTCCCTGATGGCGGGACAGTCCGCGGGACTTGTCCATGCCATCGAACCGGCGGCTGTCATTATAGAGAGCGTTATCTCTCAGATGAACAACATTCTTTCAGAAATGGCGAGGTATAACAGATGAAATATGCCATGATATTCCCCGGCCAGGGCGCCCAGCGTCCCGGAATGGGAAAGGATATTTACGAACGATACATCTCGGCGAAGAGAATCTTTGACGAAGCAGACGAAGCGCTTGGATTTTCGCTCAGCGACATCATATTCAACGGCACTCCTGAAGAGCTGGCCCACACCGAGATTACCCAGCCGGCGATCCTCACCGTCAGCGTAGCGATGTTCAGGGCGCTTGAGCAGGAGCTCGGTACCGCCGTAGAACCCTCCTGCATGGCTGGGCACAGCCTGGGCGAATACACGGCGCTCGTAGCCTCCGGCGCGCTCTCGCTGGCGGACGGCGTGCGCCTCGTGCACAAACGCGGCGGCCTTATGCAGGACGCCGTTCCGCTTGGAGTTGGCTCTATGGCGGCCATCATCGGGATGGAACTCTCCGACGTCAGCGCCATCTGCGCCGAAGCGGCGAAGGGTGAGGTCTGCCAGGCGGCGAACATCAACTCGCCGACACAGATCGTCATCTCCGGCCATGCCGGAGCGGTGGCCCGCGCGGTCTCCCTCATCGAGCAGAAATACACCGCCAAAGTGGTGCCGCTGCGGGTAAGCGCTCCCTTCCACTGCGACCTGATGCGTCCGGTGGCGGATAAGCTCAAAGAGGCGTTCAAGAGCATTGAGTGGCACGAACCGAAGTTCCCCATCATCGCGAACGTGAACGCCCGCCCGGTGCAGAAGATCCCAGCCGTGCGCGAAGCCCTCTACAACCAGACCTTCTCGCCCGTAATGTGGTCGCAGTCTGTTCTTGAGATGGAGGGCGAGGGTGTCGAGGGATATATCGAACTTGGCCCTGGCAGCGTCCTCTCAGGACTTGTGAGAAAGATATGCAAAGGCAAGCGTCCCTATGCGGTGTCAACCTCAGAAGAGCTCATGATCGCCGCCGACTACCTTAGAGGCATGAACAATGGATAAGAGAGTAGCGCTGGTGACCGGAGCAGGGCGCGGCATAGGCCGTGCCATCGCCCTGGAGCTTGCGAAGAACGGCTGTTCCGTGGCCGTTAACTACAGCAGTTCCGAGGGCCCCGCGAACGAAGTCGCCGCCGAAATAAGGGCGATGGGATGCGAGGCGGTGGCCGTCAAGGCCAACGTAGGCGACGCCGCCGAGGTCAAAGAGATGTTCAAGACGGTGGCGGAACAGCTGGGTGCCGTGAACATCCTGGTCTGCAACGCGGGCATCACGAGGGACAACCTCCTCATGCGCATGAAGGAAGCTGAATGGAGCGACGTGATAGACACCGACCTCAACTCATTATTCTACTGCGCAAAAGAGGCGGTGCGTCCGATGCTTAAGGGGCGCTGGGGGCGCATCATCGCCATCACCTCCGTAAACGCGCTGCGCGGAAGCGCGGGGCAGTGCAACTACGCGGCGGCGAAGGCTGGCATGATCGGCTTCATAAAGAGCCTTGCGCGTGAAGTTGCCGCCAAAGGCATCACCGCCAACGCGATAGCGCCGGGATTCATCGATACGGACATGACCTCCGTGCTCTCGGACGAACTAAAAGAAAAATTTGTCGAATCGATACCGGCGGGCCGTGTGGGAACGCCGCAGGATGTGGCGGGGGCCGTCGCCTTCCTGGCCTCTGAAAACGCCTCATACATACAGGGACAGGTCATAGCGGTTGACGGCGGCATTACAATGTAGTAAAACGGTTATAAAGCCATAATAGGCTTTTGACATAAACAAAAAAATCAGAGAACGAATACTCGTAAAGGAGAGATATGCTATGAAAATGGAAGAAGTACAGAGCAAACTTAAGGAAATCGTAATGGACCGCCTTAACGCGGAAGAGGACCAGATCAAGCCGGAAGCCTCGTTTGTTGAAGACCTCGGCGCCGACTCGCTCGATATCGTCGAGCTCATCATGGGAATCGAAGAAGAATTTGACATCGAGATCCCCGATGAGGACGCCGAAAAGCTGACGACCGTCGGCGAGGCGATGGAATACGTTAAGACGAAGCTTGCAGTCGAAGACTAAGAAAAGCATTGGGGGACTGCTCTGTAGTCCCCCCTCTTACTCAGGAGGGAGCCTATGACACCAATGAACAACAGAAGAGTGGTAATCACAGGTTGCGGTGCTGTCACCCCAATCGGAATCGGAAAAGAAGCATTCTGGAATGCCCTTGAGCGCGGGGAAAACGGCGCCGATTTCATCACATTATTCGATACAGCCCAGCATACCACGAAAATAGCCGCCGAAGTAAAAGATTTCAATCCGGAAAATTGGCTGGATAAAAAAGAGGTTCGCCGTACAGACCGTGTCATTCATTTCGCGGCGGCGGCGGCAGACCTGGCGGTGGAAGATTCAGGACTTGACATAGAAAAACTTGATAAAAATCTGTTCGGCGTCTACGTTGGCAGCGGAGAGGGCGGCATCCATACGCTCGAAGAAAACTCCCGCGTACTCTACGAAAAAGGTCCCAACAGGGTCAGCCCCTTCATGGTGCCGATGATGATCACTAACATGCCAGCGGCCTACATCGCCATCCGCTTTGGCGCTAAAGGGCCGAACATGGCAGTCGTTACCGCCTGCGCGAGCTCGATAAACAGCATGGGCGAGGCCTACAACTGCATCGCGCGCGGCGACGCCGACGTGATGCTCACAGGCGGCGCGGAGGCGGCCGTATCGCCGCTTGCCACAGCCGGATTTGCCTCGCTTAAAGCCCTTTCGAACAGAAACGATGATCCCAAGCATGCCTCGCGCCCCTTCGACGCGGAGCGCGACGGTTTTGTGATCGGCGAGGGTGCGGGAATACTTGTTTTTGAAGAATATGAGCACGCCAAGGCCCGCGGCGCGCATATATACGCCGAAGTGACCGGCTACGGCCTTTCATGCGACGCGCACCACATCACCGCCCCAGATCCCGACGGCGACGGAGCATACCGCGCAATGGCGATGGCCGTCAAAAAATCGGGCTGGCAGCCTGAGGAAATAGACCTCATAAATGCTCACGGCACCTCAACGCCGCTCAACGACAAAATGGAAACGATGGCGATCAAACGCCTGCTGGGCGAAGATAACGCGAAAAAAGTTCTTGTCCACTCTACGAAATCGATGGTCGGCCATGCGCTTGGCGCCGCCGGGGCCATCGAGACGATCGCTACGCTCCTTGCGATAGACAAAGGCATAGTCCATCCGACGATAAACCAGATAACGCCCGATCCTGACTGTGACCTCAACACCGTTCCCAACAAAGCGGCAGAGGCCAAGGTCGACCGGGCGATAATAAATAATTTCGGCTTCGGCGGACACAACGGAGTACTTGCCATCCAGAGCTGTAAAGACTGATAATGAAGACAGACAAAGGGCGCGAAGAACTTCTTCGCGCCTTTCAAAAAAAACTGCGCTACCAGTTCAACAATATAGACCTCCTTCAAGAGGCGCTTACCCATTCCTCCTACGCGAATGAAAACGGCGTCAAATTCAACGAGCGTCTGGAATTTCTCGGCGACGCCGTTTTAGAGCTCGTTACCTCAAACAGACTATTCCTTTCCTATCCTGACTATGACGAAGGCCAGCTCACGCGTCTGCGCGCTCAGATAGTCTGTAAAAACAGCCTGAGCCTCTGGGCCGCCGAGATGGGCATCAAAGGCCTCATTAGGATAGGCAAAAGTCTCGTAAAATCTGGGCCGACGGATTCCATTGCCGCCGACTGCGTTGAGGCGCTCTTTGGGGCGATATTTATCGACGGCGGATTTCAGAAAGCTGCCGAAGCCGTCTCAAACTTCCTGCAAACCAAGCCGGAGATATCGGGAGCTTCCGTCGTCAAAGACCCCAAGACCGAACTCCAGGAATACTTTCAGCGGCAGGGGATAGACGTGCCGCGCTACGAAATGCTGGAGCGCGTCGGTCCTGACCATGCCTCAAACTTCAAAGTGCGGCTCATGACGGGAGATAAAATCCTCGCCGAAGCCTGGGGTGCGTCGACCAAAGAGGCCGAATTTAAAGCCGCGGAAATCGCGCTGAAAAAGATACGCGAGTAGGGGATATCCCGTATGGTAGATATCCAGTGATGGAGGTTAAAAAGCCAACCGGCGGAAAACAGGGCTTCGTAATCGTCACAGTGCTTATCTTCGGCGGCGTTCTTATGATCTGCGCGTCGCTCGCCTTCCAGGCGGCAACGGCAATGTTTGAGGAAAATAATATCAGCACAGAGCGGCTAAGAATTGAAAACGCCACCGCACAAGCTTCGGCGCTGGCCGAAGAGTGGCTGCGGGTAAATATAAAAGATATCGCCAAAGGAGACTACTTCGCCATCTCCGCCGAGCCGGTAGAGAGTCCTATCTTGGACGTTCCTAAAGGTTTCTTCCAAATAATGACGGAGGAATATCCGAGTTATAACTTTTCCTGTCAGACCATAGACCTTCACTATACCGATAAATTCACCGCCTCCGCCGACAAACTGCGCATTCCGCGCATCCCGCCCGTGGAGACGCCAGGCGGCGCCATAGAGAGAGCCTACATACAAAAGGTCACCGTAACCCCAGCTAAAAACAAAAACGCCGCCTACACCTATACAAAGAGTCTGAGGGCGATAAAAGATACTTCGGGCGATATCCGCTGCATAGTTGTTGGGATAACTGACTAAATCCGGCAGTGGCGGGGTATAGTTGCTGTGTAACAAGTGACAAAAAAAGCAGTCTATGCAAATATATAAACATACATAAATATACAAATAATAATTACATTAGACTACAATTAGATAGAATAAAAGGAAAATAATATCTTAAAATAAATATATAGCATTCAAAGGTGCACAGCCGGCTACACGTTACGAAATGGCGTCGGTAGTAGCGCGCGCTCTTGTAGCGGTAGACGCTGAAAAGGCCAGCAAGCAGGACCTCGAACTCCTCAAGAAGCTCGTCATGGAATTCAAAGACGAACTCGACGCCCTCGGCGTGAAGGTCGACAAAATCGACAAGCGCGTTGCCGTTCTTGAAGATCGTCTCGGCGGATGGAAACTCTCCGGAAGCTTCAAGTTCGACGCTAACTTCAGCAGCGACGACAACGATTGGTATAACGGAAATGGCGCAAGCACCGAATTCCACAAGGAATGGTTCGACCTCACCTTCAGGAAGCAGATAGAGGAGAACACGTCACTCTACGCACGTCTCCGTATGGGACAGTACGTAGCGGGTACGGGCCGCGGCGACATCAGCGGAGCCGACACTCGTTGGGATCGTATCTTTGTTGACACGAAGCTCCCCTACAACATCGACCTCCGCGTTGGACGTTTCCTGCTTGACTTCGAAGGCGACAACGGGCTCTATTGGGAATATGACGCTAACCCGATCTACGGCAGCTATCGCGCAGACGGATTCCAGCTTCGTAAGGCGTGGAACAACTTCACCGCTACGGCTGTTATCGGACGTAACTTCAGCGGCGGCTATGACTACACGAACAATGTTGGCGACTACATGGGTTATATCCTCGACCTCAACTGGAAGCCCAACGAGAAGTTCATGCTTGGCGCGACCGGTTACTGGAATGTCGGCGACGCTGGTATAGCAGATGTTGACGATCTTGACGTAAATAATTACGCTATCTACGCCGGATTTAAGTTCACCCCGGCGATCGAACTCAAGGGTATCTACTACTTCCAGAATCTTGGCGATCAGTGGGCAGTAATGGAAGACAGCCCGAAGGCATGGAAAGCGGTCCTCGACGTGAAGCAGGAAGCTCTCAAGTTCACCAGCCTCTGGCTCCAGTACGAGCAGGTCGACAACTCCTTCATGGGACTCAACCAGCAGAACAACATGGACTGGGGTGTAGTTCCCTCAATCTCCGACAACAGGCCGATCGGTGCTGACAGCACAACGAAGCTTTGGATGGTCGGCGCGACTCAGCAGTGGAACGATAAGTGGAGCACATTCCTCAAGTACGCTCAGGCTGACTATGATGAGGACGTTCTTGATGACGCGAAGAACTACACGATCGGCGTGAACTACCAGTACACACCGGCGGTGGCCTTCCAGCTCACCTATGACCATATCGACTACGGTGACAACAATCCTCTCGGATTCTACAGCGGAGACAACCACGTGGTTAAGTTCCGTACGACAGTCAATTTCTAATCTGACTCAACACTTGAAACAGAGACCCGTAAGGGTCTCTGTTTTTTACGTCTTTTTACTTAATTCTTATGTTTAATTGGCAGAAGGCGGTATTTTTAATGAAAAATAAATACGTTCTTTTGCTTAGGTCTTAAGGTTCATTTTATTTTACAGAATTATCAAATATTAATTGTTGATATTTTCCTCTAAAAGGAGGCGGTAATTTTAAGGAAGACATATTGCGTCTTTTTACTTAGGTCTTATGGTTCATTTTATTTTGAAGAGTTATTAAATATTGATTGTTGATATTCCCTCTTCAAAAGGAGGGGGTATTTTTAAGGAAAATTTAACACGTCTTTTTGCTTAGGCCTTATAGTTCGTCTTATTTCGCGGATTTATCAAATATAAATCACCGATACTTAAAAACAGGAGGCAACAATTTTGAGGAGAAATATAATTGGGCTTTTGATGTTCGTCTGTCTGATCACCGCTTTTGCGGCCACAGCAAATGCCGCAGCCACAGACCAGGTCCTTTCAAGATGGGAGAAAAAGACAAGGCTGCTTGACAGGGAGGACCAGGTTTCAAATCTCGAGATAAAGGCTACCTATTATTCGACAGAGTATATCGAAGCTCTGGTGCAGAGCGAAGCTAATAAAAACCTCTGGACACAACAGGAGGCCGACGAATATAAATACCGGCTGCTGAATACCCTGCATTTGGAAGAGATGATCCCTATCCGTATAGAGTTCATGAACAACGGACCCAGCATGCACCTTGGCCCCTTTGACGTCATGGCCAAGCTGATGATCGGCAGTAAAGAATATAAGATGGCCGATTACGACAAGAGGTTCAACTTCAGATTCCAGGGAGAAAAAGAGGGGCTCGTCTTCTTCAACAGATATGACGAGAAGACAGGAAAGGATCTCCTTAAAGGCGTAAAACAGGTAAAACTCATATTCTCGCCGACGATAAGCCCAATAACCGACGGCAGGCGTACGGAGTTTATTTGGGATATCGCAAATGACGATCCGAACAAACTCTTCCAGGGCAGGGCCGCCGCGAAGTATGAGACTGACCGTCTGCTGAAGCGTCTTGAAAAGCTGCGCGCTGATAAGGCGGAAGAGGCGAAGAAGATGGCGGCGATAGACAGCGAGATATCAACTATACAGGCAAGATTGGACGAACTGGCGGCGATTCAGTGATAGAACCATCCCGGTAGAAAAAAGCCCGAGCATAACGCTCGGGCTTTTTTCTACCCTATTATATATAGAAGGTTTTATATCAAATATTTATCATAACAGTATCATCAAGATAAATTATGACGCGTCCATATTGTTTCTTCGTAGTGACAATAAATAAAACCTACCTTTATATATAGGTTATATATAGGTGCGCGCGAAAAATTTAAAGTAACCCATCTGAAAGAAATACAACAATAAACGAGGTATATGCTCTGCGGAATTATGGCAAAAAATATATCGTCCGTATAACTAATAAGCGCTAACAACATAATTATAGAACATAATAGTTATTGTTATATACTAAAAGTAATTAAAATTAATTACTTAATGTATTTTTATATAATTTTATAAATACAAAATAAATATATTTAGCATTCAAAGGTGCACAGCCCGCGACCCGTTATGAGATGGCCTCGGTAGTAGCGCGCGCCCTCGTAGCGGTAGACGCTGAAAAGGCCAGCAAGCAGGACCTCGAACTCCTCAAGAAGCTCGTCATGGAATTCAAAGACGAACTCGACGCCCTCGGCGTGAAGGTCGACAAACTTGACAAGAGAGTAGCAGTCCTTGAAGACGGTATCGGCGGATGGAAAATTCGTGGAACGTTCCGCTTCGACGCTAAATTTGCTGGAGGCGACCACGATACTAATTACTACACGGCTAATGGTGCGGATAACGAATTCACAAAGAGCCAGTTCCGTCTCTTCCTCACAAAGCAGATAAGTGAGAACACTTATTTCTATGCTCAGTATCGCACGGGCAGCGATTCAGCGGGTAATAGTGATGGCCGTGGAGATCTCCAGCACATGCGTTGGTCACATCTCTATGTGAATACCAAGCTCCCCTATGACATCGATTTCCGCGTTGGACGTTTCGGAGTTGACTTTGAAAGTGACTACGGACTCTATACCGACAACGATGCTATCTTTGGCGACTTCCGTACAGATGGCTTTAGGCTCACCAAGAAGTGGAACACTTTTAAGGCGACAGCAATCGTAGGACGCAACGATAATTTTGGCAATGACTACGGAATGGACATCAATCGTGGCGAGGGTACATATATGACTTATGCTCTCGACCTCAACTGGCAGCCCAACGAAAAGCTTTTCGCCGGTGCGACAGGTTACTGGTTTAAGGCCGACTCGACAACCAGAAATGTGACCGAGAACGTAGTAGAAAATAACAAAGTAGTAGGCAAGAGTGTTGTAAAGTCAATAGATGGGGATTACGACATAGATATATATGGTCTCTATGCTGGATACAGCTTCACACCGTCAATTCAGTTAAAGGGTATCTATTATTTCCAGAGCCTCGGAAGTGATGTAATGACTTACGGAGCTGTAAAGGCTGGGGATACGGAAGATAGCCCGAAGGCTTGGAAAGCAATCCTCGACATCAAACAGGACCTTCTCAAGTTCACAGGACTCTGGATCGAATACTCGCAGCAGGACAACACATTCCTCGGTTACGAAAACCGTTACTCGATCGGTGGCGGCGGCGGTAACTACGATTATGTCGGACGTAACATGGACTATGCCAATCCTTACGGGACCTCGAAGTGGTGGTTTGTGAAGGCCGACCAGAAATGGAACGACAAGTGGAGTAGCTTTGTTCGTTTCGCGAATGTCGACTACGATACAGATTATCTTGACGACGCGACAGAATGGGGTGTAGGTATTGGATATCAGTACACACCGGCTCTTTACTTTGAACTCGCTTACGACCAGGTCGACCACGGCGACACGAACCTTCTTGGTTTCGATGGAGCTACAGGCAAAGACCACGTCGTACGCTTCCGTACAACAGTCAATTTCTAATCTAAGTTAATTTACACAAAAATAGAGACCCGTACGGGTCTCTATTTTTTAAGCGAGCGAGTTTTATATCCTTTATTCATTCTTCTCTATTTTATTCTCGTCTTTATTACAAAGAATATCACTGAATTGGAGGCATTCAATTTGAAAAAATTCACATCACTATTGATTCTTCTCACAGCGCTCTTGATTTATCCCAGCGTTGTCCCTGCTTCTTGCGCAGCAACATTTGCCCAAGTACTTCAGCGCTGGACAAAATCGACAAAGGTTATAGACGAAGATGGCGGCAATCTAGAAATTAGAGCCACTTACTATTCCTCCGAGTTTATAGAAGCTCTCGTACAGAAAGAGGCTAAAGACAATCTATGGACTCAGCAGGAAATGGAGGATTATAAATATAAATTTCTTGGTAGTCTAAGGCTTGACGAAATGATACCAATACAGGTGGAGTTTATCAATAACGGCCCAACAATGCACATGGGGCCCTTTGATATAATGGTAAAGCTCAGAATAAAAAATAAAGCGTATAAACCTGTCGATTACGATAAACGTTTTAACTTTCAATTTCAGGGTAAAAAAGAGGGATTAATATTTTTTCCCAGATATGACGAAAAAACTGGACAAGAGCTGTTAAAAGACGCTAAAAACGTAAGGCTAGAATTTGTATCCGCAATAAGCCCAATGTTGGAGGGTGCAGACATTACATTTATCTGGGATATCGCCCGCGACGATCCGCAGGCACTATATAAAGGTGCGACGGCAAATAAACTCGAAACGGACCGCCTGCTCAAGCGTCTTGAAAAGTTACGCAAGGACAAAGCAGATGAAGAAACAAAATTATCTACTATTAACAGCGAAATTGCCACGATTCAAACACGTTTGGACGAACTAGCTAAGCAATAGTAAACACACAATAAAACAGGCCTGGCGGATAGATAACTCAGCCTGGCCTGTTTTATTGTCCAATTTTAGTATAGTGTGTCTTGTTATATCTATTGTTCAGCAAGCTCATCCAAACGGTTTTGGATAGTTGATATCTCGTCGTTGATGGCCTTTAACTTGGCCTCTTCTTCGGCTTTGTCCTTGCGCAGTTTCTCTAAGCGCTTCAGCAGACGGTCAGTCTCGACACGGGCCGCGGTCTTTCCCTGGTAGAGCTTTTGCGGGTCGTCGTTGGAGACATCCCAGAGAAATTTCGTCGGCTGGCCCTTTGTGATCGTCGGTGCGATAGCGCTGCGAAGTTCCAGGGTAACGGTCTTTACGCCTTCCAACAGATCTTTGCCGGTCTTTTCATCGTAGCGTGGAAAGTAGACGAGCCCCTCCTTCTTGCCCTGAAATTTGAAGTTGAGGCGTTTGTCATAATCTACCGGCTTGTAGCTCTTGTTTTTTATTATTAATTTGACCATGATATCAAACGGCCCCATGTGCATCGTTTCAGCGTTGTTGTTGAACTCTAGCTGTATCGGTATCATCTCGTCCAGCTTCAAGGCGCTGAGGAACTTATATTTATAGTCGTCCGCCTCCTGCTGTGTCCAGAGGTTCGCCTCAGCCTCTTTCTGAATATATGCCTCAATAAACTCCGCGGAGTAATAGGTTGCATTTATCTCCAGATTGCTGAGTTTGTCTTCGCCAGTATATTTACGTGACTTTGTCCACCGGTCGAGTACCTGTCCGAAGGTATCTGCGTTGGCAAAAGAGATTGCTATGAGACTCAAAAGCGCCGCCATAAGCAAAATCGGTACGAAATTTTTTCTCAAAAGAGTTTTCCTCCAGTCTGATTTGTTTTGCTTTATAAAGCCGGATGGAATAGATTAGAAGCTAGAACATGAAGTTCTTAACAAAACAGAGGCCCGAAGGCCTCTGTTTTAGTTGTTGAATGTTTTGTTGTTCAGACAGTTTTACAATTAGAAATTGATCGCTGTACGGAACTGGAATACGTGATCTTTGTCGTTCTTGAATCCAGCAAGGTTATCGCTTCCGTAGTCGACCTGATCATAGGCAAGGCGGAAAGCAATGGCCGGTGTGTACTGATACGTTACACCAGCGCCGTAACCCTTTGCATCGTCAAGACCGTCGGTGTCAAAGTCAGCCTGCTGGTAACGGAGGTAGCTGCTCCACTTATCGTTCCACTTCTGGGTGGCATAGATAAAGAAGAGCTTTGAAGTGCCGTCGTTCCAGGGCATATTGTCAGAAATCGACGCTGCCTTAGCAGAATCAACGCCGAAGCTATAAGGATCGCGTACACCGGCGAAGGTGTTGTCCTGCTGCATGTACTCAAAGCGAATGCCGGTAAACTTCAGGAGATCCTGACCAAGGTCAAGTGTTGCTCTCCATGCCTGCGGGCTATCCTCCGTTACATTACCTGTAGTTTGGCGATCAAGATATCCATAACGGACTACATCAGAACCAAGATCCTGGAAGTAATATGTTCCCTGGAGAGTGATTGCTGGTGTGAAGCTGTAAGAGGCATAAACACTGTAAGTGTTGATGTCAAGATCTGCATCCGACCATGCTTCATCGCCATCTTCCTGCATCCATACACCGTTAACTCCGGCAAAGAACTTCTCGTTTGGCTGCCAGGTAAGGTCAAGAGCATAGTTCATGTAAGAATCAGTGATGTCAGCTAAAAACTCATCACCATTTTCCACAGGATTGCTGTAATCGGTATTACGTCCTATAACTGCCTTCGCAGCAAAAGAGCCCCAATTCTTCGTGAACTGGAAACCGTCTACACGGTAGTCTCCGAAGATCGCATCGTTGTCAACATAGAGACCGTGGTCGCCTTCAAAGTCAAGGAAGAAACGTCCTACGCGGTAGCCCACACCATAGGGAAGTTCAGTGTCAACATATACCTGGCGAAGATTTAGCCAACCAGCGTCACCATGTCCAGGTCTTCCACCTGAGGATTCAGAACCAGCGCGGAACTGGGCGTAAAAGCTGGTAGTATCGCTGATCTGCTTCTGAAGGGTAAGACGAATTCGGTCTTTCTGGAAATCTGTGTCGTTATTACCTTCTGTGTAGGAGCTGTGAGCCTGATCCCCACCGGCGAAGTTGGCGTCAAACCAGAACTGTCCGGAGAGTTTCCATCCGCCGAGGTTCTCTTCAAGAACGGCAACGCGCTTGTCGATTTTGTCGACCTTCACGCCGAGGGCGTCGAGTTCGTCTTTGAATTCCATGACGAGCTTCTTGAGGAGTTCGAGGTCCTGCTTGCTGGCCTTTTCAGCGTCTACCGCTACGAGGGCGCGCGCTACTACCGAGGCCATCTCATAACGGGTCGCGGTCTGTGCACCTTTGAATGCACAGCTCCGCGTGCAATAATCAGTGTTGTTTCAAAGTTTTTTTAAATGTGTAACAAATGGGTAATTAGTGATTAATGGCGGAGCATATTGACCGCTTCCTCCAGAGAGTTGTGAGAAAGGTGGGCGTACCTCTGCGTCATTGCGATCGAACCATGGCACAATAGCTTTTGGATTATGTGAAGCGTAACGCCTTCGATCGCGAGCTGGCTCGCGAAATCATGTCTCAGGCAATGCCACGTAAAATTTTTTACCCCTGCCTTTTCCAACACCCTCATGAAGGGGCGCGTTATGTCATTTCGGCGTCCTCCGTCCGCCGCGGAAAAAATAAAGCCGGTATCCGCACCGGTGAACTTCTGCCAATTCACCAGCGTCTTATAAGCGATCTTGTTGAGAGGGATGACCGCGTCCTTTCCACCCTTCATGATCTCCGCGCGGAGATTGAGGCTGCGCAGCTTAAAATCCACATCCTCCCACTTGAGCCCCAACAGCGTCCCCTTCCTGATGCCGGTGTTCAAACTTAAAATTACGGCCGGCTTCAGATAATCCGCTCCCTGCAGCTTCTCCCTTTCGTCAAGCGCCGACATCAGACGCGCGCGCTCCTCTTTCGTCAAAAAACGGGCGACCACCCTGGAATCCGTCTGCGGCAGCTTGGGAGCCTTAAAGGGGATCTCGTCGAGTAAACCATGCTTGACTCCCCAAGACGTCACAGCCTGCAGCGCCGCGATACGGCGGTTGATCGTGGCCCTTTTTATCTGGCCGATGTTATCCATCTGCCATCGCTCGATAGCTTCCGTGGAGAGAGACGACACCGGCACGTCGAGAAACTCTTTAAAAAGCCTTAAGGCCCGCAGAGTCACCGTGCCGCTCTTCTGATGCGAATTGACCCAAGGTTCGTATTCGTCGATCAACTCGCGCAGCGTCACGCCTGTGCTGGTATGTTTCTCCGGATTCATAAGCGTAGCCGGATCTACCCCCTCCAGATACAATTTCGCCAGATACTCTTTGGCGATCTTACGCGCGGCGGCGAGATTTACAAGGGATGCGGAGATTATCTTTTTGTTCTTCAGTTTCTTCTCGGGCGGTGGCGTTCGGTAGCTTAAGTACCACGTCTTCCTGCCGGAAACCTCCACGCGAAGAAAAAGGCCGCGAACAAACGTGTCGCGCAGGTCATAGCGCTTGTCCGTGGGGAGTGCCTTGTCACAGATAGGTTGCGTGAGATAAATCAATGCCATTTTTACAATCCCCCATTTTGTATAAAACTTGTGTAACGAGATAAGAAAATATAACAAAATTTGAATATTAAATAGCCCCATTACATCAACATGAGACCACAGACCCATACAGCTATAAAAAAATATATGTATAATGCTTACAAGCGATTAGGAAAAAATGTTCGCTGGCAATTTGCAACTTGACAATTTGGACCCCAAGTAGCTTGGAATTCTGCGACGACCCTGGACGGCAAGAAAGAGAGGTGAAAACCAACCCCCAGCCAATAAAGGAGAGCAGATTTTTAAGGCAGAGGTAAAACTTGAAAAGGTTGACGGCAAACGTAGAGCAAGGAAACATTGGAGACTTGAGTATGAATGCTGGCAACCCTTGAAGCAGAGCTTCTGCGTAATAAAAAAACTAAAAAACAACCAAGGGGGTTGTACAAGTAATGAAAAAGTTTATGGCAGTACTCGCAATGGTTGCCGTAGTAGCGTTCGCCGCTCCGGCACTCGCAGCAACAAACCCGTTCATGGATGTACCCCAGGGCCATTGGGCCTATGATGCAGTAGGTCTCCTCGCTTCCCGCGGAATCGTATCAGGATATCCTGATGGCGCATTCAAAGGTGCACAGCCCGCGACCCGTTATGAAATGGCCTCGGTAGTAGCGCGTGCCCTCGTAGCGGTAGACGCTGAAAAGGCCAGCAAGCAGGACCTCGAACTCCTCAAGAAGCTCGTCATGGAATTCAAAGACGAACTCGACGCCCTCGGCGTGAAGGTCGACAAAATCGACAAGCGCGTTGCCGTTCTTGAAGATCGTCTCGGCGGATGGAAACTCTCCGGACAGTTCTGGTTTGACGCCAACTTCGCCGGTGGAGATCAGGATTTCAGCTCCTACACATCAAACGGACTCGACACAGACTTTGAGAAAGACCGTTTCCGTCTGACGCTTACAAAGCAGATCAGCGAAACGACGAGCTTCTACGCCCAGTTCCGCGCCGGTTCCGAAGCTTCGGGCGGCAAGAGCGGTTACGGTGACGTTGATGGATTCAATATCCGTCAGGTCTATGTCGACACAGTGCTTCCCTATGGCGTTGGCTACCGTGTAGGACGTTTCTTCCTCGACTTTGAAGGCGACCATGGTCTCTATGTAGACAACGATGCGATCTTCGGCGACTATCGTGTAGACGGTTTCCAGTTCACAAAGAGCTGGGGTACGTTCTCAGCGAAGGCTGTTGTCGGTCGTAACACATTCAGTGGCGCATACAAAGGCCCTGGTTATGTCATTGATAAGGATGGCGCTATCGATCTGAGCACTGGAAATCTCGGAGACACGAGCTATATGCACTATGCCCTCGACCTCACATGGCAGCCCAATGAGAAGTTCTTCATCGGCGCCAACGGAGTCTGGGTCAAAGAAGACGGTGATATAGCGGAGCTCGAAGATACTGACTTCAACACCTACAGCATCTATGCCTCCTACAACTTCACACCGGCGATTGCCCTTCAGGGAACCTATTACTTCCAGGATCTTGACGAGGGTATAGCGGCTGGCTATGAAGACAGCCCGAAGGCGTGGAGAGCTACACTTGACGTCCGTCAGGAAGCCCTTAAGTTCACCGGACTTCGCTTTGAATACCAGCAGCAGGATAATACCTTCAATGGTGTAAGAGATCCTTACAGCTTCGGCGTTGATTCAGCGAACGCGGCGTCAATCTCACAGAACATGCCTTGGAATGACGGTACTTCGAAACTCTTCTTCATCTATGCCGACCAGAAATGGAACGACAAGTGGAGCAGCTACCTCCGTTATCAGCAGGCTGATTTCGACACCGAAGGTCTTGACGATGCGAAAGGCTATGGAGTTGGCGTAACTTATCAGTACACTCCGGCAGTTGCTTTCCGTCTCGCCTATGACCAGGTTGACTACGGCGATGGTATCGCTCAGGAATACAACGGCAAGGATCACGTGTTCCAGTTCCGTACAGCGATCAATTTCTAATTGTTAACTGTCTGAACAACAAAACATTCAACAACACAAAACAGAGGCCTTCGGGCCTCTGTTTTGTTAAGAACTTCATGTTCTAGTTTCTAATCTATTTCATCCGGCTTTATAAAGCAAAACAAATCAGACTGGAGGAAAACTCTTTTGAGAAAAAAATTAGTACCGATTTTGCTTATGGCGACGCTTTTGAGTCTAATAGCAATCTCTTTTGCCAACGCAGATACCTTTGGACAGGTACTCGACCGGTGGACAAAGTCACGTAAATATATTGGAGAAGATAAACTCAGCAATCTGGAGATAAAAGCAACCTATTACTCTGCGGAGTTTATCGAGGCATATATTCAGAAAGAGGCTGAGGCGAACCTGTGGACACAACAGGAGGCTGACGACTATAAATACAAGTTTCTCAGCGCTCTCAAGCTGGATGAAATGATCCCCATTCAGATAGAATTCAACAACAACGCAGAAACAATGTACATGGGACCATTCGATATAATGGCTAAATTAACGATAAAAAATAAAGCCTACAAACCGGTGGACTATGATAAACGGCTGAATTTTAAGTTTCAGGGCAAGAAAGAGGGGCTCGTATACTTCCCACGCTATGATGAAAAGACAGGTAAAGATCTCCTAGAAGGGGTAAAGACCGTTACCCTGGAACTCCGCAGTGCCATCGCACCAACAATTACAAAGGGACAGCCTATAAAATTTCTCTGGGATGTATCCAACGACGACCCGCAAAAACTCTACCAGGGAAAGACCGCCGCACGTGTAGAGACTGACCGTCTGCTGAAACGTTTAGAGAAACTGCGCAAGGACAAGGCCGAAGAAGAGGCCAAGTTAAAGGCCATCAATGATGAGATATCAACTATCCAAAACCGTTTGGATGAACTTGCTAAGCAATAAGTCTAAGATTTTTCGTTACCGTTAAAATAAAAAGGTGCAGTGAAAATAATTTGCTATTTTCGCTGCACCTTTTTATTTATTCTGTTGCGGTTAACTCCATAACTTTACCTAACCCTGTATTTTACTTTATTAGCATATTTTTGCCCAAATAGCAGTCCTAGAGTCTCAAATTTTAAAACGAAGCTGCGAACAGTGGCATAGGCGGCATTCCTAAAATCTCTTTCCAACTGCTTTGTTGAGAACTCATTGACTCCGTACACAGATAAAACAAAATTCCATAGGTCACGTTCTTTTTCTGTTATCCTGCCTTCGGATAATAGGTTTTTGTATATCTGAAGAGTATCAGATTGCGACCTTTCCAAGCTCAGCTTATTGTAGATATTTTCAATGAAATAAGAGAGAAACGGCGTGATATCTATCATACCGCTAATATTTGCGTTCTGTTCTATGAGTGAATAAGCCTTGTAATAATCTTTACGGCTGTCATTGATATAGCTGGAAAATGGAACATACAACGCGGAGGAATATCCCTGCTGGACTAAATACCACAGATGCACCAATCTGGCTGTCCTTCCGTTACCGTCAAAGAAAGGATGCAAGTATGCTATATAAAAATGAATAACAGCAGCCTTAACAAGATCATGTATATCATCCTTCTGATTGATAAATTCTATCAGCTCTCCCATATACTCCGGCAGCTTCGAATGATGAAGCCCCTGTTGCTCCACCTTATTTCCGACTATGAAAACATCATCATGCCGATAGGTGTGCGTTGGCAGTAATTTGTCGTTTTCGTCGAGATATTCCCCCACCGAGGTCTGGTATAGTTTATGAAGATTTGCCTCTGTGATTTTATGGTCCAAGTCAGCGATGAATTCCAAGCCACGCTTAATACCATAGATACTGTTTTCATTTTCATTCAACGGGGCATAGCCGCCGAGGATTCTCCGGATGCTATCGCGTGATGAAGCAATATTTTCAATAGTAAGAGTTGAATGTATTTCATCTTCCATAGCCTTAACGCTAAAAGAATTTTCGTTGATCTGGGGGGAAAGCAACAATTTGACGGAGCTCAAGTTGACTCTTGTAATGTTGTCGAGATAGACCAAAGCCTTCCCTGAAAAATCACGCAGAGGAAGACATTTGTACATAGTGCTCTTGAGCAAAGCAATAAACTCGGATACATCAGATACAGAATATTTATATTGCATGCGTTTAAGATCATTTATTTGTTTGTCGGATAACATCTTCGTAAACAACAGAACATCCATAAGAACACCTCTTTTATGATAGTAATTAGTATCAATATATATCAGTATAACGTAACCTGTTTATTTTACAATGATGGAAAAGTGACGATTTGAATATTCGCTCTGTGTAATAAATCATAAAAAATATATTTTAGTAGAGATTAAAATGTATAAAATACATACAATAGATTAGCAAAAAAGAAATCTATAAGATAATTTTTTATACAATAAGAATAGTTTTAATAATCATTTAGCATTCAAAGGTGCACAGCCCGCGACCCGTTATGAAATGGCCTCGGTAGTAGCGCGCGCCCTCGTAGCGGTAGACGCTGAAAAGGCCAGCAAGCAGGACCTCGAACTCCTCAAGAAGCTCGTCATGGAATTCAAAGACGAACTCGACGCCCTCGGCGTGAAGGTCGACAAAATCGACAAGCGCGTTGCCGTGCTTGAGAAGAATCTTGGCGGTTGGAAGCTCAGCGGACAGATATACTTCGATGCGAACTTCACTGATTATGACAGCGCTCCCGATGATGACAGAAGCTTTAAGTTTGGCCGTCTGCGTTTCTTCCTTGGCAAACAGATCGATGAAAATACGTCGCTGTTAGTTCGTATAAACGCAGCTGACGGGAGCTTCACATGGGATCGTGCTTATGTCGATACAAAACTTCCCTATGATGTCAATTTCCGTTTTGGACGTTTCAACTTTGACTGGGAAGGCGATCTTGGCCTGTATGATCCTTACACTGTCAACAACGACGCCACCTTTGGCGACTGGGATGTCGATGGCTTCCAGTTTGCTAAGACATGGGGTATGTTTAATGTGACAGGTATCGTCGGTCGTAATGCTGGTATCGAGTATAATGATGACATCGTTACAGAAGGCGATGACAATACCCATATGACTTATGCTCTTAAGATTGGTGCAAACGGCGAGAAATGGATGCTTGGTGCTATGGGCTATTGGTGGAATGCTGACAATCTCAACGCACTTGTTGACGTCAATACCTATGGTATTTATGCTGGCTATAACTTTACACCGGCAGTCCAGCTGAAGGGTGTTTACTACTTCCAGGATCTCGATCCTGGTTTCAGCTTTGATGGCGATGATCCTAAGTCATGGAAAGCCATTCTCGATGTGAAACAGGATCTCCTCAAGTTCACCTCACTCTGGATTGAATACGCACAGCAGGACAATACGTTCTTTGGAACAAATTCCTATCAGTATCTTGGTGCCAACGAAATGAACAACCAGCCGTTCAATACCGGTACCGCGAAGATATTCAACATCATCGCTGACCAGCAGTGGAACGACAAGTTCAGTACCTATCTGCGTTATTGGCAGGCTGACTGGGATACAAACGGCATCGACGACACGAAGAACTGGACCGTTGGCGTAAGATATCAGTACACACCCGCCATTCAGTTCAAGCTTGAATACGACAGCGTTGACTACGGCGATGGCGCCTTCCAGGAATACAACGGCAAAGACAATATCTTCCGTTTCCGCACAACAGTCAACTTCTAATCAACTCGTTTAACACAAAACGGAGCCCCGAAAGGGGCTCTGTTTTTTACGTCTTTATTAACTTTATATCATTCAGATTCAATTTCCGTATGTCTTCATAAAAATAGTAAAATATGAAAGGAGCTTCTCATACATGAAGAAAATATCTTTACTTGTAGCCTCCCTCTTGCTGCTTATGGCTATGCCGCTTACAGCAAACGCCGATGCTTTTGACCAGGTGATGCAGAGATGGACGAAAAAGCAGCTATTCCAGAGTGATATGGACGGCAATCTGGCGGTCAAAGCTATTTACTATTCCGCCGAATATATGGAGGCCTATATTCAGTCAGAGGCGAAAAAGAATCTTTGGACGGAATCAGAGACAGAGGACTTTAAATACAAGTTCCTCACGGCACTGAATCTTAACGAGACTATCCCCATCTATATCGAGTTTGTAAATAACGGTCCGACTATGCATCTTGGCCCATTTGATAATATGGTCAGTCTCAGGATAAAGAACAAAACATATAAACCGATCGAATATGACAAGCGCTTCAACTTTGGTTTTCAGGGACAGAAGGACGGTCTTGTCTTTTTTCCCAGGTATGATGTCAAGACAGGCAAGGATTTACTTGAAGGTGTAAAGTCCGTTCGCCTGGAATTCAAGCCGGCGATAAGCCCAATATTGGATGGCAAGGCCCCCTTTTATATCTGGGATATAGCAAAAGACGATCCAGACAAGTTGTATCAGGGCTCTACAGCAGCTCGCATGGAGACTGACCGCCTGATCAAACGCCTTGAGCGCCTTCGTAAAGATAAAGCTGATGAAGAATCTAAGCTGGCATCTATCAACAGCGAAATTGCCACAATCCAAGCACGTTTGGATGAACTTGCTAAACAATAAGATAAATACATAATAAAACAGTCCCGGCGCATAAATTCGCCGGGACTGTTTTTATGGTCTAATTTCAGTATAACGTATACGTTACTTGTCTTTATTGTCTTGCTAACTCATCCAAACGGTTTTGGATAGTTGAGATCTCATCATTGATGGCCTTTAACTTGGCCTCTTCTTCTGCCTTGTCCTTGCGCAGCTTCTCAAGGCGCTTCAGCAGACGGTCTGTCTCAAGCTTATTGGCGGCTGCGCCTTTGTACAAAGCCTGCGGATCGTCCCTAGCAATATCCCAGATGAAGCTGATATTCCGGCCTTCGAGTATGGGGCTTATAGCCGGTACAAATTCTATGCTCACATTTTTAACACCCTTTAATAAATCTTTTCCCGTTTTTTCATCAAACCTTGGGAAAAATACCAGCCCCTCTTTCTTCCCCTGGAACTTAAAGTTGAAGCGACGGTCATAATCTACCGGTTTATAGGTCTTGCCAGCAATCCGCAGCTTTACCATTATGTCGAAGGGGCCAAGGAACATCGTTGGTCCGTTGTTTATAAACTCTATCTGTATAGGGATAAGTTCGTCCAGTTTAAGGCTAGAGAGAAACTTATACTTGTAATCATCCGCCTCCTGCTGAGTCCACAGGTTGTCTTTAGCCTCTTTCTGAACAAGAGCCTCTATGAACTCTGCAGAATAATACGTAGCTCTGACCTCAAGATTAGCGCCATCCTCGTCTACTATCTTACGAGATTTTGTCCAGCGTTGAAGTACCTGGTCAAAAGTATCGGCAAAAGAGGGAGCTGTCAAGGTACTTAAGTTACCAAAAAGCAAACCAAGGATTATCAGCAGTGTCGTGAGTTTTTTCAATTAAATGCCTCCATTTGAGAGATTTTTTATAAAGAAGTAATAAATAAAAGATGAAGAAGCCGATATGTAAAAGCATTCTTAGAAAAACAGAGACCCTTTCGGGTCTCTGTTTTGAGTTAAGCTGCTAGCTTAGAAGCTGACGTTGGTACGGAAGCGGATAACGTGATCTTTACCCTGTGCGGCTGTTGTTCCGCTAAGGAAGGAATTATCGCCGTGATCAACCTGATCGTAGGCAAGTTCAAAGTAGAGAGCCGGTGTGTACTGATAGCCAACACCAAGACCCCACTCCGTAGCGTCGTCGAGCCAGTCTGTGTCGTAGTCAACATTCGCAAAGCGGACAAAGCTGCTCCACTTGTCGTTCCATTTCTGGTCGGCCTTCACAAACCACCACTTGGAAGTTCCGAAAGGATTTGAGAAGTCCATGTTTCTTCCAACATAGTCATACGCACCGCCGCCGATTGAATAGCGATTTGTCAGACCGAGATACGTATTATCCTGCTGTGAGTATTCGATCCAGAGTCCTGTGAACTTGAGGAGATCCTGTTTGATGTCGAGGATGGCTTTCCATGCCTTCGGGCTATCCTCTGTCATACCGGCAGTTAAACCAGTATATGTGGGAACATCAGAGCCGAGCTTCTGGAAGTAGTAAATCCCCTTCAGTTCGACTGTGGGGGTGAACTTATAACCAGCGTAGATGCCGTAGTTCTGGATTCCGAGGTCACCAGCGGTATCCGCTGTCGAGTCGTCGTCGAACCAATAACCGCTCGCGCCAAGCATAAACTTCTCGTTAGGCTGCCAGTTGAGATCGAGGATATAGCTCATGAAGCTTCCGTTTTTACCATCAGAAAGGACAATATAATCATCGCCGAAGTTGTCGTTACGTCCAATGGCAGCCGTAGCTTTAAAAGTATTCCACTTTTTGCTAGCCTGGAAGCCGTCCGTACGGAAGTCACCAAAGATGGCATCGTTGTCAATGTAGAGTCCATAATCGCCTTCAAAGTCAACTGCGAAACGTCCAACGCGGAAGTCGATGTCATAGGGAAGCTTTGTGTTCACGAACATATGTGACCAGCGCATATGCTGCGTATCGCCACGCCCACCATTAGCAGAATTACCTGCCCCGTCAGCGCCTGTACGGTACTGAGCGTAGAAGTAGGTATTCTCACTGATCTGCTTTGTGAGGAACAGACGGAAACGCTCTTTTTCAAAGTCATTCTTTTTGTTGCTCTCGTTGAAGTAGTACATACCATTGTCGGTATCGTTGGCAAACTTAGCATCAAAGCGGAAATTACCACGAATTTTCCATCCGCCGATACCATCTTCAAGGACTGCTACTCTCTTGTCAAGTTTGTCGACCTTCACGCCGAGGGCATCGAGTTCGTCTTTGAATTCCATGACGAGCTTCTTGAGGAGTTCGAGATCCTGCTTGCTGGCCTTTTCAGCGTCTACCGCTACGAGGGCGCGCGCTACTACCGACGCCATCTCATAACGGGTCGCGGGCTGTGCACCTTTGAATGCTAAATAAGATATTTTTGTTTTTATTTCATGTGAAGTAGAGCCTTTTGGTAATCAAAATAACTAACTAATAGTATTAAAAATGTTAATTACATATGTAAATGTATACTAATTACTTCGTGCTGTTATACAGTGGTTACTCAAATACGCAGTTCTTAAAAGAGGCAATATATATGTTGGATAAACTTGATAAATTTTATCCACTATGTTATGCTATGCACAATACATTATATATAGAAGACATAGAAGAAAGAGGGGGGAGTTTCGATGATCATGACGCGGGAGACTGATTACGCGGTCCGTATTCTGCGGGCC